>QHWY01000131.1 GCA_003223875.1 Acidobacteriota bacterium | reverse complement strand
ACGAACAAATAGCTGCCTCCGACAGCGATGCCGCTCACTATGCTGTAACCGCACTCGATGGACATGTCGTTGGGCGTGACGTCGACATCCACCCACGGTGTGCCGTCGACGAGTTGGGCGGTCCCCAAGGCATCGGGTACAGTACGATAATGATAAATGCGCTCGGATGTGTCGGGCGCATACCAAATCGTGTCGTCCGTCGCGTCATAGTTGATTTTCGATTCGCTCGGGCAATTCTCCGTATAGAACCCTCCCCTCGGCCTGCAGTTGCTTGGGCGATCCGTCGTTGGATCGATGGTGAACCGGAGTGTCGCCTCCCCGGTCTTTTGCATCAAGTACATCGACAAGCCGTCGCCTCCTATCGCCCAAAACGCGTCGCGGCCGGCGTCGTATGAGATCGCCATAATTCCCGAGGGCGCACCCTGGATAAGGATGTCGATATGCCCTGCCGCATTACTCACGCCTGGGGGAGGTACGTTGATCCGGTGGAGGACGCTCCCGGCAAATTCGGCGTAATACAAGTATTGGCCGTCATAGCCAATGGCCTTGCCGAAGAAACCGTTAGCAGCTTCGGGAATGATGATCTGAGCAATGAGGTCTCCGGGGTTGGTACTCTGCGCGCCCCCGACGGCAGCCTGACATAAGACCAGTCCGCCAAACAGCACACGTCGAAGGTATCGATTCATGAGCTTTGCGTCCTTTTCTCGATTCGCGGGGGCGTCTTGAAGTTCGCCGGGGCGTCTAATGGTGCACACCCTATCTTTGCTCGCACTGTCCCGCACCTCTCGTGTGCCTCAATGCAAGGACAGTGCCAGTTCTGGAATGAGGGGAGAGATCCGTTGTTTTTAGGGCGAAGTCCCTTGAAACCTTAGGCCTTTTTATTTCGGGGTTTTGGAATACAACCCGGATGTGGAAATGGTAATTCGCATTGGATTGTGAACAGCAATTCACATTGAATTGCCCAGCTATTCACAATGGCAACCAGCCTGCACATCCGAACTGCCCAGATCCACGGCCAACCCTCTCAGATCAGCACATTGCAAGACATGCCTGGCTGGCGGCCGGCGTGCAAGTGGGGGGATTGAAAAAATGGAAGTCGTTCCATTTGGAAGAGTTTCTTTGATGAGCAATAGTCCGGAGTGAAGTCAACGGATCCAGCGCTATGCTTTTCGACTCGTTAATATATTTCGTCTTCCTCATCCCCGTCGTTCTAGCTTACTGGCAACTGACTTACCGCCGCCAGAACGTCTTTTTACTGTTCGCGAGCTATTTCTTCTACGGGTGGTGGGATTGGCGATTTCTGGCACTCATGGTCGGCAGCACAACGATGGATTTTCTAATCGCGCAGAAGATCTCCGCAGCTCCTGACGGACGGACTCGCAAACATTGGTTGATCTTTTCGCTCGTCCTGAATTTTGGAATTCTCGGTCTGTTCAAATATTTTAATTTCTTCGTGGATTCCTTTGCGGATGTCTTGGCAACATTTGGGGTCCATTACATTCCCATTCCGCTAATCCGCATTCTTCTCCCGCCCGGCATTTCTTTTTATACATTTCAAGAAGTGGCTTATATCGTCGACGTATATAAAGGACGTATTGAGCCAGCCCGTTCTTTTGTGGATTATGCCCTCTTCATCAGCCTCTTCCCCCATTTAATCGCGGGGCCGATCCAGCGACCAAGCCACCTGCTCCCGCAGGTGCAGAAACGGCGTGAATTCGATGCCGATCGATTCTTTGATGGGATGCTGCTGATTATTTCCGGCCTAGTCCGCAAGTGCGTGGTCGCAGACAATTGTGCTCTCCTCGCGAATGCCGCCTTCGGCGGTCAACTTGGGCCTCCCAACCTCTGGGTCGTTCTCATTGGAACGTACGCGTTCGCATGGCAGGTATACGGAGATTTCAGCGGATACAGTGATATCGCGCGTGGCAGCGCTCAGTTACTCGGCTTCCATTTCATGGTTAACTTCCGGCAGCCTTATCTCTCGAAGCGGCTCCAGGAATTCTGGCGCCGCTGGCACATCAGTTTGAGTGCGTGGCTGAGGGATTACTTGTATATTCCGTTGGGTGGCAGCGAACACGGCAAATGGAAAACTTGCAGAAATCTGTTGATCACTATGGTCCTTGCAGGGCTCTGGCATGGAGCAGCTTGGACGTATGTCGTTTTTGGTGCTATTCAGGGCGTTGCCCTGTTGGTCGAGCACACGCTCTTTCCGCCGAAAGATAAACTCGGAGGAGCGACCTCCTCTGAGAGCTTCTTCTCGGTGTGGGCGCAACGGATCGTTACTTTCAATATTTTCTGCCTGACGTTGCTATTCTTCCGGTCGACATCACTCGGTTCAGCCCTACAGATGCTCCGTGGACTCTTCGACTTTACGTGGCGGACTGAGTATGCCGCCGCATTCGCAACGTTGTGTGTCTTTGCGCTTCCTTTGCTTGGAGTGGATCTGTTGATGGAAGCGAATGAACAGGAATATCCATTTGCGAAGGCACGCTACACGGTGCGTACGGCGTTGGCCGCCGCTGCTCTGATCGTGCTTGTGCTCTTTACGGGGAACGATTCCAATGCGTTTATTTATTTCCAATTCTAAATCTCCGGCCCTGACTTACGCGAAGCTGATGTGCGGAATCTCGTTCGCTTTTCTCATCGCGCTGGAGGGTTTGTCTGCGTACATGCTCAAGCATCACTCCGTGACCTATCGGCGCGTATCGCAGCAACTCAATCGAGCAGTTGGAGCGCGTCCGGCGGGACCCGGCGAGCCGGCGTCGGTCGTGATGATCGGCAATTCCTTATTTTTGGAGGGCGTCCAAGTAGACCGGCTTCAAGAGCTGACGTCCAAGAGGTTACGCATTTATCCGATCTTTTTGGAAGCTACCGGCTATTATGACTGGTTATATGGGCTGCGGCGCATCTTCCGCCTAGGGGCTAGACCGCAGGTGGTTGTCGTCCAACTCGAAGCCAACAGCCTTCTTTGGAACCGAGTGCGCACCGAGTACTCTCCGATGTTGTTCTTTGATACTCCAGACTTACTCCATGTAAGTTCGGACTTGGGTTTGGGCCACACGGCTGAAAGCAGTTTGTTACTGGCGCATTGGAGCGCATTTTCTAGCACGCATAGCATTATTCGAACACAAATCCTTCGTCACACGATTCCGCATTTTACTGACCTTTTCACGCTGCTGATTCAGGCACAGCGGCCCACGACACTCGGACCCGACACTGAAGAGGTCGCGGAAGCTCGATTGAAAACGCTTCGTGACTTATGCGAGGCGCACGGGGCCAAAATGATATTGCTGGCTCCGCCGGTTCCATCATCCGAGAACGCCGTTCGCAAACTGATCAGCATTGCGCAAGGAATTGGAGTGTCAACATTGGTACCGATCGATCCCAACACGCTTAGCGCCCGGCATTACGAGCCGGACGTGTTGCATCTCAACTCCGAGGGCGCTGCGCTGTTCACCTACGCTATAGCCCGGATATCCGACCAATTTCTGTGAGTGTGAGCCTCATCAGTCCGATAACCGCCCGTATGGTTCGTTTCCTAAAGAGCCGCATCGCTGGGCCGTAAAAGTTGTACGCGATGTGAATGTTGTTTCTGATGTTGACATGAATTGGCATTCAACAAAGGAATTCCGATTCATGAAAGATGGAAGATCGACGTCTCCCAACCACTCACCAAATCAAGGAATTACGGCCGGGCCGATCTTCGGTCCCTGCCGTGCTGACGCCCGGTCGGGGGGTCCGAGGACGGTTGTGACGTCATGAAATGGCCGCCGAAACTAACGATTATGACTGAGCATATTACTGACGAAAGGCTCATCCAGTTCATTATCGGTCCGCTAGAGCTCACCGATGGCGAACAGGAACACATCCGCGACTGCCAGAATTGCAATGATCGCTTTCGTATGTTTCTTACTTCAGACGACAATGCCAAGGCATCCTAGCGGGGAACCGCAACGGAGGCTGAATGGAGCGGCCGATCGGGTGATAGTTTGCTACAAGGATGCGCAGATCGATCTGGTGCAAATGTTTCCCTTACGAACTAGCAGCCTGTGCGTACAGGAATAGGGCCATGGAAACGAATCTGGAAACCAGCAATTGCATCAAGATTCGCCGGCTGTTCGATGCGTCGGCAGGATCTACGAAACTGGAGGAATCGGAACATCAACACCTTCATGAATGCCAGTTGTGTCAAGGCGTTTTTTATATCTTCATCGGGCTGCACGTCAACATCCCGCCCGCCGCCTCAACGAAGAAGACCTCTGCAGCGTGAGCTGTTGAGGGCTGAAATGGAAGCCATCCGTTTCGCACGAAGTATCCCACCGAAGAGAATCTGTGCCGCTCCGCCAACATCCCAGTGCTGTCCCTCGCGTGTTGGGATAGCACGGCAGCCAGCTGGTTACCCGTTTTGAAAGGGTCTCCGTGCAACGTTTCAAGATAGGCGATGCCGTCCTCATCCTGCCGCGATATGCGCACCTGTATGCGAGTGATTCGGGAGTCATTGTCGCTGTTATACCAGATCCATTTCGCCCTGCATTCAATGAATACACCGTTGAATTCTCCGACGGTTCGAAAGCTAACCTCTTTGAATTCCAGATCCGTGAAGCCGCTGAGTAGAATGTTGATCGGAACTTAAAACACTCAAGCCCCGCGCAGCGGAATTGTCTAGACGGGACTTACGTCAAATGCGGCGACGATTCGACGCGAAGGGACAAGGATTTCAAGCATTGCGTCTCCAGAAGGGATTTGCTCGACTTTGAACTCCCCGTAGGAATCGGCAACCGTTGTCGCCAGCGGTCCACGGTTAAGCAGCAACGTAACGAGAGAGGATTTCGGCGCGACCCCATTCGCCGACAACTGTCCATGCAACGTGGTCCGTTCATCTAATCTAGTCAGCTTGACGTGAATATCAAACTCTCTCGAAATGAATCGCATGTGATGTTCGTAAATAGAACCACGTATTCCCGGCGGAACAGGCGATACGTGAGTGTCATAGATCATGTCGGCAAATATGAGGGGGGGAACCTCCAGCTGAGAATCCCAGAAAGCAGACTCCGTCCCGTCTGTCAAACGAACTCTAAATTTGGGGAGAGCGAACGTCCCTTCTGTAGCTGTGATAATGCCAATGCTCGAGGGAAATTGATTGCCAACCTCGCCTACGATTTCAACACGATCACCAATTTCGAAGCGTGGCATCTTGCTCCACTTCCTGTTGTGCCCGGATTGAACGCTGGAGGATGCCTCGTTGTTGACGTTCTCCACGTTCGATATGGCATCTAATTCTGGAATGCTGTTTGAAATTACCATGAGATCATCTCCTTTACCATAAGCTTTGGAAAAGAGACTCGTCCGTGGGCTCAGACGGGCTAGAGCAATTTAGGGTCCGGGACAGCTTCGGAACTATTGAATGCAGACCTTGTTTGACAGGGGGTTAGCTTCGAAAAAATACGTGTTTCATGGCTTTCACACCCCGATTATGAACGGATAGTCACACCGAGATTGAACGAACATGCACATCCTATCATCAGGATGCACGTGGCCGGTCGATCTGCCACTTCTTGAGTTTGTTCAAGAGCGCTCTATAACAAATGTTGAGGCGGCGCGCGGCCTGACTGCGATTCCAGTTCGTTTGTTGAAGTACGTGCAGGACCAGTTCACGTTCCGCGCGTTCGGCGGCCATCGACGACACCTTTTTTAGAGAAATGGAATCCTTCGGTCCCGGAAATTGAACCACCGTAGCGCCCGGCACTGTCGCTCCCGGAGCGGCTGCGGCAGCCACGGCGCGTTTGGGCGCTTCTAGGGAAGATGCGGATATGGCGCCTACGGCAGGAAGTTCCATATCGAGTTCAGGCAGGATGAGATAGCGACGGATCGTGTTCTCGAGCTGGCGAACATTGCCAGGCCAGTCGTACCGCATAAATGCATCGATTAGTTCCGCCGGCAATTCCTCGATCGAACTTCCCAAAGCGTCTCGATGCCGCCTCAAGAAGTAGGCGGCCAGCACGGGAATGTCTTCCCTTCGCTCGCGGAGCGGAGGAATATCCATTTTCACTACGCTGAGGCGGAAGTAGAGATCGTCACGGAATTCGCCTCGTGGGATCGCTTCGTGCAATTTGCGATTCGTTAACGCAATCACCCGCACGTCGACTTTGATAGGCCGTTTTCCGCCAAGTCTGCTGAACTCTCCGTCCTCCAAAACATGAAGCAATTTCGCCTGCAGGTTGGGCGGCATCTCTCCGATCTCATCAAGTAAAATGCAACCTTTGTCCGCGAGTTCAAATTTTCCGGGCTTCTCGCCCACGGCGCCCGTGAATGCGCCGCGCTCGTATCCAAACAGCTCCGACTCTAAGAGGTCCTGCGGGAGCGCCGCGCAGTTAACTTTCACTACGGGTTTGTCGGCACGCCGGGAATGCCGGTGGATAAAGCGGGCGACCACTTCCTTGCCTGCGCCGGATTCTCCAAGAATGAGAACAGGAACGTCAGTCCTTGCGACTCTACCGGCGACATTCCACATCTCCAGCATCTTTGGACTGCTTGAAACAAAGACCGCGGCGTCAGCCGGGGGACGCGGAGGATACTCAAGCTTTGATCGCCCGCCGCCGCTCTCTTCGTCATTTTGATGTGCGGCACGGATGATGGATAGAAGATCTGCAGGATCGGGGGGCATCACAACTGCATCGGTCGCACCGAGTTTTAGGGCTTCGACAGCGATTCTCGCTTGATCGGGCCCAACAAGTACGACGACAGGAACTGGAGGAGCCAACTTTCGAGCCGAAACCAAAACGTTCAAGGCGGGCATGCCCGAATCCACAACGCCCAGCACGATGGCAGTCGGTTTCGGATGCCGATCGAATGTGACCGGCTTCTCCGTGACTTGCTCCGTAACGAACCCGTGAGATGAAAGTAAGCCTGAAAACGTGGAGGCGGTATTGACATCCACGCCTATCAGCCAGATCCTCGGTTGCACGTTTCTCAACTAAAGTTTGTACAGTTTGCGAAGCTAGCGCGACATTTTCTTACTAACCGCAGCTTCTTTTTTCTTCTTGGGAGATCGAGACCATCAAAGGTCTACGTCTCCTACCGTTCGAAACTCAAGACTCTCCGCTTTGTGCACGTAGAAGTCCGAGTTTCTCCTACGGACGCTAATGCACATTCCTTCAAGCACTTAAAAATCTAGATGGTATGGGATGAACACGGAATTCAGGTACCATTCGGGGAGAAAATCATCGGTTTCCGTCTTAAGGAGCGGGGTCAAATTTCCAGTTGTGTTCCACTTTGGGAGCAACGCAATTCGTTCGAAGACAATGAGATCCCTGACGCAACCCTCTCAAGACCTTGTGCAGGATTATCCGGACCTAAGATTGCCGGAGTCACTGGCAAAGTCCCATATGCTGAGGAAAGCTTTCGTACCATCGAGCACGAGTCTGCCGCCCCGAGAAGTTTTTCGACGATGGGTCTTCTCGCTTCTTCATATGCCTTCCAGTGCCGCCGGAACGTCGTAGACGGTCTCATCAAGCGCCCATTCAAGTGCGTTTTTCCGGCGCCCGGCCGCCGAATACCCTCATTGATGCATGCCATTCTCTTGTGTGAATCGGAAGTCATACTCAATTGTGGAATCGATATTCACAGTGCTATTGGCGATTCACACTACTAAAGCGACTACGGCGATCAGACTTTGGAAGAGATGATGTTGCTTTTCTTCGTGTTAGGGCGTGCGACAGACCAGCAGACGAGTGGTGTTTTTATTGCAGTGGTATCTGCCTTGAGGGTTGAAATTTCTCAACATCGATGGTTGTTTTTGATCGCTTGCCGTTGCGGTTTGACCTGAAGCCTGGGATGAAGTACGTCATCATAACTCCCGCTCGGGACGAAGAATCGAATATCACGCGCACGATCCAGTCCGTGCTCGCGCAGACAATCTGCCCTCTCGAGTGGGTGATTGTTAACGATGGCTCGGGTGACCGGACAGGCGAAATCTTGGATCGCTATGCCAGACAGTTTTGCTGGATCCGGCCTGTGCACCGCCCGGACCGCGGTGCACGCAAATCGGGTGTGGGAGTGATGGAGGCCTTTCAAGACGGCTACCGCTTCCTGCGAGCGGTCGACTGGGACTTCATCGTCAAGCTGGACGGCGACCTTTCCTTTGATCCAGATTATTTCGAGAAATGCTTCTACCATTTCTCGCGAGAAGACCGGCTTGGCATCGGCGGCGGTATGATTTGCCGCATGGTGGATGGGAGGCCTGTTGACGAGGGCACCGGAGGGCCCCCGTTCCATGTGCGGGGTGCGACGAAGATCTACCGCCGCGCATGCTGGGATGCGATCGGCGGAATTGTGCCCATGACTGGTTGGGACACGATCGACGAAATGAAAGCCAACATGCTCGGCTGGCATACCTACACTTTCCGTGAAGTGTTGCTCGTTCAGCATCGGCTCACGGGCGCGGCCGACGGAAGCTGGCGCAGCTCGGTGAAATGCGGCCGGGCGGATTACAACACGGGCTATCATCCGTTGTTCATGCTGCTCAAGTGTGCGAAGCGCATCTTCCATGTGCCGCCGTTCATCGACGGTGCTGGACTTTTATGGGGCTACTTCGGAAATTGTCTGAAACGACTTCCTCGCGTCGAGGATCGCGACTTGATCACGTATGTGCGCCGACAGCAGATCCGGCGGTTGCTGTGCAAACCGAGTCTCTACAGTGGGGGCCAGTGACATGGATCCGTCCAGTCTCATGGTTAACTGGAAGTGCCGAGGGTACCTGCGCGCGTTCATCGCACTATCCAGCTTAAGTCGACGCCGGGAGGCAAAGCATGATGAGTAAAGTAAGCGCAGTCAAAAAGTACTATGAAGACACGCAGCGTTATTTGAGCAGGAGAAGTTTCGATATCAAGGTTCGTGCAGAAACAGTCCAATCATTCGTTGAGAAGGGAAAGTTTGCCCGAATCTTAGACATCGGCTGTGGCGACGGAACCATCTCGTTACAGCTGCTTTCAAAGGAAACCAGCCTCACATTACTGGACATTTCAGAACGTATGCTCTGGATTGCCCGTTCAAGAATTCCGCCGGAGTTCTCTGATAATGTTGAAGTGGTCAATGACAATCTAATGAATGCCCAGCTCGAGACCCGTCCTTTTGACCTGATAATCTGTATCGGCGTATTGGCTCATACTGACTCGCCAACTGAATTTGTTGCCAGAATGGTGTCGCTTTTGAAGCCAGGAGGCACTCTGATCCTTGAGTTCACCGACTCGTTCCATTTTATGGGTCGCTTTTTCAGGATGGTTTTTGCGGTATGGGGACTGGTGCGGCCAATCGGCTGGACGCTGAACTTCTTGTCACGCGGTCAAGTTTTGAAAATCCTCGGAAAGCACCATCTTACGACACGAGCTATTTATCGATATAGTCTTCCTTTGCCCGGGATGCATAGGTTTTTCAGTCAAGCGACTTTGTACAAACTCGTCCGACTTGTTTTCGGAACCCCGGACCACAACCGAAACGCTTGGATGGGCAATGAATATATTGTGATGCTCGATAAATTAGCTGCCCAAGATTCTTCCTCGATTCCCCTGAAATAACTCACAAAGTACAGTGCGTTAGAGCTTAGCAATCACTGTAAAAAGTACCCTTCCGATAACCCTTGTTCTTCGTAAGCAGCGACAAATTTCGGTGATAGGAGCCGTAGCTTTCCGAAATCGACGCGGCCGGAACGTTGGATGTAGCTCATCGCGAACTCCATGGTTTGAAGTCGCATATGCTGCGGAAAGCTTTCGTACCATCGAGCACTCGAATCTGCCGCCTCGAGGAGCTTCTCGACGATGGGCCTTCTCGCGACCTCATACCCTTCCAATGCGGCAGGAATGTTGTAGCCGGTGTCATAGAGTGCTCGTTCCAGTGCAATGGCGTCTTCTATTGCAAGACGGGTGCCCGAGCCGATTGAAAAGTGCGCTGTCCGCAGCGCGTCGCCGACGAGGACGTATCGGTCGTGCGACCAGTGGCGGTTACGCACGTTCGGGAATCGGCGCCAGATGGACCGGTTCGATACGAGCTTTTCACCCGCGAGATCTTCTTCAAAGACACGCTCGCACACATGACGCGCTTCCTCTTCTGACATTTCGCCAAAACCATTTCGCGCGAATGTCTCCGCATC
>QHWY01000235.1 GCA_003223875.1 Acidobacteriota bacterium | reverse complement strand
CATGGGATCCTTTCGGCAACGGGAAGACCTCGATACGAGTCGGTGCCGGTGCCTTTCAGGAGATGCTTGTCCCGGGCGTACTGCGGTACACCTATGCCTCGATGCCGCACATCACGAAGTCATTCACGTTGCTCGCTCCAGGAACGGGCGTTCTGAAAGCGGATCCAGGCGCTGTGCCAGCGAGCGCCGGTACAGGTCTGAATTTCCAACCGAATCCGTCGTCGCCCACGCGGTATCAATGGAGTCTCGACGTCCAACGTGAGATCGTATCCGGAACCACCGCCAGCGTGGCCTACGTGGGGGCTCGCGGCGTGCATTTGCAGTACAACCCCTCGATAAACGAGTACACTCCGACGTGCTGGCCCAGCAACTGCACGGACAATTCAAGTTACTTCTATCCGGGCGGCTCACAACAACAACGAATCAATCCGCTATTTACGACGATCAATGCGCACCGCTGGGACGGCAACTCCTATTATCATTCGTTCCAGGCGAATATGACGCGGCGGTTCACGAACGGATTGCAATACCAGGGTTCCTATACCTGGTCGCGCAATCTTGATACTGCGGCCACGTCCTTCGCTTCCGGTGTTGTCTCGCTGAACGCCGGTGGACCTCAGAATCCCTTCAATATGCGGGCCGAAAAGGGTTTGTCACCGATCGATCCGCGGCACCAATTCAGCAGCAACGTTACCTATGAGCTGCCATTTGCAAAGAATACGCGGGGAATTGCGAAGGCCGTCGCGTCAGGCTGGCAAATCAACCTCATTGTGACCTTGCGCGCCGGAGTCCCCTTCAACATCCCGAGCGGATATACAGGGACCGATGGTCTGGGGCGCAGCCGCAGCGGTTTCACTCAGGGGACTAATTCCGCGGACCGGCCCAGCCTGGCTCCGGGCGCGAAGATCCACACCAGCGGCGTCACCGAAGGTTGTGCGGGTGGACCAGCGCCAGGGACAAAACTGGGAACGCCGTCGCTGTGGTTTGATCCGTGCGTGTTCATCTTGCCGCCAGCAGGGACGTTCGGAAATCTGGCAAAGAATGCGGTGATCGGCCCAGGACTCGCGGACTTCGACTTCGCGATGAAAAAGCAGTTCAATATTACGGAACGCACGAACCTGCAGTTCCGCGCTGAAGCGTTTAATATTTTCAATCATCCGAATTTCGGCAACATGATCGTGCCGATTTTTTCGGGCTCCACAGGCGCAAGAAACGGCTCGGCAGGCCGGATCATCGATACTGCGACGACCTCACGGCAGATCCAATTTGCGTTGAGGCTTGCGTTTTAGCGAAGAGGAATTTAGCCACAAAAAGGCACAAAACTCACAAATGAGAGATGGCGGCTTTTGTGCCTTTTGTGGCGTTCTGTGATGGGAGGCTTCTCATGAAAATTCTGAAGCTCGGGATGAGTCTGTTCCTGTTCAGTGCACTTGCTGTCGCTCAGGTCACGACGGGCACGATTTCCGGAACCATTACCGACTCGACTGGGGCAGTCGTACCCGGCGTCACCGTAAGCCTGAAAAGTGTGGAGAAGGGAATCAGCCGGACCATCAAAACCGACGAGGGCGGTCGTTACCGGGCTCCCGAGCTCGCGCTGGGTAGCTATGAGATAACGGCCGAGGCGGCCGGGTTTGAAACCGTCGTCCGGAGCGGCATCACATTGACAGTTGGCCGTGAAGCCGTCGTGGATTTCACGCTTCAGGTCGGCACGATTGCCGACAAAATCACGGTGACCGGCGAAGCGCCACTGGTGCAGACAGCAAATGCGACAGTAGCCGCGCTGGTCGATGAGCGGGCGATGCGCGAATTGCCGTTGAACGGCCGCAGTTTTGCAGATTTGACGAGCATCCAGCCGGGTGTCACCTCGGATTTGGAAATCGCGGCCGCCGGCACTCAGGCGGTTTACACGGGCGGCGGAGGTGCGGCTCGGCGGTCCATCGGTGGGACAAAGCCGCAACAGTCCACATTCCTTTTGGACGGCATGGAGATTTCGACACCATCGGAAGGTATGCCGGCCACCAGCGTTTTGGGACAGCAGTTGGGCGTCGAAGCCATCCGAGAGTTCGTGCTCTTGCAAAACAACTATGGAGCGCAGTATGGCCGCGCCTCGGGCGGCGTCGTCAATGCGGTAACGCAGTCGGGCAGCAATAGTATTCACGGAAGTGTTTTCGAATTTCTGCGAAATGAGAAGCTCGACGCTCGGGATTATTTCCTGGACCCGCGGCTTCCCAAGGCACCCTTGAAGCGCAACCAGTTCGGAGCGGCGGTAGGGGGTCCCATTCGCAAGGACCGCACCTTTTTCTTTTTGAATTATGAAGGGGTCCAACAGAATTTCGGAACGAGTTTTCTCGGAACAGTGCTCACGCCGGAAACCCGGCAAGGCCGCATCACGGGTTGCCCCGCGGGAAAAGCCTCATGCTCCCGTGAAGAGGGGATCGTTACTCGAACTCTGCCGGTGAATCCGGACATGGTGCCGCTTATGAATCTGTTGCCTTTACCCAATGGCGCCTATCGAAATGCGGGTGTGGCAGACATTAGTGACGTCCCCCGCTCTCAGGCCGATGAGAACTACGGTATCGTCCGGTTGGACCAACAATTGTCGGAAAAGGACAGCGTGTTCGGCCGATTCACAAAAGATCAGAGTAGCCGTACCGATAAGTATCTTTTATTGACTCCACAGACGTTCACCGGTTTCCAGATAGGCGGCTACGTGCTGGCGACCGTCTCGGAAACACATGTTATCAGTCCCTCCATGCTGAATACCTTTCGGGTCGGCTTCAGCCGGCGTAACGATCACCTGTTTTATAACTACACACAAGGTGGAGATCAGTTCCCGAACGCGCCTGGTTTGGACCCACGGCTTTCGCCAGTCAAGGGCGTCCCGATGGGACTCTACGCGATCCCCGGCATCAGCTTTTACGGTGGCAGCCAGAATGGGACGAGCATTGGTCCCAATCTCAGCGGTCCGGCGGTCTTCGTAGACAACACGTTCGATTACGATGACTCGGTCATGATCAATAAAGGAAAGCACTCGATCGCGGTTGGCGGGAACTTCAAGCGGTATCAGATGAATCACCTCAACGAACCGTGGGTTTATGGTGGAACATTTACATGGGACACGATTGATAACTTTTTGACCAACAATCCTCGCAATACCACCCAGCTTCTCGGTTTTACGACGCCGGGTAGTCAGAAAGCGGACGTGTACCGCGGCTGGAGGCAGAGCTACGCGGCTGCATACATCCAGGATGACTTCAAGGTCCGTTCGAATCTGACGCTCAACCTCGGCCTGCGCTGGGAGGAGATTCGGTCCCCAAGGGAAGTGAATGGAAAGCTGGCGGTGTTGAAAGACATCTACCGAGATAAAGACTTCGTCTTGCTAACGAACAAAGATCCATTTTTTGGAATCAGAGATGGCCTTAAGGGCTTTTCTCCACGAGTGGGTTTCGCCTGGACTCCGCTTTCCGATCAGAGGACAGTCTTGCGCAGCGGGTTTGGAGTTTTTAAGGAAATGCCGCTGGCTTACATCTGGCAATTGGCGCTCGAGGCTCCTCCGTATTCGAAGCGATACACGGTCAATCGGCCACAGTTGAAGTTCCCGTTTGGTTTCGCCGATCCCAACTCGGTCGGCTCTGCGGGCGAACCGTTGACGATGCCATTAGAGGCTAAGATTCCTTACACGTTGCAATGGACGCTTTCGCTGGAAAGGCAGATAGGCCAAAGCCTGGTTGTGAAGGCGAATTACGTCGGTACACGAGGTATCAACCTGTTCGCGATTTACAATCCCAACCAGAAGCCGACTACTATTCGAGACGGCCGGCAGTTCACGCCGCCGGATGCGCAAGTGCCGAATCCGAACTACACTTCGTATCGCTACGTCGCTCCCATCGCCGATCAGATTTACAACGCTCTCCAATTGGTTGTGGAAAGACGATCGCGCGCTGGTTTGGCATTTAATGCCTCTTACACTTGGGCCCGCAACATCGATAACGGGGGAGGTGCCGGGATCAAAGGCGCGGAACAAGTTCAGGGAGCGGCCAGCTTCGCAGTGTACAACGGCCATGATCTCTCATCCGAAAGGGGCCTGTCCTCCCTCCACGTGAAGCACAATTTCATTCTCGGCTACAGCTACGAATTGCCATTCGGGCCCGGGCGGCGTTGGGGGAATGACTCGAGCGGACTGCTGAAGTATGTATTCGGCGGATGGTCGGTGAACGGAACAAATAACATTCGCACCGGGTTGCCGGTCAATATCCAAATGACTCCGCGCCAATCCGGCTGCGTCGCGCAAAGCTGTAACGAGAGGCCGGACCTTCGACCGGGCGGAAACAACAATCCGGTGCTTTCCCACTGGACTCCTGATCGCTATTTTGACCCATCGAATTTTGTCGTCCAACCGGCGGGTTACTTTGGCACGGTGGGACGAAATACGTTGATCCGGCCGGGGCAACTCAGTCTGAATCTTTCTTTGATCAAGAACAATCGGGTTGGAGAAGGAAAGAATCTCGAGTTCCGGACAGAGTTTTTCAACTTCCCAAACCATCCGAATTTCGGAGCCCCAAACAACATGGTCTTTGTGGACCCAAGTGGAACTCTGGATCCCAACGTTGGAAGGATTACCACCACGTCTACAAAGATGCGGCAGATTCAGTTCGGCTTGAAATTGGTTTTCTGAAAAATTCCCCTCTAAATGTAGTTCCAATGGGAACCACCCCGCCTCGCTTTCGCTCGGCACCCCTCCTAACTTAGGAGGGGAGAGCAAAGCGGTTCAGGGGCGTGCCGTTCGCACGCTCTCGGGAATTGGGACCACGACGTATAGATTTCCCACGTCGGTTTGAGTGACAGTCAGGTCGAGAACCGTCACTCCGTTGCGCTTCTCAACGATATGACCCGGTAGGTAGCCGTAGACTTTGTCGTCGGCTGGATTATAGTCTTCGTACTTTTCGTAAATGAATTCCGTGACGACGTTGCCGAGTTTGGTTTGAACGTATTCGGCTTGATTCTCGGCGTTCAGCGTTGCTTTTGCTATCGCGCCCGGAACGCCTGGAATTGGGAAGGTCACGACGGGCTTGCCGTCTTCGATGGCGACCTTAGTATTCTCGCCTCCGGCCGCAGCGGCTTTCGGTGCGCCTTGCGGACTGCTCCACAACCGGATCAGCCGCTCGTTGAGGGCGTTATGATTGGGTGTCGGGGTCCCGCGTCCCGGAACCAGTCCGGCTCCCACGATGTCCTCGTCCCATGCGAACGCGCCACTGACGACCTCGATTCCCGTCCGAGATTGGCCGTTGGGAAGTGCGCATGTGTGCTGAACGCGCATGCCCGAAATCTGGTAATTGATGCTCGCGCGGTAATTGGAGACCTTGCACGGCTGCCCCTGCACCTGGATCGTACCCGCGCCCTGCAGCTCGAGCGTGGCCACGGCATCAACTTCCTGAATGCCGCGGAGCATCCCCATATACCACAGCCAATTAAATATGACCGATTTGCGGTCCCCGGCTGCCGCCGCCTTCGGAGTGGGCGGCGGCGTGGGGCGTTGGGCGAAGATGGGATGTGGGAAGCTGGCGAAAGCGACGGAGACCGCGAGCAATCGCAAAATGGAACCACCCCGCCTCGCTTCGCTCGGCACCCCTCCTAACTTAGGAGGGGCGTTTTTGCAAAAATTCTCGTGCATACTAATGTCTGATCTTGTTAACCATATTCCCGTAATCCTGATCGCGACATGGATCGCCTTCGCGAATGAACGCTTTAGGATTCATATTGAGCCTGAGTGTCCGAGGAGTCATCACCCAAGGTTGGAGCAGCACACCGGGATCGTCTATGGTGACCTGATAGCGCAGAGTGTTCCCTTCGCGCCGGAGTGTCTCGATCACATGCATGTTGTCGGTGTGAAAATATCCGCCTTTATCCAGCCAAGTGAGATCGTTGAAGCCGACCGAATCGATAACGAGCGTATCGGCGTCCCAACGGCCCACCGAATCTCCATAAAACGTCACGTCCTGAGCTCTGACCGGATCGTGCCCGCGGCCGTCGGTTGGAATGATCCGGAAATCATTCGGCTGCGTGCCAGCTCCCGCGGCCGCATAAAGAAAGATCACCTCGTTACCCTTCTGAACAATCTTCGTTGGCGGCCCCATGCGTGGTACGCCGTAGGGTTGGCACTTGAAGATCGGATCCAGGGTGTTGGTGTTACGATCGAGGTCCTGAACCTTATCCCAAAATTCCGGTTTGTAGAGGGGCCGGTTGGGATCCATTCTTCCTGTGAACTCGCCGTCGACGGTTTGATTTGTTTGATCTTTACATCCTCTCTGGTTGGGTGCACACCTGCGCGATGCAACATTCGACGTGAGATTGCCGCCGTCCTCGGAGGTGCGGTTGATGCCGACGGCCGCGCCGTTCCAAAGGCCGGTCAGGTCCGGATGGCCCTCCGGGGTTCGCGGCGTCGAAACCGCAGCTGAAGATCCGGAGTCGACCACCTGGGCCCATGATGGAAGGGCCAGGCAAGCTGTGATAGCGACAATTGTAGCAAAGCCGAATCGCAAGAATGGATGTGTCATGTTTTCATCTCCTCGCTGGACTAATTGCCGTTCGGATCCCCGAACCACATTGTGATCAGGCGCCCATCGGGCATCTTCAAAGTCTTGATAAACCCCTGTGTCTTTCCATTCCTGGCGGCAAAACCCGATATCGTGTAGGTCTCACCGACGCTCAGCCCGCCTTGCGAGGCGCGGGCCAAGCCCTTTTGGCGCAGCGCAGCAGCTCCAGTGGTCTGAAAGATCCAAACGGCCTTGCTACCGTCCTGGTTTGTCACCTCGAGGTGCAGCATGGCGTGGGGATTGATCCACTCCATCTGTTTGAGCGTTCCCGTAAATTCAACCGGTTTGTCGAAGTCGTATTCCGCAGCGACCGAATGATGCGCAATTGAAGGTACCGCTGCCAAGAGCAATCCGCAGAAAAGCGTCATTAGAGCCCAATGTTTCCTGCTCACCTTTTACCTCCTGAATTGGATTTAGCAGACCCCAAAAGTATAGCTAAGTCAACTGCAAAATCAGCGCGCGATGCTGTCCTGCAGAGGCTGTATGTAGCGGCCCAGAACGATGACGGCGAACCAGAGAACCAATGACGTGCCGGCGATGATCTTGGCGTGCAGCGGAGCGTCCTCGCCAGGTTCCAAAGCCTCGCAATCGCGGAAAGCGCCGGTCACATAAAACAGCGCTAGGGCCGTCACCGCGAGCAATATGGCAGCGATCTTCAGAACGAATGCGATGTCGTGTGAGTAAAATGTCGGCATTCCGATAAACGCCAACATCCCGGTTATGAGATTCATGCCGAAGCCGGCGATTCCCCAAGGCACGAGCCTGTTAAGCGCACCGATCGGCACCTGCTTGCTAAAACCCAGTACACGCAGATTCAACATTCCTATGGTTCCGATCAACAGAACAAGCCCAATGAAATGCATGTCCATCATGAATGCCCACCACCATTTATTAACGATCATGAGGCGCGTGAATTTGGCGGGCGATGGTTCGAAATGCGACAGCGCTGAATCCGCCGCCGTGCCTTCCTCGGCGGATCGGATCTCCGAATGACGAATTTCACCCCCGGTGTTGCCGGTTCTGGCCATCAGTCCCGCTGTCAGTAGCGAAAAAATCAGGATAGCGAATGTATTCCACCGGACCGGTGTTCGTCTTCGAGGGGACTGCCACAGTGCAATCACGGCGAGGGCACCAGTAACTTCCATGAACCAAACCGACAGCTCGGCCGATCCTTCGTGCCTCTGAATGAGATCGTTGGAGATGCCGGCATCGGACACAATCTTTTCCTGCGCGCCGACGCCGGTTATGAATGCTGGGATGGTCAGCAACGCCATCGCGACGAAAACGACAAGGCTGCTTAGCCGGACGTCTTCGGTTTTCGCGACCAAGGAGGTGAGGAACAGTCCGACCCCAACGATCGTGCCGATGATCGGAAAATGATTCAATAAAAGGTGCAGATGAGGAAAATCCATTCTTAGCAGGGAACCCCGTATACAAGATAACTGCAGGTGTATGCCAACAACCGTCCCGCTGTAATTACGCCGGCCCAAAGAACCAGCGACCAGACGGCCAGCGTCCTGCCTTTGGCAAACATGGCGGACTCACTCTGCGTTGCATCGTCGAACAACTGCCGCTTCATCCGCTGCAGATTCCATATCGCAAATCCGACGAGCGTCAGCTTCAGATAAAAATCCGGATTCGTAAAAGCCTTTGATGGGTATGCAAGCACGAGAAAGATACCCGAGACGACGTTGATTGCCAGACCCAGCCACATCAGGTTGAACCAATTTCGCAGCGCCGGCACTGGAATTTCCGGCGCCACACCCAGAATCCGTAAGTCGATTGCGGCGTTCGGACCGACGACCAAAGCCAGCCCAATCGTGTGAAACACAAGAATGAAGTAAAATCCAAAAATCGACTCCGATTCGCGGAGCCAGGTACTTAGCCCAGTTTGCTCGAGGGCATTCAAGAACAGGGGAACCGTCAGACTCGCCTCCCTCACGCCGCGGCGTTGGGAAGGTTATACGCGTCTGCCCGGATTTATACAAGCCGTGACCGTTTATAGGGAAGGCTCACGTGGTTGTTGATGTTGTTGCCGCGGTCATTCGCCGCGATGGGAAAATTCTGATTACACAACGCCTCGACAATGTCGATTTGGCCGGGTTATGGGAATTTCCCGGTGGTAAAGTGGAGGCCGGAGAGTCCTTCGATGCCGCCCTTCAACGCGAAATCTCCGAAGAACTTGGCGTAAAAATTCGCATCGGCAACGAGTTCTTCACGGTCGACCACGATTACCCCACGAAATCCGTTCGACTCCATTTCTTTCATTGCACCATCGTGGAAGGCGTGCCGGCGCCTCTAGCCGTCGCAGACCTTCGATGGGTTCGGCCGAACGAACTATTGCAATTCGACTTTCCGCCGGCCGATTCGGAGCTCATAGCTAATTTGGCCTGTGAGGTGCCGTAAGCAGACCCCCGGGGGACGCTTGATTTCCACATTAATCCGTAGGATCCGCAGATGGTTCGGAAAAGAATCGGCATCGAAGTGTCTTCAATATGCGGCCTGCCCAGTGGACGCCCGTTCATGATTGCAACCGCTGAGCCGATCATGCATCCACACCAATGCAGTTGGTGTGCGAGCATTGTGTATGTGCCCGGACCGATGTTCTCTTGTAAAGCATGTTCCGGAAATTCATGTGCGGGACGGCTTTGCACAAAAAATACATCGTGGGCGCTCATAGAGCGCCCCTACAGTTGCGCACCCCAAGCTGTAGGGGCGGTCTATATGACCGCCCAGGATTTTTTGTGCAAAGCCGTGCGGGACAAAACGATGCTTAACCAGCAATCATCCTACCGGCGTTGTGGCGTGATCTTTGACGCGTTCA
Organism: Acidobacteriota bacterium; assembly: GCA_003223875.1. Classification (GTDB taxonomy): domain Bacteria; phylum Acidobacteriota; class Terriglobia; order 20CM-2-55-15; family 20CM-2-55-15; genus 20CM-2-55-15. The sequence continues at coordinate 22,008 of QHWY01000235.1, read as the reverse complement.
TCGAGTGCAATCTTTCCATCACGAATGCTAATGATGCGGTGCGCATACCCAGCAATGTCGCGTTCGTGCGTCACTAAAATGATCGTATTCCCTTCCGCGTGTAACTTGTCGAACAGTTTCATGATTTCCACGCCGGTTTGGGAGTCGAGATTACCGGTGGGCTCATCGGCCAGGATGATCGACGGGTGATTGACCAGGGCTCTGGCGATCGCCACACGCTGCCGCTGTCCGCCGGAAAGCTCGTTGGGCTTGTGATGCATCCGGTCCGACAGCTCCACCATCGCGAGCGCCGCCTTTGCGCGCTCGGACCGTTCCTTCGAGCCGACACCGCTATAGATCAGCGGCAACTCCACATTGTGCAAAGCCGTGGCGCGCGCGAGCAGGTTAAAGGTCTGGAATACAAATCCAATCTCCTTGTTCCGGATACGAGCCAGCTCGTCGTCATCCATTTCGCTAACCAGCTTACCGTTCAGCCAATACCGGCCTCTGGTCGGCGTGTCTAGGCAGCCAATCAGGTTCATCAGCGTGGATTTGCCCGATCCCGACGGCCCCATAATGGCGACATAGTCGTTCCGCTCGATCGAGAACGAGACACCCTGCAAGGCATGCACTTCGGTGGTACCCATCTGGTAGGTCTTCCACAGGTCTTCGGTTTCGATTAAGGCCCGAGTGTGGTTGCTCACGGAGTTCTCTCTATCTTAACCCGCGTGCTGTCTCTCAAGGTACGAAGCACCTGATACGGGCCGGTCACAATCTGATCGTTTTCCGCCAAGCCTTCCAGAATCTCGATATCCGTGGTGCCTGTGATGCCAGTCTTGACCGGCCGGAAAAAAGCCACGCCGTTGTTGATAACGAACACCCCTTCTTTCTCGACCTTTTTCTTATTCGAGGCCGGTGCAGGAGCAGCCAAGGCAACGGCGCCGGAACCATCAGTCGATTGCACCTTCGGATCGGCAGGAGCGAGTTCCCGAATCGTCAGCGCTTGAATCGGCGCCGTTACGATCTGTTGGCGAATGTCGGTTTCGACTGTCGCAGTGCAAGAGAGCCCGGGCCGCAACTCTGGCGGGGGATCATCCAAAGTGATGACGACCTTGAAATCTTTTGCTTCTTGTCCCGTCCCGCTTGCACCAATCGTGCTCGTTGTGGTTCGAGTGAGCGCGCTGTTTCCGATTTCTGTAACGTGACCAACTAGCTTTCGCTCGCCAAGAGCGTCCACTTTGATACGCGCTTCCTGCCCAAGTCTGACGTTTACGATATCGGTCTCATCGACTTTGACCTCAGCGGTGATGATCGACATATCCGCGATCGTCATCAATGTCGTTCCCGGCTGATTCTGAATCCCAACGATCGCAATTTCACCTTCGTTCACCGGGAGGTTCGTGATGATTCCATCCAGAGTCGATCGGATTGTCGTTTTCGAAAATTGATCGCGCGCTCGGGTGAGCGCCGCGCGCTGCTGCGCGATGCGAAGAGCGGTGCTGTCGCGCTGTTTCAACGCTTGTGCTTCTTGCGCTTCAGCTTGTGCCAGGCGCGCCTTCGCAGCGTTGAGCTGCGCCAAGCTGATGTCGAAGTCGGCTTTGGCACGATCGTATTGTTCTTTGGCGATCAAGCCTTCTTTCGCCATTTGCTCGGCGCGGTTGAAATTTTGTTTGGCCCGAGCGAGATCCGCTTCCGACCGGGTGATTTCCGCCTTTGCGGATGCGACCGCAGCCTGAGCGGAACGTATGGACGCCGACATCCCTTCCAGCTCACTCTGAGCAGCGTCGAGACTCGCTTCGGCCGATTGGACGTCGGCTTCACTCTGAATCGATTCCAGCTGAACCAGCAGAGTGCCCCCGCGCACGTGATCGCCTTCCTTCACCGGCAGGCGCACAATGCGGCCCATCATGTTGGAGCTGACGTTGACGTACTTCTTCGGCTTGATCTCTCCGTTTGCTGAAACGGTCTGCGTCAGGTCTTGCCGAATGGCACGGCCTGTCTGGACAGCGACAACTCCACGATTGCGGATGAAGATGCCGTAGCCCGCGCTGGACAAGGTCGCCACAGCGATGAGAACAGCAATCAGGAGTTTTTTCTTCGTGGTCATTTCCGGTTATTACGGAGTAGAACGCGGCTTTGTTTCAAAAAACATCCTGATAGTCTCGACCAAGCGACCAGAAAAAACGAAGTGAAATGTGATTTTTGCTTTGAATTTTCATGTGACATGTCTTAAAAATATTTTAAGCAAAGATAGCTTACCCGTCAGAAGGTGAGCAGTAGTCGTAAAGAGAAAAAGGATCGGAGGTGAATTGATAATGAAGAAAGCTCCAGCGAAAAAGAAGAAGGCGACGAAAAAGAAGAAGTAAGCGCCTATACCTAATATGAAAGCCCCGCCAACCGCGGGGCTTTTTTATTGGCGTTAATGAATGGTCTCGACCTTCTTCCGAAGATAGTCCATCAAAATATACTGGCCGAGGTTGACGGTGGTTGTGAAGTACGCTTTCCCACGGCAGATCTCGGTAACCTTCTTTACGAAATCCACCAAGTAATAGTCGCTGGCCAGCATAAATGTGTTGATGAGGATACCCGCCTTTCGGCATGTTGAGACTTCCTTGAACGTCTCCTCTAAGATCATCGGGTCGAGCCCGAATGCATTTTTGTATATGCGCCCATTGGGTAGAGTGATGGCGGAAGGCTTTCCGTCTGTGATCATGACGATCTGACGCATGTCTTTCTTGTCCGCCATCAACAGCCGCCTTGCGAGCCTGAGGCCTTCGCATGTATTCGTGTGGTACGGGCCCACGACCACACGCGCCAACTGTTTCAGTGGAACTTCTTCGGCGGAATCGTGAAAGAGTACCAAACGAAGCGAATCGCCGGGATACTGCGTGCGGATTAGATGCGACAGCGCCAACGCGACGCGTTTCGCGGGAGTGAAGCGGTCTTCGCCGTACAGAATCATGCTGTGGCTGGTATCCAGCAGCAATACCGTGGAACACGAGCTTTCATATTCTGCCTGGCGAACCATTAAATCCTGATATTCGAGATTGAGGGGAACACCCAAACCTTCGCGCGCAACGGCATGAAGGAGCGTCGAGCTGATGTCCAGATTCAGGGTGTCGCCGAACTCGTACTCCTTTGTCGCCTGATATGCTTCCACCCCCGTCGCAAAATGCGCCGTCTCGTGCCTGCCGAAGCTGCTTCGGCCCAAAGAACCGAGTAAATGCCGCAACAATCGAAATCCAAGGAAGTCGATCGATTTGTCGGTTAGTTCGAACTTCGCCGAACCTGATGGAGGGTCCTCCACGCCCTCAGAATTCTCGTCGAACGCGGATGGCGACTCCTGATCTGTTCGCATCCAACCTTCCTCGATCATCTTCCGAATCAATTGATCAATGAGCTCATCGAGTTCTTTGGCGTCGCCTTCGCTCCGGTCTTCAAGCCATTTATCGAGCAAGCTCTGCGGAATGCGGCCCATCTCGACCAACTTCTCGATGATCGCCTGACGCAAAGCATCAAGCGTGTGTGGATTGCTCACGTCGCGAAGGCTGTACTGGAAACCACTCTGAAGGAGGAACTCGGATAGCTCGTCCATCAATTCCTCGAGGCTGAGGCCGTCAAGTGGAGAGCTGATCCGCTTTGTATATCTGGTTATGGCCATCTTAATTCAACGGTTTTTTGTATCGATTCCTCTCCATCGTGTAGTCGCGATATAAGTCTTGCGACGCTTTTCGCTCAGCCGCTGTGTAGCCCCGTTCCTCGGAACGGCTGATCTTCTCGATCGAATATAGGCCTTCCAGAATCATCTCTCCTGCCGAAGCCCGTATAGCCGGTGGGGTTCCATGGCCGGCACCGAGACCATCCAATCTCTCGAGCAAACCCTGGACCTTATCGAGGCGCGACAAAACAGTAGAAGCGGCATCAACATCTGAAAACTTGAGATGCCCACCTGTTTCAAACCAGTCAATAAGGGGCTTGAAATCGGCCGTTGGGAAATATTGCCGAAACACCATCTGAACGGCCTGGCGAATGAGGTCCCGCGCGATCGAATCGGCACCCTTCAGCTCGCCTTCATACTCCAATTCGAGTTTTCCGGTTATCGCCGGCAACGCGGCATAGATATCCGCAACGCGCGGGACAACCACATCCTCACCTGTGATGAGCGCTCGGCGCTCGGCATTGCTGAGGACGTTTTCCAGACACGAAATCGGGAGCCGCTGGCTGACACCTGACCGTTTGTCGATGCGCTGATCGGCGCGCGCCTTGAAAGCAATCGCTTCGACAATCTGTTTTATGAAAAGCGGCACGACAATATTTCGTTTTGAACTTCGGCGAATCCAAGCTTCCTGTTCTGTGATCTCAACGCCATGCTCGAGCGTCGCGGGATAATGCGTTTTTATTTCCGATCCGATGCGGTCCTTCAAAGGCGTGACGATCTTACCGCGAGCTGTGTAGTCTTCCGGATTCGCCGAGAACACCAATACGACATCGAGCGGCAGGCGGACGGGATAGCCTTTAATCTGCACGTCGCCCTCCTGCATGATATTGAACAAGCCCACCTGGATCTTGCCTGCGAGATCCGGCAACTCATTAATCGCAAAGATTCCGCGATTGGCACGAGGCAGAAGCCCGTAATGCACGCTCAATTCGCTACCGATCGCGTGTCCCCCTTTTGCTGCTTTGATGGGATCGATATCGCCAATAATGTCGGCAATGGTAACGTCGGGCGTGGCGAGCTTTTCGACATAGCGGTCCTGCTTCGTACGGTAATCGATCGGAGTGCGGTCTTCCATTTCTTGGATTAGATCGCGGCACCGCCGGCAGATTGGACTAAACGGGTCGTCGTTGATCTCGCAACCTTCGATCACGGGGACAGCATCGTCCAGAAATTCAACCAATCCGCGAAGAATGCGGCTTTTGGCCTGGCCGCGCAGACCCAACAAGATCATATTGTGGCGCGAAAGGATTGCGTTGACGACTTGCGGAACGACCGTCTCTTCGTATCCGACAATGCCGGTGAAAATCGGATCCTTTGCTTCTAGCTTGCGCATCAGATTGATCCGCATCTCATCCTTGATCGTTCTGTTGCGATAGGAATCCTGACCAAATGAACTGGACCGTAGTTCAGTTAGCGTGCGAGGTAACATGGGCAAAACTCCGTTCCCGGCGCGCAGACTATGACAAATACGACGCGCTGAAAAATAAAAAGTTCGCGCAGAAGTGCGCGGCAATTGCGCTTTCGATGCCGCTCTGGACGTAGATCAGGCCCAAAAGCATTCCTCCAAAAAACGCTGCCGTAAAACCGTAAACGTTGTGCACCATTGCGAAGAGCAGTGACGACAGCACGATAGACATCGCCTTTGGCAAAATGGCAACGACTCCCGGCCACAATGGTGCTATTCGCGAGTACAAATGTCTAAAGGAGAACAGAAAACAGGACAATATAAACAACCGGTACACAATCTCCTCGGCCATGCCGCTGTCGAGCGAAATAATAAATGAGTCGTAGATGCTTTTCATGTCGCGTATTCGCGACGCTACCAACGGGCTGTACCGGTATGTAAAAAAGAAAAAATAATTGATAAGGCCCAGGACCAGGCCAGGCAGCACGCCGTAATTCACGATATCGCGGACAGTAAGACTCCACTCCTCGACATTAATAAGCAAGGAACCCTGTAACTGGCTCTCACGCGCAACAGCTAATCCGAAGCTGCCGAACACAAGAACCACGATGAAGCGTGATATCATGGTCCACGCCGGAGAGACCACCGAGTTCCGCGTATTCAAAACGGAGAGGCCAGAAGCCACAGCGGTCAAAACCGCCAAGACCACAGCGATGGCCATGATCTTTTCGAGTCGCATGCTAATCATCATACACCATGCGTTATTTCATCCTCAGTGACATCCATTCCAACATAGAAGCGCTCGAAGCCTGCATCCAACGGGCTAAAGAGGCCGGCTACGAGGGCGTGCTCTGTTGCGGGGATATTGTCGGTTATGGGCCAAATCCGGTCGAAGCTATCGACGTCGTGCGCGCTCTTAACGCTGTCACGATTCGTGGTAATCATGATCGCGTGGCAGCCGGTCTGGACGAAGCCGCGCAATTCAATCCGCACGCGCGGCGGGCGGTCTATTGGACCCGCGCGGTTCTGCCGGAACTGTATCGAGATTATCTGGCAAGTCTTCCGGTAGGGCCACTCGATGTCGACGGCGATGCGCAGATCGTTCATGGGGCCATCACTGACGAGGACGACTACATTTTCACGGAAGCTGATGCCGATGAGAATTTTCCGCTCGCCAAGAAGCATCTCACTTTTTTCGGTCATAGTCATTTTCCCGTGGTTTTCTCTGCCGATAGCGCGGGCAATTCAGTTCTGGCTCCAAGCTACGAGTTTGATGAGTTTGTCGCCGTAAAATGTGAAGGTGGAAAAAAACTGTTTGTGAATCCGGGGAGTGTCGGACAGCCTCGTGACGGCGATCCGCGAGCCAGTTTTGCCATTTGGGATCAGGATCACGCGCGGATCGAGTTCTATCGGGTGGAATATGACTTGGGCCTAACTCAAAAGAAGATGCGCGAAGCGCAGTTACCCGGTTATCTCATCGAACGGTTGGCGTACGGCCGGTGAATGTTTAGTAGCCAATTGTCGAAATTTCCGTAATGGGAACGCGATAATTCCAGCCGCGCGGTAAATTCTCCTGTCTAACTTCAAAACGAACCTCGGCTCCAGGAAGCAATGCTTTTTGATTTCGATCCACAATCTTTGGACTGTACTCGAAAATCGATTTCCCATCAAAATCGGTAAACGCCATTTTCAGCTCGACCATCCTCAGGGGTTTGTCCGCAACGTTTTTAAGGTATCCGGAAATGACATAAATCTTTTGCCGAACAAAGTTCTCGCTTGTGGCAATGCTGAGATGCGACAGTTGCAAATAGTTTTGAATCGTCGCGGTGTCCGAGATTTCTGTCAGAGAAAGGCGGGAGTCATTATTCCGGGCTGAGGGAGCAAGGGCCCAAATCAGCATCAGCCCGACAACCAGGGCGACTGAAGCGATGATGATAATAGTCGAGCGGTGTTCACCCATATCACTTATGTCCAGTCATGCTCCGCTGATCACCATCTTGCCGATCTTTAACGTCGGTGCCGCAATCGAGCCAACGAACGTGACATCATTGCCGACCATTTCTATGTTCTTGAGCATCTCGTTCAGATTTCCCGCGATGGTGACCTCCTGAACAGGATATTTAAACTCGCCGTTCTCGATCCACATTCCAACAGCTCCACGCGAATAATCCCCGGTAACCGTGTTTACGCCAAAGCCGATCAATTCGACGATGTACAAGCCACCTTTCACCGAGCGAATAATTTCATCAGCTCCGTACAGTCCTGCTTTCAGATAGAAATTCGTCGGACCAATCGTGACAACACCTGAAGCAGCCCGACTGCCATTTCCTGTGGGTCTTGATTGCAATTTTCGCGCTGTGTATGCGCTCTGCAGATAATTTAGCAAAACACCGCCTTCGATGATTGGAGTTGTTTGGGTCTGTGTACCTTCGTCATCAAATGGGCTCGAACCCAAGCCTCCGGGCATTCGCGCGTCATCAACGACAGTGACGTAGGGGGATGCAACCGTTTCGCCGATTCGGTCGACGAGAAACGAACTGCGGCGATAGATAGCGCTTCCTGCAACAGCTTCAAAGATGTGGCCGAGCAGAGAACGCGCGCACAGCGGATCGAAAACAATAGGTACCTGACAGGTTGGAATCTTGCGCGCCCCTAACCGGCGTATCGCACGGTCCGCGGCTTTCCTGCCAATCTCCTCAGGTGTCTCGATCTGCCGCTGATGCCTTCCAGCCGACATCCAATAATCCCGCTGCATACTGCCTTTGGATTCGGCGATCGGAACGCAGACCACGGCTGCGCTCGTGCCCGCGTACTCTCCGCCGAAACCTATGGTATTTGCGAGCGCCACGCGCGACCGGGCATATTCGAACGATGCACCTTCGGAATTCGTGACGGCCTTGTCGGTTTCGAAGGCGGCTTTTTCAGTTCGAACGGCCAAGCTGATGCGTTCATCGGGCGTGAGGCGTTCCCAGGATGGATCAAAGAGATTTAGGTCCGGAAAATGGCCTTGAAAAAAACCCGGCTCTGGCAGGCCGCCACTCTCGTCCTCCGACGTTAACCGGGCCATTTCGACTGTTTCGTCAACGAGCCGGTCCACAACCGCCCCGGAAATGTCGGACGTATGTGATGTCGCGGTACGCTTACCGATAAAAACTCGCAGCATCAAATTGCGCGAGATGGCTTCTTTCAGGGTTTCGATTTCCGCCATCCGAACAGTGACGGAGAAAGTATCGTCCTCGCGGATCATCACATCCGCCGCTGTGGCGCCGCTATTTTTGACGCGATCGACGACGTGTTGGGCGATGTCCTGGAGCGATTGGATCACGTAGCGTTATTTCTCAGTACCGCCGACCGTAATTTCCCGAATCTTGATCGTCGGAAGACCTACACTAACGGGAATTGTTTGCCCCTCCTTGCCGCAAATCCCAACTCCCTGATCGAGTTCTAAATCGTTGCCGACGGCCGTGACTTGGCGAAGAACGGTTGGGCCATCTCCAATCAAGGTCGCGCCTTTCACAGGTGCCGTAATTTGCCCGTTCTCGATCAAATACGCTTCGCTGGCCGTAAACACGAATTTTCCACTAGTGATATCGACCTGGCCACCTCCGAAGTGAACAGCATACAAGCCCTTCTCCACGGATTTGATGATGTCCTCAGGAGCCGAGTCTCCCGACATCATGAACGTGTTCGTCATCCTGGGCATAGGAATGTGATCGTAACTTTGACGGCGCCCATTTCCCGTGAGCGGCGCCTTCATAAGTTTCGAGCTGAGCCGGTCCTGCAGGTAACCCTGCAGGACGCCTTTTTCTATAAGCACTGTTCGATGAGTCGGATTTCCCTCGTCATCCATATTGAGAGAGCCGCGTCGAAACGGAATGGTTCCGTCGTCAACAACGGTACAAAGCTCCGAACCGACCTTTTGTCCAATAAGACCGGCAAATGCCGAGGTCTTTTTCCGGTTGAAGTCGGCCTCCAAACCATGGCCGATGGCTTCGTGCAAAAGAATGCCCGGCCAGCCAGGACCGAGAACAACTTCCATCGGTCCCGCTGGCGCATCAATCGCCCGAAGTTGCAGGATGGCTTGACGCGCGCTTTCACGAGCGAGTGCATGCGGATCGAGATCGCCGGTGAATACGTCTAAAACGCCCCGGCCTCCACCGCCCTGGTATCCGGACTGGCGCTGACCATTTTCTTCCGCAATACACATCACATTGAGCCGGACAAGCGGCTGAAGATCCCACGTGGCACGACCGTCGGACGTGACAATCAAGATGTGTTTCGTCTCGTCGACATAGCTTGCCTGGACTTGTTTGATGCGCCGATCATACGCGCGAGCCGCATCATCGCTCTGCTGCAATAGACTGATCTTCTCTGCGATTCCGAGTTCGGCGAGATATATCGGAATCGGATACAAATTTCGTTCTTGATTCAGCGGTGTAGGTACCCGGAGACTTCCTCCCGCCGCAGAGGCATTCGCAATAAACGCGGCCGTCCTCGCGGCTTTCAAAATATTTTCACGATTCAGATCATCCGAATAGGCATAGCCGGTCTTTCCTCCGGAAATGACGCGCACGCCGACTCCGATATTGACGCCCTTGGTTGCGCTCTTGATGATCTGTTCCTCGAGAACGATCGAATGGTTGATGCGGTATTCGAAATAGAGATCCGCGTAGTCGCCACCGCGGGACAATGCTTCCGACAAATACGCTTCGAGATCGCGTAGCGTAACATTGTATTTTTCGAAAAAAATAGAGTTACTGTGCACCATCGAGCGGTCCTACAACTACTAAAGTATAATTTTCGCTATCCAAATACATCTTTGCCACACGCGATATGTCTTCGATTGTTACACGCCGGATATATTCCAGATATTTTTCCACGTAATCGAAACCGAGACCGTACACTTCCGCATGAATGAGAAAGCGCGCTATCTGCGGACTGGCCTCGAACGCAAAAACGAAACTGCCCGTTAAATAGTCCTTCGCGTCCTGCAATTCTTGCGCGGTTACCGGCTCTTCTGTAATCCGACGAATTTCGTTCACCAGCCCTTCAGTCGCAAGTTTCATGTTTTCCGGCGAGGTCCCGATGAATGCGACAAACCGGCCAGGATCCAAACCCGCTGTCATCGTGATGCTTGCAAAAGTCGTATATGCTAATCCTAGTTCGTCACGAAGCCGCTGAGGAATTCGGGCCGTGAAGCCCGCACCACCACCGAGAATCGTGTCGAGAACTTGAAGCGCGTAATAATCCGGATTGGTCCGCTTCACCCCGAGATGTCCCAAATAGATGTTGAGCTGCTGCGCGGGCATCTGAATGAATTTTGTCCGCTTGCCCGATTGACGAACAGGCTCGGGATAGGTCGGAAAAACGATCGGGCGAGCCCGCCAACTCCCCAATGCGTCCTCGATTTTCGGCAAGAGTTCGGAAACTCGAAAGTCACCCACCACAGATAGAATGACATTATTAGGAAGAAAATATTTTTTGTGGAATTCGAACAAATCATTCCGCTCGAGCCGTTCGACCGTCTCTGGATACCCGTGGGCCGGACGATGTAACGGATGATCCTGGTACACCAGTTCGTTGAACGCCCAGCCCGCTACCACCTGAGGACGGTCTTGCGCGCTCACAATTTCCGCCAATGTGCGTTCTTTTTCCTTATCGACGTATTCTTGGGGAAAAACGGGACGGATCAACAGATCCGACAGCAGTTCTAATCCGAGCCCGATATCTTTATTCAAAACGCCGGCGGATACGACGAGGCGTTCGAACGAGCCGTCTGCTTCAATGGCGCCGCCGACGGATTCAATTGCATCAGCGATTTCGAACGAAGAGCGGGTTTCCGTACCTTCATCCAGCAACCGGCTCGCCATGATCGCCTGCCCGGCTTTCGACTCCGGATCATACCGGGCTCCAGCCAATACGCTTGCATTCATTGAAACCGTTGGGATGGACGGATTCTCAACCAACAGTACTTTCAGGCCGTTGCCTAGAACGTGGCTGTGAACGTCGAACGCTCTTCGCAGGCCGAGTTCAGTCGGCTTCACTCTCATTCTCCTCCACTTGTTCGGACCCGTCGCTCAGCAAGAGGGCGACAGTGCGACTGTCCTCATTCAGGTAACGGCTGCAAGCGGCGGCAACATCTGCCGTGGTAACCGCGTTGATCCGCTGGAGATACGAATCGATGTAATCGATACCGTAAAGGGTTTCGATTTGGCCCAACAGGATCGCCTGGTCCAACGTCCTCTCTCTCGAGAGAATGAAATGAGCTTCCATTTGATGCTTCGCTCGATCCAGCTCGTGCTGGTTGACTTCTCCGCGAGCAATCCTGCCCAACTCGTGGTAAATGCTTGTCTCAATTTCTTCGACCGAGTGATCTCCCCGCGCCTCGGCCCGAATATGGAACAGCGTTGGGTCCTTCGCCTCGCCGTATTCGGCAGAAACGAACGTCACCGACTGCTCCCGCTCCACCAATCGTTGATATAAGCGCGAGGCTTTGCCCTCCGAAAGAACAACGCCGAGGACCTGGAGAGCATAGCTATCGACATGCGCGATCTGTGGCGCGTGATAGGCGATAGCCAGCCGCGGCACCTTTGAGCGCCAGCGCACGATGAGCCGTCGCTCACCGCGTTGTGGCGGCTCCTTCAATAGCATGGACGGCGGTGGGGTTCCGGCCGGAATCAAACCAAATGCGCGCGCCACCTTTGTTAGGATCTGATTGGTTTCGAAGTCTCCGGCAAGCACAAGAGTGGCGTTGTTTGGATGATAGTAACGGCGGTAATAAGCCTGTTGCTCCTCAACTGTCGCACGTTCTACATCCTGTAACCATCCCACGATGGGATTCCGATAAGGGTGGACCTTAAAAGCCGAGGCTTCCTGTTCTTGCAACAGCAATCCCCAAGGCGAGTCGAGACCCGTCTTAAGCTCTTCAATGACGACTTTCTTCTCCGCTTCAAATTCTTCCGGATCAAAGGCGCAATTGACCATCCGATCCGATTCGATTTCCAATGCAACGTCCCACCGGTCGGACGCGAAATTGAAATAGTACGCAGTGAAATCATGGGAGGTGAACGCGTTGTTGCCGCCGCCATTTTTGAGCGTGATCAGGTCGATCTCACCTTTTTTGAATCGCTCGGTACCTTTAAATAACATGTGTTCCAGAAAGTGGGACTTTCCGGTCTGGCCGAGCTCCTCGTTACGTGACCCGACGCGATACCAAATCATGGAGGTCACAATCGGTGACGTGTGGACTTCCTTCGTCAGCACAACGAGGCCGTTGTCAAGGACCGTCCGGCCGACATCTTCCATGGCAAACGCTGAAGGAATTTCGAGAGACGACATTTCTCTTTTCTGATTAAAAGTAAATTAGACTGTTTTTCTTAAACCAGAGGTGCGCGGCTTTGTGGAGCAGTCGCGGAGGGAACATTCCCTACCCATTCGAAACTATCATAAGGTCGCTGGACCTGTCACATATGATTTCACGACCAAGGGAAACTCGATTCCAGCAAAAGGGGCTAGCCACAAAAAGGCACAAAAATCACCAAACGTTTTCATTTCTGGGCCTATCTCTGGCCGTTCTTGTTCACCCGTTGACTGTGACACACCCGTACACATGATTTCACTCTTCCCAGCAGAAGTTGAGCGTCGCTTTGCGGTATTGGGTATTCCACATCGTTTTACGGAAGCCGAAATAGCCGAATTTGCCACTATACCTATAGTTGCCGCAAACGTTGAAATGATCGCCTTTCCCACGCCGCAGGCGAAAAGAGGTCTTAATCTATTGACTTTAAGGAAGATATTAGGGACTAATCCACAGAAGCCGCCGTCTTTTTTTGATCATCCTTGGTACCTTAACGAAGCCTTCGCCGAACAGGATTGTGAAGCCGGATGGCATTTTCTCTATACGAGCGTTCTGCCCGATTCGCTCTCGCAACCCGTCCACTACATCGATAGTCTGCGTAATTCCGGCTTGCAACTGCCATCAGCTATTGAAGTTGTCCTCATGCTGTTCCTGCATTTTGTTGGAACCGGGGAACAACTTCTCCAAAAGAAGCACACGTGGTGCAGAGATCGGGCAAGCTTGAATCGATTTGTAACGGTCGGGGCTTTCGGCCGGAATGGGTTATTCCTCAGCGCTCATCCGGCTATGTATGCCAGCCGGGGGCTCGGAATTTGCGCAAGAGTTACGCGTTAACCGCGTGCTCCGCTTTTCGAGCGACTTGAATTCGGATCACCGCGCGCTCCAGCGCCACAAGTGCTCTTCCGTAGTCGACGTCCTCACCCCCACGCGTTATACGCTCCTCAGCACGCTGTTTTGCGCGCATGGCCCGATCGATATCGATCTCATGCGCGCGTTCTGCGGTCTCCGCAAGAAGGCGCACATGGTTTGGCTGGACTTCGACAAATCCCCAGGCAACGACGAGGAAAAACCATCGATCGGCTTTGCGATAAGCTACCTCTCCGACCTTCAGCTCTGAAAAAAGTGGTGCGTGCCCCAGCAGCACGCCAAAATAACCCTCCGCGCCGGGAATCTGAAGCTCGTCGACTTCCTCATGAACGACGGCGCGTTCGGGCGTGACGATCGTCAGATCAATGGTGCCGTCCGCCATATTTTACTTAACCGCGGCGAGCCGTTCCGCCTGTTCGAGAGCTTCTTCAATCGTACCCACCATGTAGAAGGCCTGCTCCGGGATGTCGTCGTGTTTGCCGTCAACGATTTCCTTAAATCCTTTGATGGTGTCGGCAATCTTGACGTATTTGCCTTTTCGACCAGTGAACTGCTCCGCAACAAAGAAAGGCTGGGACAGGAATCGCTGAATCTTCCGCGCGCGGGAGACTGTGAGCTTATCGTCCTCGGACAGTTCATCAATACCGAGAATGGCGATGATGTCCTGCAGGTCCTTATACTTTTGCAAAATAGCTTTGACTGCGCGAGCGACGTTGTAGTGTTCGGCACCAACAATGCGCGGATCGAGAATCCGAGAGGTCGAGGCCAGTGGATCGACTGCAGGATAGATGCCGAGTTCCACGATTTGCCGCGAAAGGTTCGTCGTCGCATCCAGGTGTGCGAACGTGGTGGCCGGCGCTGGATCCGTATAGTCATCCGCCGGGACGTAGATGGCCTGAACCGATGTGATTGAGCCTTTAGTGGTGGATGTAATCCGTTCTTGGAGCTCACCCATTTCTGTTGCCAATGTCGGCTGGTAACCTACGGCGGAAGGCATCCGGCCCAGTAGAGCCGAGACTTCCGAACCGGCTTGGGTAAACCGGAAAATGTTGTCGATAAAAAGAAGGACGTCCTGGCGTTCTTCATCACGGAAATATTCGGCGGTCGTTAGACCGGTCAGAGCCACGCGGAGCCTTGCTCCCGGCGGTTCTGTCATTTGGCCATAAATCAGGGCTGTCTTGTTGATAACACCGGACTCCTTCATTTCCAGCCACAGGTCATTTCCTTCGCGCGTGCGCTCTCCAACTCCGGCGAACACAGAGATGCCGCCATGTTTGGTCGCAATGTTGTTGATCAGTTCTTGAATAATGACGGTCTTTCCAACTCCCGCACCACCGAACAGACCGATCTTTCCGCCTTTCAGGTATGGCTCGATCAGATCGACGACCTTGATTCCGGTTTCGAACATCTCGAGGTTTGTATTTTGTTCAACGAGAGCTGGGGCAGGTTTGTGGATAGGATCTCGCCGCTTGGCTTCTACCGGTCCCATCTTATCGACAGGCTCGCCGATCACGTTGATAACGCGGCCTAGCGTGGACTTTCCGACCGGAATGGATACGGGACCGCCGGTATCTTCGGCAGGCATACCGCGCACCATTCCCTCTGTGGGCTGGAGCGCAATACAACGCACGCGGCCTTCCCCGAGGTGTTGTTGCACCTCAACGATCACATCCATTGGAACGGGCACGCTGAAACCTTTGCTCGTGATGTGTAACGCCTGATAAATAGCGGGCTGTTTGCCTTCTTCGAACTCGACGTCAACTGCCGGTCCAATTACCTGCGAAACTCTTCCGATGTTTCCCATGGTTATAACGCTCCTGCTCCGCTAACCACCTCAATGATCTCCCGCGTGATCGCCGCCTGGCGAATGCGGTTCATATTGAGAGTCAGCATATCAATCATCTCCCCCGCATTTCTTGAAGCGGTATCCATCGACGCCATCCGAGCGCCGTGCTCCGAGGCCGCCGACTCCAGCAAGGCTCGAAAGACCTGTATCTCCACGTACCGCGGCAGCAGCCGATTGAAAATCTCCTGCGGAGGCTGTTCGAATATGTAGTCGAGAGGGGCCTCGGTCTCCCTCAAGTCAGCACGACCTAGCGGCAATACTTTTTCCACGACGACTCGCTGTTGAATGACCGACTTGAATTCGTTGTAGACCATATAGACCGCGTCGACTTCGGCATTCGTATAAGCCTTCCCGATCGCTTCGGAAATATCCTTCGCGTGACCGTAATCGAGTCGCGAAAAAATGTTCACGAACTCCGATCGAATAGGCACTGCACGACGTCTGAAGAAATCGCGGCCCTTTCGGCCAGCCATTACCAAATGAATCGTTTGGTCTTTATGCTCTCGAATGAACGCCTGGGCCGTGCGATTGATGTTTGCATTGAATGCGCCGCAGAGACCGCGATCCGCTGTAATGACTAGCAACAGAATGCGTTCCTCGGAGCGAATTTCGAGAAGCGGATGTGACACATCTTCTAATCGCGAGGTCAAATTGCCGAGAACTCTCTTCAACTGTTCCGCATACGGCCGGGCGCTAAATACGCGTTCCTGCGCCCGCCGCAGCTTTGCGGCGGAGACAGTTTTCATCGCCTTTGTCAATTGCTGCGTGTTTTTTACCGACCGGATCCGGCGGCGGATATCTAACAGGCTTGGCATTGTTATGCCGCGCGGCCTCGTTCGTTCTTGAATCGTTCTTTGGCTTCTTTGATGACCTTCTGTAGTTGCACCTTGACCTCGTCGTCGATAGTTTTCCTGTCGCGAATCTTTTGAAGAAGGGTGGGATGACTCGTGTCCAAAAACCGGTACAGATATTGTTCAAATGGACGGCAATCGGCGACTTCAAGGTCATCGAGCAAGCCATTCGTGCCCGCGAAAATCATGGCGACTTGCTTCTCAACCGGAAGAGGCATGTATTGATCTTGTTTCAAAACTTCCGTCAGCCGTTGCCCGCGATTCAATTGTGCCAACGTCGCTTTGTCCAGGTCTGAACCGAATTGCGCGAAAGCGGCGATATCTCGAAATTGAGCCATATCCAGCCGAAGTGAGCCCGCCACCTGGCGCATCGCCTTGATCTGGGCATTGCCGCCGACGCGAGAAACAGACAGGCCGGTATTCACCGCTGGACGAATACCAGAGTGAAAGAGATCCGTTTCGAGATAAATTTGTCCGTCTGTGATCGAAATGACATTCGTTGGAATGTAGGCGGAAACGTCACCGGCCTGAGTCTCGATGATCGGCAGCGCCGTGAGCGAACCGGCGCCAGTTTGATCGTTCAATTTTGCAGCGCGCTCCAGCAGACGGGAGTGAAGGTAGAAAACGTCACCCGGGTAGGCTTCGCGCCCCGGAGGGCGTCTCAACAGCAAAGAAATTTCACGATATGCGGCGGCGTGTTTGGAAAGGTCGTCATAGATGCAAAGCGCGTGGCGCTTGCTATCGCGGAAATACTCGCCAATCGCGCAGCCGGCATACGGAGCCAAATACTGCATCGGCGCGGGATCGCTCGCGGAGGCCGACACGACGATGGAATACTCCATCGCCCCGTATTCTTCCAGCGTCTTCACGACTTGAGCGACCGTCGATCGCTTCTGGCCGATGGCGACGTAGACGCAGATGACGTTCTGCCCTTTTTGATTGATGATGGTGTCGATCGCAACGGCGGTTTTTCCAGTCTGCCGATCACCGATGATCAATTCCCGCTGGCCACGTCCGATCGGAATCATCGAATCGATCGCTTTCAATCCCGTTTGTAAAGGTTCTTTCACCGGCTGCCGGTCGATGACACCAGGCGCCAGACGTTCAACAGACAGGCGGTCCTTAGTCACGATGGGACCTTTGCCATCGATGGGCTGCGCAAGGGCATTAACCACACGACCGACGAGAGCCTCCCCAACCGGTACTTCCATGATGCGGCCGGTGCGGCGAACCTGATCGCCTTCGCGGATTTCCGTATATTCACCCAGCAGCACGACACCAACCTGGCTTTCCTCAAGGTTGAGAGCAAGGCCCATCACACCGTGTGGAAATTCCAATAGCTCGCCGGCCATAGCTTTCTCCAGACCGTAAACACGGGCAATTCCGTCGCCCACTGAAATCACATTGCCTACTTCACTGACATCGATACTGGCGCGATATTCTTCGATTTGCTCGCGGATGATTTTTGTGATCTCGTCTGCTTTGATTTCCATGCTTTTTTATTCCTCGACTAGACGGGTTTTGAAAGCTTCGAGTTGTTGGCGAACGGAGCCGTCGTAAATCGTACTTCCCACCTGCGCTAGGAGGCCGCCGATCAGAGAAGGATCGACAGCAACTTCCATTCGAATCTGCTTTCCTGTGGCCTGCTCGAGCCTGGCTGCAAGTTCCTGCTGCTCCGAATGATTCAATGAATGTGCAGAGGTCACACGTGCGCGAATGATACCGAGTCGCTCATCTAAAAGCTTCTGGTAAGCCTGGATGATCTCCTCCAGGATTGGCAAGCGCTCCCGATCGACTAAAATGGCGATAAAATTCGCGACGCGGTGATCCCAACTCAGTGCATCGAAAATTTCTTTAAGTAAACGCTTGCGCCGCTCGCCGGCCATCGTGGGATTCTCTAGGAATCGTCGCGCATCCTGCTGATCATTCAATAGAGCAAGAAAGTCTCGCAACTGTTGGAGACCGGCTTCCGCCTTCTCCGGATAGAGCACGTCGATCAGCGCTCGCGCATAACGATTAGCGGCTACGGACATGGAGGGAGCACCATTGATACATCAATGTCGCGCATTTTTTATAAATTACTGGGAAACGTGATGCACGAAGCCGTCGGCGCAAGTCCGACAAGAGGATGAAAGTAACATCCGCTTACTGGACTGTCAACAGATGCTCCGCGCGGCGAATAGCAGAACCGATCTCGACAGCATCGACGCCCGCAGACCGTAAGCTTGCGAGCAGTCTGTCGACATCTTGTGGGTCGGAAAAAATCAGAAGGCCGCCTGAAGTTTGAGGATCAAACAAAATATTTTGCTGCTCAGGAGGAACCGAGTCACGAATGTAAACATTTTCGGAGAAGAATTCGCGATTGCTCGTAAGGCCGCCTGCACAAAATCCGTCGCGGCTGTACCCGAGCGCACCAGGCAGTACTGGAAGCGTTCGGTGGTCGATTTCGATGGAAATTCCGCTCGCTTTGGCGACTTCGATCGCATGGCCGAGAAGGCCGAATCCTGTAACGTCGGTCATGGAGTCAATCCGGAACTGCAAGCAGATTTCCGCCGCGCGCCGATTGAGCTGCAACATGAGTTTGACCGCTGCCTGGACGTGTTCGGACGTCGCCTTCCCGCGTTTCAAAGCAGTTGTGATCAACCCGGTACCAAGTGGTTTTGTGAGAATAAGGCGATTGCCTTCACGTGCTCCACTGTTCTGTTTAATATCTTTTTTCGCGATTGTTCCGGTAACTGCATATCCGAACTTGATCTCGTCATCACGAACCGAGTGACCGCCCAGTAACGCGACTCCAGCTTCGTTCAGTTTCTCCAGGCCACCACGCATGATCTCGCCAAGTACGCTGAAATCCACGCCCTTCGTGGGAAACGCGACAATCGAGAGCGCAGTTTTTGGAACTCCGCCCATCGCGTAAATGTCGCTCAATGAATTGGCAGCCGCAATCTGTCCATATGTGAACGGATCATCGACAATCGGAGCAAAGTAGTCGACGGTTTGGACTAGACTGATATCGTCCGTCAGTTGAAACACGCCGGCGTCGTCGGAGTTTTCAAATCCAACTAGGATCCCGGAAATGTGTTGCCGGGGCATGATTTTTAATGCAAGGTCCAAGTCCCGTGGACCGAGTTTGCCTGCTCAGCCCGCGGACCTGGCGAATTCCGTCAACCTCATCAATTCTCCTCCCGGCGGGAGTTTTGTTGCTCTGCGATCGGAGGTGTCGCGACAGTGATATCTTGTGAAGCATCACCTGCCATCTCAATACGGCCGTCGAGGACCGCGCCGGCGTTCACGAGTAAGACAGGAGTGCAGATGTCGCCGCGAACACGGCCGGACGCAGAAATTTCGAGTCGGCGTTTGGCCTCGACCCGTCCAAAAATCTGGCCGTGGATTTCAATTTCGCCCACCTTGATGTCGGCATGCACGAGGGCGTGCTCGCCGATAATCAACATGTCACCGGTGGAGATCGAACCGTGGAAGTTACCGTCAATGCGAAGCGTGCCGGTGAATTCCAGCTCCCCGGTCACGTTCGTTCCTTTGTCTAAGAATCCCAATACTTGATCGGCCGTCCTCAGGCGAAGTTTCATTTCGAGCTCCCACTCGAGAACTCGCCTATTCAGAACTTCGTGTTCAGCAAGCCCTCGTATAACCGATTCATTTCCTCGAAGGAAAAGAAATGTATTTCGATCTTTCCTTTGCCTCCGCTTTCCTGGACAGTTACCTTGGTTCCGAGAACCTGCTCTAAGACGTGAATTGCCGCTTTGACGTTCGGATCTACAACAGTGGAACCATTGCCAGAAGCGTCCGTTGCGCCTTTCGAATGGCGCGACACGAGCATTTCCGCCTGCCGGACGGAGAACTCGCCCTGGATGATTCTCCTAGCCGAATCGAGTATCGCATTGAGGTCCGATAGAGACAAGAGGGCTTTCGCGTGCCCGGTCGTAAGCCGATTTTCGCGCAACCACTGTTGGACTTCGGGAGGAAGCCTCAACAGGCGAAGCATATTGGAGACAGTCGTTCGATTTTTTCCAACGCGCCGAGCCACTTCCTCCTGAGTCATGCCAAATTCGGTGATGAGCCGTTCGTAGGCTTGAGCTTCTTCGATTGGATTTAAATCTTCCCGCTGAAGGTTCTCGATCAACGCGATTTCGAGAGACGCGTGTTCGCTGGCCTCACGAATGACAGCAGGAATTCGGAGTAGACCCGCACGTTGCGCGGCACGCCACCGGCGCTCCCCCGCAACGAGTTGAAAGAAACCGTCCTCGAGAGCCCGGACTACGATCGGCTGAACGACACCGTGCTCGCGAATGGAGTTGGCCAACTCATTGAGCGACGCCTCATCAAAGTTCTTACGAGGTTGATGTGAGTTCGGAAGGATTCGATCGATGTCGATCTCGCGGAGTTGATCGGCGTCCCCGTCCAAATCAGACGTGCCCAACAACGCGTTCAAACCCCGTCCCAAGGCTTTTCTTTGTCCCATGGATAATCTCCTTTGCCAGTCGTATGTAACTTTCGGCTCCCTTGGACTTAATGTCGTAAAGCAAGATCGGCTTGCCGTGACTCGGAGCTTCGCCCAGCCGGATGTTACGCGGAACGATCGTCGAAAAAAGCTGAGGGCCGAAGAATCCACGGAGGTCTTCCATCACCTGATGTGACAGGTTTGTGCGCTCATCAAACATCGTGAGAAGCACACCCTCGATCTCCAAGTCGGGATTGCGTAACCGACGGATCTGCCGGACGGTTTCGATGAATTCCGAGACACCTTCCAAGGCAAAATATTCGCATTGAATCGGAACTAGGACACTTCGGGCCGCGATCAGGGCATTGACGGTGAGCAGGTCCAACGAAGGCGGACAATCAATAAGAATGTAGTTGTAGCTGTCAACCAATGGGTCGACCGCCTGCTTCAGCCGCAGATGGCGGTCGGCTTCCTGAGCAAGCTCAACAGTCGCCCCGACGAGCTCCCGGCTCGCCGGAGCCACAAAAAGCGCTTCCAATTCTGTCGGTTGCAGAATTGTTCTCACGGGTTCGCCGTGGACGAGGACGTGATAAGTGGATCGCGTATACGTCCCCTTGCGGATACCTAGCCCGGACGTAGCATTCGATTGGGGATCCACATCAATAAGGAGCGTCCGCATATCCGCGGCCGCCAGCGATGCTCCGAGATTGATGGCCGTCGTGGTTTTCCCAACTCCGCCCTTCTGATTCGCAATCGCGATGACCTTTCCCATAGCCCCGGTCTCCAAGGTTCCACGTGGAACAGTTTGGTTAGCTGTTCCACGTGGAACTAGGCTGTGCCCCGACTGGGTCAGGAAAGGTCCAACTCAAACAAAAATGCGCAACTCTGGGGAATCAGTAGCCTCGGCTGCGTTCGGCTGCGCGGCGAGCCGATTCTGCACCGTTGTCAGAGTTCGAATGATCGCCATCTCCTCGCCGCCTGCGCCGCCTTCGGGCGCGAAGGGATCAACCCAATCCAACAATAGATACACGGCCGTTGCGCCGGCAGGGCCAGGCCTCTTCTTCCGTTCACAGACGGAATAAAAGAACTCTGGTCGCGGTAAACGGCACTTGAAACGTGCGGACTGGCTTTGCGGGCGGTCTCGTATCCGGTGAGCTAATCCAAACGACGTTTGTCGTAGCTATTGCTGCATTTCGAATCGAATTAAAGAGCCCTTCGGTGAAAGCGACGCCTTGGAAGGTGATCCAATCCAGCGGTCGCAGTTCAGATGCAATCGTCTCGAACCTGGAGCGATGCACAATCACGCCACTCAACTTCAACGTCGTTGCGATGTGACGCAGAAAGGCCGCTCTCCGGGCCCGAACTTCGACCATATGCGTCTTGGAAAATCTACATAGAACGTGAAGCGGGATCGCAGGTGAGCCGTTGCCGGATCCAATGTCAGCCAATATCCCTTGCGGCTTCAGTTGATGACCAATCCAGAGCGGCTCAACGACGAGCCGGCGCACCATGTCATGGCCGCCAAG
>QHWY01000440.1 GCA_003223875.1 Acidobacteriota bacterium | reverse complement strand
TCCACATTCGGATCGAACTGGGCCAGGAATTCGATAAACAACTTCGAGCGGTATTTTTGCAGATAGAGCCATGCTTCATCGGGCGATCCGTTGCTGTACTCAAATTCAATGGCTGAATCGTAGAGATCACGTCGTTCGTCATCGAATTTGACGCGCAGTTTTTCAGATTGAAGGTACTGACTGTCGTTTTCGACGACCTCGATAGCCGCATTGAATGTTTGGGCGGCCTCGCGCATCCGGCCCATTTCAGAATACGTCCTGGCAAGAAGCATCAGCGATTGTGACCGTGGCAAGGTCGCCCTGAAGGGCAGTTGAGAGTTAATATCGAGGTTTCTTTCAAGGAGGAGTTCTGCCTCTCGATATCGCTTTCGATTGAGCGCGATCTTCGCTTTGACGATACTCAGCCATTGGTCAACCTTGGTTTGATTGAAACCTGCCGACATCTTATGGAGAGCCTGATCGGCCAGATTTAGGTAGGCATCGGCACGGCTGTGATCCGACATTGATTCGTATAGCTGGGCCAAAGTAAGGGCGGCATCTGCCTGCAGCGCTGCGTTGGATATTTTTTGTCCCTGTTCCAGAGATTCTCGCTCAAAGAGGGCAGCTTTATCACTCGAGCCTTGGTTGTACAAAATGAGTCCGATTAGCCACTCCAGCTCGGCAAGGCGGAACGAATCGCGATCGTCAGTCAACAGCAGGCATTCTAGGGCGAGCTTTAAGGCCTCATCTTGGGCACCTGCTCCGTATTGATAAATAGCGGAATAGTACAGTGGACGTATCCGGTCATTATGAGCGTCCATATTTCGGAAAAGATGATTTGCTTCCGCGACAAAGTCCATCATCTGTTTGAAACTTGCTGTAAGCCTCTTACTCGAACCGTAAATCGATAGACCCTTTCCCAGGAGCCAGCGGAACCCGTTCTTGCGTGAAAGCGAGACGATACGTTCGAGAGCTTCACGGGCAGATTCAAACTTTCCCGCACGTATTTGTGTGTCCACTCTGTTCAGGTCAATCCACAACGTGTCGAAAAGGGAACCTGTTTGCTCAGCTAATTGATCTGCCTTCGCGTAGAGTCTAAGGCTTCCTGCAACATCGCCTTTGACGAACAATTCGGCTCCCTCAGTCACGAATTGTCGAAGTGCAATGATCGTCTGCCGGTGGTCAGTAAACAGTGGAGCGAGCAGGGCCGAGAACGTTTTATCTCCGTATCGCTTCTCCATTTCTGAGGCGATGAAGTGCAATACACTAGGTGACTCTTCGGTATTGGTTGCGCCATATTGCCTGAGTACCTGACGGAAATAGTCCAGATCTTGCTGGAAGAGCCGCTCAGCCTCGCGGATGTCATTTCTCTCGACAGCCAGTCTCAACTGGTCTAGCAACAGTGACTTGTCTCTAGAATTGCCACCAGTAAGCTCCCCATACCATGGCGAGACAGCATCGATCAGTTTGTAATTTTCTAACGCTTTATCGGCCAGGTCGTGGAAATGGAGTCTGCGATAGGTGAGCACGAGATTAAAACGAGGCGCCGTAGCTTTGGGACTGAGTTCGGCCGCACGTTCAAATTGCGCGAGGGCCTTTAGGAGGTAGCTTGGGTCTTCGTACGAAAGTGCCAGATAACTGACGCCGAGATCATTCAGCACACCCGGCTCCTCACGTTGTGAGGCGGAAAGGTGGGGAGCAGCTTCAACGTATTTTTGCCAATCACCAGAGGCGAGATAGAGCAGACCTTGGAGCCGCTGTCTCGTTTCCAAATTGGGATGACGCAATAGGAGAAGCTGAGCCTTACCCAGTTCAGTTTGTGCGGTCGGCGCCTCCAAGCGAGAGTATCCGGCTTTGTATAGGCGGCCGCCGCCAGGACGTTGAGCGTTGTAGCCTTGCTCGATTAGACGGCTGATTTCCGTCGAAGAATATGGATTACGGGCAAATAAGAAAAGGCCAGCCGACGAGAGGACGAGGGTAGTCAAAGATGCGATGAGTCGTATCGATGACCGTCGGCTGGCCCCTATTCTGTGACCTATTTCATGTTGCATTCAGGCGATGTCTACGGTACAGCAGCGATAAAACAAGCCGCAAAATCATCGGTCATCATGAAGTGATGGCCTAGTTTCGGCGTCGGCGCGCTGCTGCCGCCGATTTTCTGCGGGACGACATCAAAGTCCAAAGCCGCTGGACGTTCAACATACTCAAAGTAGTGGCCAAAGTGGTCCGCGTACGCGTCGTAGCCCGGATCGATTTTCTCGGGCTCATATTGCACGCGCAGTTCGCGAGCGGTATCGAGTGGAATGTTCACCTTGCCGTCGTCCAGTTTCAAAATGCTTGCCGATGATAGATCAATCTTGATGGTCTCTGCAATCTGCCGCGGCCGGAAGCTGTTAATTTCCGCGCCGTTGTCCGCGCGCACAAAGGTGTAGCGCGCCTTGCTTACTTCACTGGTGGTGATGGAGCGGATCGCGGCCGCCGGAATCGAAATCACGCTCGGGCATTTGTCGACATGCGACTTGACCCCCTCGCCATAAAATTCCTTCATCCGGACCACCTCAGGAACGAAGATCTTCGGATTTGTGGACGCGACGCCTCGCGCTTCGACGGAGCCGTTGCCTTTAATGGAAA
>QHWY01000438.1 GCA_003223875.1 Acidobacteriota bacterium | reverse complement strand
ATTGGTTGTGGACAGCGAGCGCCGGATCGCGTCGGGATACTTCAAGAAGGCCAGATAGTGGTCGCGTTTTTTACGGAGCTCGGCCATGAAGGTGGGATACTTTCAAAGCGTTCACAGAGTTGTTCGAACTGAGTGATACCGACCTGCTCATCCCACGTGGATTTCAGAGCTCTCCAGCGTTGTTGAAACTCGGCGGAGTCGGTCTTGGAGAGGTGATTGTTGGCGTTGCACAACACGCGGCTGGAGCCCGGCCGCTGAAAAACGCGGCCTCTCAGCCGCAGATCATCAACCACACGTAGATGGTCGAACTGAGCACACTGACCAAGCAGCACGTGACTGCGCTCTTCGGTTCCCCTGACTGGGCGGAGGCGGAACGATTACTAGCCAGCGAGTGCGGGGAGAATCTTCCCTTAGTCAACAGTCCCACGCCGTGCGGCCTTGAGCGGCTGCGCTTTGCCGCGATTCGGGTCAGCGGCGCCAGTCTTCCTCGACTCCACGATGCAATCGAGTTGGCGAAGTCAGACTGGCGCGACCTCCTCGTTGCAAGTTACTGCCGCTCGTGTGCGACTTGGGGCTCGAGTGACCCGAATATGGCGATCAGCCGCTCGACCGGCATGCCCAAAATGGCTGCGTCGCGTGCTGCTAGCTCCGGCCGCTCGCGGTATATCGGATTGCCGGGCTGATAGCGGGGTTTCAGCAGCTTGTCTTCCTCCGTAAACTTTCGTGTCGTGACACAGAATTCGAGTTGGAGCCCGTCGGGAGCGCGGAAGTAGATCGACTTGGACCATTCGTGATCGATGATTTCGGTCACCGGATGGTTGTACTGGCGGAGCCGGGCCTGCTTCTCTTCCAGTTCTTCGACCGATTCGGCCCAAAAGGCGAAATGGTAGGCGCCGTTCATGACGCCAAGGCCCGAGTTGATGTCGGTGGCCCATGTCGTGGGAAAGTTCGGCATGTCGGCAGTGGGGCACATGAAGGAAACGTAGGAACCGTCTCCCGTATCGAAGAAGACGTGTTTCATATGCACGGTTCCGTCCGGGCCGCTCATGACTTCCTGCCAGGCAATTGCCCAGCCCAGCACTCGCGTGTAGAACTCGACAATTCCGTCGTAATCATATGTCGCCAATCCCAGGTGATGTGCTCCTGTACGTTTCATGGTAGTTTCTCCCTAATCAAGCTGTAACCAGCTTGACCGCAGTCTGCCATCCATGGCATGCGCCAAACCATCCATGGGGCGCAAAGACCCTTCACCTTGTTTTCATAGAACTTTTGGCACTACCCGTTTATTTCTTCTGGATCAGCGCCTTCGCCTCCGCGGCCCTCTTCTCGGCGTAGAAGTCCGCGGCGTCATTATGTATTGTTGTCCACGCGCGCCAAACGTCGGGAGTGGATGCGCAGGGTTCTTCTGGATGCCGGAAGTCGGGCGGCATCTTCGCGTGGTACCGTGTGAAAGTGAATGGCGCTTTCAGGGCTCGGGGATCGTCTACAATCCAGACCTTTTCTAAGTACTTTCCGTTTGCAACCAATGTCCACCGTTCAACGATGTGCAATTCGGTCGAGTGGCGTGTGGCATCGAGCGAAAGGAAGGACTTGTCGTCGAACCCGATCGTGTCGATGACGAGCGTCTCTCCTTCGCGGTAAGCAATGGAATCTCCCCACGAAGTGAGCGGAGGATTTTTCAGATGCCCCCGATCCAGATAGATCCTGCGGATCGCGGCGGTGTTCGGCCGGTCTCCGATAAATGTCAGCCGGCCGGGAGCTGCAGCCAGATAAAAAGCACGATTCGCATGAGCGAGTAAGAGTCCGGTCGGCCGGCAAACTTCTCCGTCTTCTTCAAGTTCGAAATTGGTTGCCTCACGTCGCAGCGCGGCCCACGGCTGGAGAAGCGGAATGATAATGCCATCCATCGGGCCGATGAGGTTTGCGGTCGGCCGGACCGTCCCATCCGGTTTATCCTGTGGCCGTACGTATGCCCCATTAAATTGTTGCAGCCAACTGAGTGGAGCTTCGATTCCCTTATTCGGCCGTGGATACCGGGACTGAGCGGCGACGGGCGTCGTCAGCACGACTACCGCAACGCAGATGATACCGAGCCTGTTTTTTCTCATATAGATGCTCTCTACTGGCAGCGCATTGCACCGGGCGCATCGCGGCGATAAACCCGATGACAATTCTGGCATGCGTCACTTAATTTCTCGCTGATTTCCTCGAACGCATCAAGCTTCTTAGCAATGGCGGCCTCTTTAGCGACCCTTCCTATTTCCATCAACTCTGTCGTGTATTTTTTCCAATCGGGCCGGTCCACTGGAACCGGAAGCCCGTTCTGACAGCTGCGGCCGGGCGTCAGAAACAGCGGTGAGGTTTCGATGATCGCGATGGCGGCCTGTTCTATAGGCAGCCATCCTGTATACACGCCGGCTCCCCAGGCGATGTAATCAAAGTTCGGGCCCACCTCTCTTTTCGTTGGAACGTTCGGATCCTTGACCTGAACGTTAAAAATGATGTTGGCATTCGGAAACGCGATCGCTCTCATCAATTGGGCCAGATTTCCTTCCGGTGGTGACAAAGTCACACCCGCGGAGGCTGCAGCGGCGGCAGGTGTAGCTACTTTTCGCGCGCCCGGAAAAGCGATCTGCGCCAACCGGTCCTCGCTGAGTTCGGCCTGCCCTGCCGGGAATTTGCCGGATTGGAGAATGTATGCGGATAAATCGACAGATTGCAGCCGCGAAACCGTACCC
>QHWY01000437.1 GCA_003223875.1 Acidobacteriota bacterium | reverse complement strand
CCCCACGGCGTCTTCAGCGCTAGCGTCGTTTTGCCGGCGACGGTTGGCGCCTTGTTCGTTGCGGCGGGAGTCTGAGCACTTTCGCCGGAGGCTACGGCGGCCCCGAGGAAGCTTCCAAGCGAAGTCGGGCCGGTCAGGACGCGGATCGTCGGCAACAGGAGGGCAATCGTGATGGCTGCACTCGCCAACAGCTGTCTTCGCCGCTCCTTTTCATTCATCGGCATGATCTGTGGCACACTCCTCGCTTATTAAGTTTCGAGCTCCGGTTCATCCTATCATCGTCGAGTGTACCCGCAATATAGGGAGCGGGTAAAAGCACTTGTTCCGGTCGTCTGGTGTGGGAAAGTCGGATATCAACGACTCGGCAGTTTTTCGTAAACGATAAAAGTCAGAATACGACCGCCGTTTGGGCTAACGTCATCCTGGATGCGCACATCATCGAACTCTCCGAGCCCGCGAAGCCGTTCGATGTCTGCCCTGATCGTAGGCTCACTGAATCACAACCGCGACGCAAATGAAATCGGTGCAATCCAGGGGTAGTGACTCAGTTTGAAAATTGCGGGGTTTCCCAACTGTAGCGGCGCTCTATGAGCGCCGATAGTGCAGCAGTTTAGACATCGCCGGCGGTCATAGACCGCCGCTACAGATGAAACTGAGTCACCACCAATCCAGGAAACCACCGCCACAAAAATGGGAACTTCCGTATAATTGCGCCACAGGTCTGAATTCAATTTGGAGAGGTAACGATGCGCGCTCGAAAGCTGATCGTCTTGTTTCTGTCTTTCACCGGGCTGTGTTCGCCACGTGGATTGCTGCGGGCCAGCAAACGCGGCGGATCGATGATGTGGCACTGAGGAATGCCGGCAAAACGGGTGAGGAATGGCTAACCTACGGTCTCACCCCGGGCGAGACCCGCTACAGCCCGCTGAAACAGATCGATACGAGCAATGTGAGCCGGCTCGGCCTGGCCTGGTCGTATGACGTCGGACAGGGGGGCGGCAATCAGGAAGCAACTCCGCTTTTCTGGAATGGCGGGTTATATGGAATCACAAACTGGAGCGTGGTCTTCGCCGTCGATGCCCGCACGGGGAAAGAACGATGGCGGTGGGATCCGGAAGTCAATCAGACTGCTGTCCGGCCGAAGATCTGTTGTGGCGTTGTGAATCGCGGTATTGCTATTTACCAGGGCAAGATCATCGCGCCAGTGATCGATGGCAGACTCGAAGCTCTGGATGCCGAAACGGGTAAGCCGGTTTGGGAAGCGCGCGTCGCATATCCTCAAGACAACTACACCATCACAATGGCACCGCGCATTGCAAAGGGTAAAGTGATCATCGGCGTGAGCGGTTCTGAGTTTCCTGTCCGCGGATTTTTCGCAGCGTACGATGCGAATACCGGGCAACTCGTATGGCGGTTCTATACGATTCCTGGCGATCCGTCGAAACCATTCGAGAATCCTGCGCTCAAAAAGGCGGCAGAGACGTGGTCCGGACAGTGGTGGAAACTCGGCGGCGGTGGAACGGTTTGGGACGGAATGGCCTACGATCCGGACTCGGATCTCATTTACGTCGGAACCGGCAACGGTGGTCCATGGCCGGAAGAACTGCGGCAGTCCAAAGGCAAAGACAACTTGTTTGTGTGTTCAATCCTGGCCGTCAGACCCGACACGGGCGAGTTGAAATGGTATTACCAGCCGGTACCCGGCGATTCCTGGGATTATGACAGCGTCCAGGGATTCATACTCGCGGACCTGACGATCAATGGCAGGCAGCGAAAGGTTCTCATGCAGGCGAACAAGGACGGTTTTTACTATGTTCTCGATCGCGTCACTGGAGCGTTCATTTCAGCTCAGCCTTTTGCGCAAGTCACATGGGCAAAAGGCATCGATCAAGAAACAGGGCGGCCGATTGTGAATCCCGAAGCGCACTACGATCAAAACAAAGAAACCATCACGTTGGCGCCTTCTCCGAATGGCGCGCATAACTGGTCGCCCATGTCGTTCAATCCTTCAACGGGTTTGGTTTACCTTCCCACGACGACCGATGGTAGCCGCACGTTCTCGCTCGAAACCGATTTCCTTTACAAGCCTGGAGAACGAAATACCGGAATCCTCCGCACTGGCTTTGGCCCAGCGCGTCCTTCTCCTGCAGCGATTGGACCGGTGCCGCCCGAAGGACAACACTTTATGCTTGTCGCATGGGATCCTGTCACGCAAAGGGAACGTTGGCGCACCCCGGGTGGAGGGGCCGTGGGAGGCGGAACGGTGACGACCGCCGGGAACCTCGTGTTTCAGGTGATCCCTGACGGTCACTTCGTTGCCTACAGCGCTGACAAGGGTGAAAAGCTATTAGACATTCAAACCGGATTGCGCGGTGGCATGGCCCCGCCGATCACTTATATGCTCGATGGAAAACAATACGTCGCTTTCCTTGGCGGGCAGGGAATCGTACTGCCTCCACTACCCAACGCGCCGCCGCCCGCGCCGGGGGCCGTCCCGGGCAATGCGCCGGCGGGACCGACCGTTCCACCGAAGCTATTGACCTTTGTTCTGGATGGAAAAGGAACGCTGCCGAAGTAGGAAAGATTAGCCACAAAGAGGCACAAAAATCACAAAGCAGGGCAAGACTGAGGCGTACGAAGTCGCCTCAGTCTTTTTGGGGGTGGGCTTACGGCGCCGAGCAACGCGACCAGAAGCAACGAAAGCGTCTTCAAGCCCGGGATTTTGCTCGCAAAAGCCGTCGTGATGTTGCCGGCAATCGTGTGCAGAAATCGGTAGGGCCAAAGGTATCCCGAACTGCCGTTGGCAGCCGGATCAGGCATTGACGAGACCGCAGCAGAAAAAATCCTGGCTAAACCGTAACGCAGGTGCTGGACACTTCATGGTGGAAAATGGGATATGCCGGACGCGGACATTCAACATTGATGTCCAAACTATAGACGTTCGACACCCGTTCCTTCGATCCGAACCAGCCGAAGACTTCGCGGGATCTGGCATATTTACGGAAGGCTGGTGTTATTGCTGCCAGGCGTGAAGGAAAATGGACGCACTATCGCGTCATTGAGCGGAAAGACCTTGCCGCACGGACTAACCTGCGCGATTTAAGGGCTGCTCCCAAGGATGATCCCGAAATGATGAAGGACCGGCAACAGCCAACGGGCCTTTATTGTCGTCGAAAGACTCCGGCTCACCTAGCTGCTGCCCCTAGCTTTTCGTGCGACGATACATTGAGGGAGCGTCCGGCGAGCCAAGCGGGAAGGCAAGTGCTCGGCCGCAAGCGCATCATCTTGGACCGCGAGAAGATCCGCGCCAGGCATGCAGCCGGTCAATCCGTCAGAGCGATTGCCGCTGACATTGGTGTGTCAAAGTCGCTCGTCGCAAATATCCTAAATCACGGTCAATAGGTCAAGTCCGGGCCAGCCGTTTGGAAGAACGTTAGAGTTATTCCTTCAGACTGGCCGGAGTGCCAGGCTCGACCGGGGCAGCAACCTGAATCCAGGTCCAGGCGAGTTCGCAGAAAAGAAAAAGGCGCGCCCATGTGG
>QHWY01000190.1 GCA_003223875.1 Acidobacteriota bacterium | reverse complement strand
GTGCTAGATTCCTCCTACTCCACACTGATTGCAGGAGGAACGGAGGACAACCATGAAGCGAACGATTTTGTGTTTGCTTTTGTGCGCGAGTTCGCTGGCCGCGCAAACAGGAGCCAAGAACGGAGAGTGGAAGACGTACGGCGGTGATCTCGGGAATACCCACTATTCGCCACTCGATCAGATTAATGCCGCGAATTTCAACAGTCTCCAAATCGCCTGGCGATTCAAGACCGACAACTTGGGTCCTCAACCGGAATTCAATCTTGAATCAACGCCGCTCGTAGCCAATGGCGTTCTGTATTCCACAGCAGGCACGCGGCGCGCAGTTGTCGCCGTCGATGCGGGTACGGGCGAATTGATATGGACCCATGGTGAGCGTGAAGGCGCTCGGCAAACCAACGCGCCCCGCATACTCTCCGGCCGCGGACTGGCGTATTGGAGTGATGGGCGCGAAGAACGCATCCTCTACGTCACGCCGGGCTATCGGCTGATCGCCCTGGATGCGAAGACTGGAGCGGCCGTTCGCAGCTTCGGGAGGGATGGCGCCGTCGACCTGAAGCAAGACGACGATCAGGAGATCGATCCGCTTTCACGCGAAATCGGACTCCACGCAGCTCCCGTTGTGGCCGGCGACATCGTCATTGTAGGAGCAGCTCACAGACCCGGCGGCGTTCCCAGCAGTAAGACGAACGTCAAGGGTTACGTCCGCGCGTTCGATGTGCGCACGGGCAAGCGTCTCTGGATTTTCCACACAATCCCGTTACCGAACGAGTACGGTGCCGAGACGTGGGAAAACAATTCCGCTTCATACACCGGCAATACCGGTGTCTGGGGCCAGATCAGCGTCGATGAAGAACTCGGAATGGTCTTTCTCCCTGTGGAATTGCCGACCGGCGATTACTACGGCGGCCATCGCCCGGGGAATGGATTGTTTGGAGAAACCGTCGTCGCGTTGGATCTCAAGACGGGCGCGCGGAAGTGGCATTACCAACTGGTACACCATGGCATCTGGGACATGGATATTCCCGACGCGCCGATGCTGGTCGACATCACAGTCAACGGTCAGACGGTGAAGGCCGTTGCTCAGCCGACAAAGCAGGCGTGGCTGTACGTTTTCAATCGTCAGACGGGTCAGCCGATTTGGCCTTTCGAAGAAAGGCCTGTGGAGAAAGGCACTGTTCCGGGAGAATGGTATTCGCCCACGCAGCCCTTTCCCACAAAGCCGCCGGCATACGATCTCCACGGATTCACCACGGATGACATCCTCGATTTCACTCCGGAACTTCGAGCCGAGGGCTTGAAGGTCGCGTCACGATACAAGCTGGGGCCAATCTTCACTCCGCCGGTTGTCAGCAAATGGGAAGGACCGCTTGCTACCCTCACGCTCGCGGCGAACGCGGGTGGCACCAATTGGGCCGGCGGCTCATACGATCCGGAAACACACATAGCATACGTACCGTCGCAACGCGTATTGGGTACGCTCGGTCTCGTGCCGGGTGATCCTAATCGAAGCGGCGATTTCGCCTATATCGCCGGCCAGGCGAGAAATCCGAACGCTCCCGCAGGTGGAACCGCCGCGGGCGGTGGCGGTGAGGGCGGAGGCCCCGGGGTCACGGTTCAGAGATTGCCGCTGCAGAAACCGCCGTATGCGAGTATCACGGCCATCGATCTCAATAAGGGCGACATCGTGTGGCAGATCGCTCATGGCGAGACTCCGGACAACATCCGAAATCATCCGGCTTTGAAGGGTGTCAACATTCCTCGCACCGGCCGTCCCGGTGTATTCGGAGTTTTGGTCACGAAGACTCTGGTCATCGCCGGCGAGCGCGGTACGTTCACAACACCCTCCGGCAAAGTCGGCGCGATGTTGCGCGCATACGACAAGGCAACAGGCAGGGATGTTGGGGAGGTGTACATGCCCGCGGGCGAAACCGGAACGGCGATGACTTACATGCTGAACGGCAAACAATATATTGTCGTCGCGATCGGCGGCCCCGGCTTCCCGGCCGAGTTTATTGCGTATAGGCTCCCCTCCTAAGTTGAGGGTGTTGCAAAATGCGGCGCAGTGCAAATTCCAATCTCAAATGTTGGGATGTCCAATGAAGGACGTCAGACAACTAAATTTGACATCGTTCATTGGACATCCCACATTCGACATTACAAGCACCCTGCGAAAGTGAGTTTTGCAACAGTTTCAAGTTTGGAGGGAACTTGAGCAGTCACAATTAGGGGGATCTATGTCTCTTCGTTGGGTTTTCAGCGCAGCATTATTGAGTTTGTTTTGTGCGTCGACTGTCCCTCTCACTGCGCAAACGGGAGCGAAGAACGGTGAGTGGCGGTCGTATGGCGCCGACGTCGGAAACACGCACTACTCGCCGCTCGATCAGATCAACGCTTCCAACTTCAATAAGCTCGAACTGGCATGGCGGTTTAAAACCGACAATCTCGGGCCGCGTCCCGAGTTCCAGTATGAAGGTACGCCGCTCATGGCCAACGGCGTCTTATACGCGACCGGCGGAAGTCGGCGCGCCGTGTTTGCTCTAGATGCAACAACCGGCGAGCTGTTGTGGACTCACAGCGAGCGCGAAGGACCACGCGGCACCAATGCCCCGCGGCAGTTATCGGGACGCGGCCTGACGTACTGGACAGACGGGCGTGAGGAGCGAATTCTGTACGTCACGCCAGGCTACCGCCTCATCGGATTGGATGCAAAGACAGGAACGCCGGTGCCGAGTTTCGGCCGAAACGGTGTGGTCGATTTGAAACTGGATGACGATCAGGAGATCGATCTGGTCACAGGGGAAGTCGGACTGCATTCGGCTCCTGTCGTTGCGAAAGATGTGGTCATTGTCGGCGCCGCTCACCGCTCGGGCGGAGTGCCACGAGGCAAGAAGAATGTAAAGGGCTACGTCCGCGGATTCGACGTCCGGACCGGTAAGCGGCTTTGGATCTTCCATACGATTCCGCTGCCGAATGAATACGGAGCTGAGACTTGGGAAGGTGATTCTGCCTCCTATACCGGCAACACGGGCGTGTGGGGACAAATCAGCGTCGATGAGGAACTCGAAACGGTATATATGGGAGTCGAGTTGCCCACCGGCGATTACTATGGCGGTCATCGTCCGGGTAATGGACTCTTTGGTGAAAGTCTCGTTGCCGTCGATCTTCACACCGGCGCACGTAAATGGCATTTTCAGCTCGTGCACCACGGCATATGGGATATGGATATTCCGTGCGCTCCCATCCTCGCCGACATCACGATCAACGGGCAGGTCGTCAAAGCAATCGCCCAACCCACGAAGCAAGCATTCCTCTACGTGTTCGACCGGGTGACCGGAAAGCCGATATGGCCTATCGAAGAGCGGGCGGTTCCCAAAGGTGATGTTCCGGGCGAGTGGTATTCGGCGACGCAGCCCTTTCCCACGAAGCCTCCCGCTTACGATCGCCAGGGCTCGTCGGTGGACGACCTCATTGATTTCACTCCAGAGCTTCGAGCGGAAGCGTTGAAGATTGTTTCCCGATACAAAATGGGGCCGCTCTGATACAAAATGGGGCCGCTCTTCACACCGCCCGTTGTGAGCAAAGTCGAAGGGCCGCTTGGAACTCTTGTGCTCGGACCCGCCGGCGGTGGAACCAATTGGGCCGGCGGTTCGTACGATCCGGAAACGCACATTCTCTATGTTAATTCACAGAGTGTGATGGGCTCGCTCGGTTTGGTGCCGGGCGACCAGAAGATTTCCGGCGATTTTGCATGGGTTCAAGGCGTCGCTGGAGCTGGTATCCGGACAAGAGGCGGCGCAGGCTCGGATGCCGGCGCCGACCGCGGGCCTGGCCCGGCTGCCGAAGAAAACGCCGGCACAAGCCTGTCCGTTCAAGGACTGCCGCTGGTGAAGCCGCCATACGGCCGCATCACCGCCATCGATCTGAACAAGGGCGAAATCCTATGGCAGGTCGCGCACGGTGAAACGCCCGACAATATTCGTAACCATCCCGCATTGAAAGGACTCAACATTCCTCGTACCGGCCGCTCCGGTATCGTTGGTAGCCTGATTACAAAGACACTGGTCATTTCCGGCGAACCCGGCGTGTTCACTACGCCGAACGGACAGCGCGGCGCCATGCTCCGCGCCTATGACAAGGCCACCGGCAAAGAAGTCGGCGCTGTGTATATGCCGACAGGTCAAAGCGGCACGCCGATGACCTATACGCTGAACGGAAAGCAGTACATCGTTGTGGCTATCGGCGGGAATGGATATACGGCGGAACTGCGAGCGTTCCGGCTGCCGGGTTAACGTATGCACTGTAGCGGCGGTCTATGACCGCCGGCGATCTCGCAAATCGTCGGATTGTCGGCGGTCATAGACCGCCGCTACAGCTTTCACACCATGTCACCGGCCGAGGCGGCGGGCGTCGTTGACTTGAGTGTCACCGCCGTTCAGATAGACCTTGCCGGTTTTCTCGTTGCAGCCGCCTTCAGGGAAAGTTGTGCCGCAGCCGATAAGCCTTCCGCCGGTGAGTGTCATCGCGCCGAAGTTTCGTCCATCCCGTAATTGCCACAAACTCACAGTGAAGATCGTACCGAATGGAAATGTTTCAACCGTAATACCCGCGCTGGCCAGTTGCTTCGCGGATCCCGTTTCCACACCCCACACAATGGGCTTGCCGTTCGCATCAAGCTGGGGCTTCCCGTCAGGACCCAGAAGTTCAAAAAGAAGTTGGGCGTGATTGGCGCCCAAAACAAATCGCGTGAGCTTTCCCGTGAGGGTCAGGGTTTTCGTCTGATCGTACATGGCGAAGGAGTGATGAGCCTGAGCCAGCGTGCTCAGGGTGCCTAGCAAAATAAGTGCAGCTACTAATTTCTTCAATTTCATTTTCTAATTCTCAGGATGTTGCCAATCCTTTTCGAAGTGCTTCTCCCAATTCTGGGCCCACGGTCTTCCAAAATAATCAATAAATCCTTCGTCTGTCGGAATGAGTTGTGTCGGCCGTCCATCGGGGCCATTGACGATCGTACTCTGCACGCGACACTCGATAAACGTATATCTTTGTTCAGCATCGTCGGGGCCGTTCTGTCGAATCCACGGTGTCACGACGTGCAGCGGCCGGATGAATGCCTCCGGATCATAGAATGTCGCTTCGACAGTAATTCCCTTCCCATCGGCACTGGGCGTGAAGACTTCGATCGTCTGCAGCTTATCGCTGTATTCGAACATCGAGTGCGACATTGTCCAGGGAATCACGTTAGCGGTCCAAGCCACAAGTGAGCTTCCGTCCCAGAATCCAACCGTTTCACCGTACCATTGCGGAACCTTCTGCACATGCTGGCGGCCGATGAGGACCTTTCGAAGAAAATTATCGGCAACGCCACTCAAGAATTGAACCTGATGCGGAGTCACGAGCACCTCGATGTCATTTATTGAAAACTCCGCCCACCATCGCATGAGGCCCTCCGGATAGCAGAACGCCGCCATCCACTGCGGCGCATTACTCACCGCTTCGTGGTAGGCCATCTGGGTCATTCGCTGCTGATATTCGGGAGTCAGAAGGGAGAGCATCGTGGAAGTTTGCAAATTACGGCCGTAGGTCCACTGCTCCTCTCGCGCTCCCCGAGCGTACCAACCATCCCACTTCGGCAGCGTCTGAAGAGTGTGGATCTTCGGGCCGCCCCTGGCTTTGGCTCGAGCCAATAAAGCACTATAGTGCTCTGCCGCAGTCTTGTAGGGATAGGGGCTCACAATCTTCGATACGTCCAGGTCGAGATTGCAGTTTCCCCATTGCCCAAATCTGTTGTTGGTCCACATGTCGGTCAACTGTCGCGGCGTGTTGCATCGGGCGTAGCGTTTATCCGTCCAGTACTTTCGATCGAAATAGAAATTTTTCGTCGTGAACAGATCCACCGGTAGCGGCTGTATTCCCGGCGGCGGCGGTTCGACTTTCGCGGCCGGCGTTGACGTTTGCTGTGCGTCGGCGTTGATAGTTACCAGTATCGCCGCTGTTAATAAGAGTGCGTACCAAGTTCTTCTCACGAACTTCCTCCAATATTCCCCTCCTCGCAGAGGAGGGGAGGATGCGCCCACAGCCAGTGGGCTGTCGGCGCAGACGGGGTGGCGCGAAGCACGAGCCCGGATGGGGCGAAGCCTCAATAGAAGACCGGCGGAACGTTCAGCCGAGCTGACCACCCCGGCGCTTCGCGCCACCCCTCCTCTGCGAGGAGGGGAATTTCTATCCCGTAACATCCTCACGGAATCTCGTCTTCCAGGAACCATTCCGTCGGCAGTTCCCGCCCGAGCCCAAGGTCGCGGGCGCGTTTCAACACAGCGGAGCCCAGGGCAGCGAACTGCACTCCCGCACCGGTATTGTTATTGAAGACTGTAATTTGATCGGCTCGCGTGCGCCCTGCAACCTTCCCAACCTTCCCTGTCAGCAGCTCCTGGATCTCGTGGATGGAATCCCAGTGCTTGATTCCATTTTGCGCGGCCTCCCAAATATCGGGCGATTGATCCAACCGCGCCACTTCTTTGGAGTGGACGATATAAATATCGGCGCGCCGGATCGTTTCGTCATCGATCTCCCGGCGCTTGCTCGTTCGGTCGGCGCCTCCAATAGAAGCGACGT
Source organism: Acidobacteriota bacterium (assembly GCA_003223875.1). Taxonomy (GTDB): domain Bacteria; phylum Acidobacteriota; class Terriglobia; order 20CM-2-55-15; family 20CM-2-55-15; genus 20CM-2-55-15. The sequence continues at coordinate 10,148 of QHWY01000190.1, read as the reverse complement.
ACATGCCCTTATCGACCCAATGTCCATCGAAGACCGGATCCCACGCTGCCGTCGCGGCCTGGACAAAGTCGCTGCCTTCGACGGTCTCTCGCGGCGATTCAGTGGCGACAACAGGACTGTCCAGTTTCCGACTCATCTCGCGGGCAAACTGCCGCCGATGTTCTTCATTCGGACTGTATACCTTGATACGTTCAAAATCGAAAAGTTTGGAGAGGTACTCGATGTGCGTGCCGGCTTGCCATCCGCTGCCAAACAGGCCCAGCTCTTTCGGCTTCGCCGGCGCGAGATACTTCGCACCAAGCGAGCTCAGCGCGGCGACGCGCATCTTTTGCATGATGCCGTCAGGCATGATGGCGATCGGCTCGATGCGTTCAATATCGAACAGAATCACAAGCCCGCAGTAGCGATTTCCGGTCGCAACGGGCAAAATGCGGCGCCGCTTCAAGCCCTCGGTGAAAGAGTGCCCGGACATGTCCGAGGTGATTCTTAGCGCCCAGACGCCCGTTCCCGGACTTCCGCCCTCCTGCGATTTGAACCGATAGTGAAATCCGGGATGGTTTTTCGATTCGGCCGGGAGGTAAACCTGACTTCGCGGACGGTTGTAGGCCGTGCCTTCGGCAAGCTCCCGATAGATCGCTTCTGTGGCCTGGATGCTGATTTCGGGCGTCAGTACTTTCTCGACTTCCTCGTTGTTCAGGAGCAGCGTCACCGTTTAAATCCACGTGGATTTTACATCATGTGTACACTGTAGGGGCGCTCTATAGAGCGCCCAAGGTGCGGCGGTCATCTTTGAGGCTGCGCGCTATCGCGGTTGCGCTTCGCGGACCGCCGCTACAGATCGCATGAAACGCCTGATTGGACACCTCTATTTCTGGGTCTTACTTGCCATCGTCGGCGGCGGAATCTTCGGCTATGTGAATCCGCCCGCGGCTGTGAAACTGAAACCGCTCGGTGACGGGTTCATCGCATTGGTGAAAATGTTGATCAGCCCCGTGATCTTCTGCACGGTGGTCTTAGGCATCGCCGGTGCTGGAAACATGAAGAAGGTCGGACGAGTTGGCGGGAAGGCGCTCATCTATTTCGAGGTCGTCTCGACATTTGCATTGATCATCGGATTGCTTGTTGTGAATATCGTGAAACCCGGAGCCGGTTTCAACGCAGACCCTCGAACACTCGATGCGAACGCGGTCGCAGACTATGCCAAGCGGGCGGCAAGCCAAACCACAGCGGATTTCATTCTGCGCGTGATCCCCGCGACGTTCCTCGATGCATTTACCGGATCGGGAGATCTCTTGCAGGTTCTGTTTGTCGCCATTCTGTTCGGATATGCGATGACGCGCATGGGGCCGACCGCCCATGCCGTTCGTGAATTCATTGAAACGTGTTCACACATTTTCTTCGCAATGATGAACACGCTCATGAAGCTTGCGCCGCTCGGAGCGGGTGGCGCGATGGCATTCACGATCGGCAGGTATGGCATCGCGGCGCTTCGTCCGCTGGCGATGGTGATGGGCAGTTTCTATCTGACATGCTTCCTTTTTATTTTTATCGTGCTCGGCTCGATCGCCGCCTGGACCGGATTCAGCATCGTGCGCTTCATCGGCTACATCAGCACGGAATTGCTGACGGTGCTCGGTACCTCGTCATCGGAATCCGCGTTGGTGCCGCTCATGCAAAAGCTCGAAGCGTTAGGCTGTCCGAAGTCGGTCGTCGGACTTGTCGTCCCCTCGGGTTATTCGTTTAATCTCGATGGAACGAATATCTATCTCACGATGGCCGCACTGTTCGTCGCGCAGGCGCTCAATATCGAATTAACACTGCGGCAGCAGCTCACCATACTTCTCGTGGCGATGCTGACATCCAAGGGCGCTTCCGGCGTCACGGGTGCCGGATTCATTACGCTGGCGGCAACACTGGCTGTGGTGCCGTCGATTCCCGTAGCCGGATTGGCGTTGATTCTCGGCATCGATCGGTTCATGTCGGAAGCCCGATCCCTGACGAACTTCATCGGCAATGGTGTCGCCGCAATCGTCGTCTCCCATTGGGAGAACGAGCTGGATCGAAAGAAGCTGGCCCAGGAACTCTCCGGCACAACTGCGTCGACAACACCCCTCCTAAGTTAGGAGGGGTGGTTCGCGAACCGCGAAGCGCGAGCCCGGTAGCGCGAAGCCTCAAACGAAGTGAGCGAAGACGGGGTGGTTCCAAAAGGGAACCACCCCGCCCTCGCTTCCGCTCGGGCTCCCCTCCTCAAGTTAGGAGGGGAGCTGCCGCACCGCCTCTTTCCGGTTGAGCTACTGTTTTGAAAAACGTAAACTGAGGTCCACTAGGACGAGGTATGAGCTATGGCAAGAAAGCTTTTCTGGATGTGCGCAGCAGCCGGCTGCGCCCTCGCGTTGTGGGCAATACCTGCTTCTGCACATCACTCATTTGGCGCGGAATACGATGCCAACCAGCCGATTACCGTGACTGGGGTGGTTACTAAGATTGAGTGGACCAACCCCCACAGCTTCATCTACCTGGACGTGACTGATAAGAGCGGCAAAGTGGCCAATTGGAAATTCGAAGGCTACGGGCCTGGCGTGCTGTACCGGAATGGGTGGAAGAAGGATGTCTCGATGAAACCCGGCGATCACATCACGATCTTTGGCTGGCGCGCGAGAGATGGCACGAATTGGGCTCATTCTCGTGAAATTACTCTCGCTGACGGCAAAAAGATGATGTTCGGCCCTCCGGCCGGCACCGGTGACGGCGGAAATACTCCTGCGGTGGACGTCCGATGATGCGCGTCTTATCTTTTCTCATCACGATTGCGCTGGTTTTCTATTCGGCAGTGGCGTTTGCCCAAACAAAAAGCACCGTGCCGCGCGGTCCCGACGGCAAACCTGACCTGACGGGAGTGTGGCAGGGCGGTAGCACGATACGCGGAAGCTGGGACGAGGCAAACGGCGGTCTCGGCGTCGGCGGCTCTGGAAGGAATCCAAACGCGCCGGCAATTCTGTCTTCCAACGACCGGCCCGCTGGGCGCGAAGCGGCGCCTTATCAGGAATGGGCCGCCAAGAAAGTCATGGAGTCCTTCAACAAGAGGGGCATCGATGACCCAACGGCATTCTGCCTGCCGGGGGGTATTCCGCGGGCTGTGATGTTGGGCCTTTATCCGCAAAAGATCGTCCAGACTCCGAAGGAGATTGTCATCCTTTACGAGTACATGAATGTTTTCCGCATCATTCCTCTGAATGCGAAACATCCGGAGGATCTGCTCCCAAGCTACCTGGGCGATTCCGTCGGACACTGGGAAGGCGATACTCTGGTTGTTGATGTCACCGGATTCAACGACAAGACATGGCTCGCCGGCACCGGTACTTTCCACTCGGAAGATTTACATATCACCGAACGCTATACGCGCGTGGACAAGGACCAAATCAACTACGAAGTGACGATGGTCGATCCCAAGGTGTTCACCAAACCCTGGACTCTCCACTCGACCATCATGCTGCGCGAGGGCACCCGTCTTCAGGAGTACATCTGCGCCGAGAACAATATTGACCCGGCGCGATATGAAGAACTGCTCAAACAAGGAATAAAGATCAGCAGGTAGCCGGCTTTATAACCTACATTCTAGCCAGCATGCGGCGGTGATGCCTTGTCTGCGTTTGCCATAATAGTCGCGCGGAGAGGAATCCGATAAGGCCACCAAGTATCGTGCCCATGAGCGGCGACGTTCAGCGGGAATCAGGCATCACTCCGACAGTTTTGATGCTTTTACTTTCGGCGTCCGCCTAACGATTCTGCCGTTCAGCGGCGTGATCCCGAGCGCAAGCGAGGGGCGCGTCCGTCTGCGCCGGCGGGTTGGCCAGCGTTTTGAGATGTCACCCACGAACGATACGTCTTAGGGACGTCAAGCTCTTTCAACTTTTTCCATGCCCTCGTCGCCTCCTCTCTCGTAGCACCCTTCTCCGCAGCCATGAAGTCGCTCACGAAATTGATGAATCTCCCGTGAGGGATTTTCGCGAAGGGCTCCGTTGTCTCATTCAGGCGAACATATTCTCTAACCAAGTCTTCGTAGGTGAGCTTGATGCCCCTCATGAGTTCTTCTTCGCGCCAACGATTAAGCCGATATCGCACGCCGGATTTCCTTTTCATGCTGGGAACGAGTCTCTGAGCCTCTCGTTCCAGAAAATCCTTAGTCTCCTTGTCGTTTGTGTAAAGCACGACGGGAAGATCAAGGCGCAGCCCTAGTTCGACGTCTTTGACCCCTGATGTCGACAGGCTTCTCTTGGTCGGATTCTCAATCTTACCGGTGGCCAGATAGAGCTTGATAGCCTTCTCGAGTTCGTCCTTCCGCAACTTGGCCGCGGAAGGAATTCCGATCGCTTCCGCAAATTCCTTAAGCTCGGTGGCATACCAGTACCCATTGTCGAACTCGATCAATGTCATCGAAGTCGATAGCTGCGTGTTCGATTTCAAAATGGGTCTCCAGTGCGGACGTGCCTCCGCACGAATTGGTTCGTATCGGTTGGCTTGGTCGAGAAATTCATCAGACTGCCCAACGGCCTGGGCATGAGCCGCGGCGCGTTTTCTGCGCCATCGGCTCCATGCCCTTGTTATGCCGTTTTTGATTTCTTGGGCCTGCTCTTCGCCTGCCTTTTGGCAACCTGAGCAAGGACACGGAGCGCCTCGTTGACTGCTCGCGAATCGGGAAAAACTTGAGCCACATCCGGATCAAGAAGGACAACGTTCGTGCCTTTCATATATTCTTTGTAGAATTTGCCACGCACTCCGCCGCTGAAGTCATACTCAGGACGCATGTCGTCCGGAGGTCTCGCATTAGCCTTCCGATTCATATTGCCTTCTTTCGTTCCTTGTGGCGCGTCGAGCACTGATGATCCGAATGACGCCTTCCTCCTAAGTATGAGCGACAACGAGGAGCCTCCGGCGCTGAGACATTCCTTTCGTCAGCAAACGATTCTCATCGGCGGAGCTATCTGGATCATTGATTGTCACAGCCAGCGGATCACCGAAAACTGTGCTCGCCTCGTCGAATGATACTTTGTGCTTGGCGAGATTCGTTGTCGCCTTCCGGGCATCCCACTGGAACGCACCGCCTCAGTCTAGCACTCTTCAGTTCAAGGGCTGCGAGGTTGGGGTATCGGCATTACGGCTTTGGCGATAACCCGCGCTGAGCGAGCGTTCTTTGCGAGCGAAGGAACCGATGCGGACGCGACAGCGACCGCACCGGCGACGGGTTCATCGCCGTGTTAGCCGGCTTCCTGTTCTGTGGGCACCTGTTCATCGTCCGCTTCCGAGACTACACGTACAGACGGCATCACTGAGAAAAACTGATCTCCTCGCCTGACCGCTTCGTCCAGAGATCGGCCTCTGAACACCTCCGTGTGTAGCTGTTCAACGCCACTGGCTAAGCAATCAATAGCAGCACGCTCCCAAGTTCGGCGACAGGGCCAGGTCTTCTTATACACGGCAAATGGCGCTGAACAACGGTGGTGGCGCAACCGGCCATCGAGATCCGTGGTGAATCCGACTTTGAAGCGGCTCGGATCATGCTCGGGTTCAAGCTGAATCAGGTAGAACCAGCCTTCATCTGGAGTGAACTCCGCGATGTCGGAGGTGCCCTGAACTCCGCTTCGGCGGCCCTGTGCGAACGCATCTCGTATTGCGGCTGCATCAGCTTCCGAGACGAGAGCAATCAGTTGGTTGCCGCGTGTGGGCTCGCGCCGCTTCATTGCTTGGAGACCCAGCCGCTTCGCGATCTTGAAGATCCTCTGCTTATACGTCCCGAGTTCATCCGCAAGCTCGGCTACGGCGATACTCCTGGTCGCCTCTACAGATGTGATCGGATTAGGTCCGGAGGTCATGAGTCCCTTTCCCTCTTGTCCGGCTAACGCTTAACGCTAAGCCGCGAGCGGCGCTGGCCGCACCTTTCGTTTCGACACCCTCGCGCCGCTCGTCGGCTTCAGCGTTTCGATAGGCGCCTTGTTGAGGTCAACGCGCGCCTCGAAGTGCGTCGGGGTTTCTTCGCGCGCGCGCCGGCACGATTAAAAAACTCGATGATTTCAGCGGCGGATTTCTTCGCTAACTCTTTCGCTTGTGCGTCGCGAATATTTCTGACCATTTCGACGGCTCGGATTTCAGCTGTCTGTTTCACCGGGTACAACCTCTCTCGGAGAATAGATCGTCAAGGACTTATAGCCACATTCTATATTGACCGAGTTAAACAGCCGAATCTTGTCCAGCCGGACGATGTGGCGGAAGTTCCAGCTGACCAATATGAAGCATGTCGTTTTGAAACTTCGGCCCGAGGATCTTTCTCTCCAGTTGGCACATGGTACTCAATCGGGCCGGCGGCCAATTCCGCGACTTCACGCTCGTGATTTAACGTGTTTGCGGAATTGGCGGCTTTTTGACTCCCGATCGGGCCATTCAAAAATGTAGCTCGCACAGACGTTCGGAAGCGGCAGGAGATGACAGTTCTGCGGCGCAGATTCCTCTTGCATGCCGCGGCCCAACTCACTAAGCTGCGCTTATCTAGAAGAGCAAAATATGAAACTGACGACACTGCGGCCCATCCTGGTCTTTTTGGCTGTAGCGAGCCTGGCGTCGTCTATGCAGCCGGCGCAGGCGGCATTGCGGGTCTGCGCAGACCCGGATTACCTGCCTTATTCGAATCGGGCTGGCGCCGGCTTTGAAAACAAAATTGCCGAAGCGGTTGCGAAGGCATTGGGTGAACCGCTGGAATACACCTGGGAAAACACCCGCGCGCATGGAGGCTTTCCTGAATTCCTGGCGCGTACGCTCGACGCGAATAAGTGCGATGTCGTGATGAATATTCCCTATGGAAGCCGGGAAGAACTGACAACGCAGCCTTACTATGTCTCGTCTTATGTTTTCATTTTTAAGAAGAACAAGAACTACGACATTCGAAGTATGGATTCGGGGATTCTCAAGCGCATCAAGATTGGTTTTGAAAGCGACACTCCGGCCGAAGGCGGTTTGAAGATGCGTGGTTTGGTCCCAGCGGCGATTGCCTTCGACGTGGCCAGTGATAGCGCGCAGTCGCCCGTTGTTATGCTGAACGCGCTGGACAACGGGCAAATCGACGTCTTAATCACGTGGGAGCCGGCGATCGGTGCCTTTTTGCAGCAGCATCCCGACCTGGAGGTCGTAGCGGTTCCGAATGCACGGACTTTAGGTTCACCGGAACAGTATGCATTCCCTATGTCGATGGGAGTCCGCCAGGGAGATGAATCGTTGCGAAGGCGGCTCGACGACGTGATCGCGGCGCACCAGCCGGAACTCACATCCATTTTGAGTCAGCATGGAGTGAAGCTCTACCCGCCACAATGAGGACCTTGTGAGTAGAAGAACTTGCATCCTGGGCGCATTCATCATCTGGATAGTGGCGATATTCACCATGTCCGGCGAAGGCCGGCAAGCTGGCCGCCAGGGGAAGTCTGAACGAGAAAATGCCGATGTCGAAAAACTGTTGAATGAGAGCGACTGCCATTCGTGCCACGCCATCGACCGCAAGGTTGTTGGGCCTTCCTATACCGAGATCGCCCGGAGATATTCGCCACAAAGGGCGGCCTCTAACGATCTCGTCAGGACGATTCGAGAAGGAGGATCCGGGCAATGGGGCGCTGTGCCCATGCCAGCTCATCCCGATTTGAAGGACGTGCAGCTTGCAGAAATCGTCTCGTGGATTCTCTCCTTGGACAATAGCGCGTTCGGTCCACCACTCCAGGAAGCTACGACCAAACAGTACACGTACACCGTTGACGGCAAGAAAGTCACAGTGGACTTCCCTGTTTTTGTGGAAGGGAATGACAAGCGAGTCACGAAGGACATCTTCCGTGGTTACCAGCTCTACAACTCATACTGCTACCGCTGCCACGGAACGGACGCGACGACCAGTGAGCTTGCGCCGGATCTGCGGCGCTTCGTCGAAGCTGTAGCAGCTCGGCAGGACTTCATGTCCGTGGCGATGGCAGGCCGAGAAGACAAGGGCATGCCGAGCTGGGCCGGTTTCTTGAGCGAAGAAGAAGTTCAGCAAATTTACAGGTACGTCAAAGGACGGAGCCTCGAGTTGGTGCCTTCGGGCAGGCCACCGTCTGAGTTTGATTGACCATTGATGAGGAGGGCCCCGAAATGACTTGGATGAAAAAGCATTATTGGTTGGCAATCGCCGTCAGCGCCTACCTGGCGATTGCTTCGACTTCCATGTTTGCTCAGGGAAACGAAGATCTGGTCAAGATGTCCCAGGACAACAATCAGTGGGTGATGCCGCTCGGAGATTATTCCGGCACCCGCCACAGTAGTCTGAACCAGATTAATGCCCAGAACGCCTGGAAACTTAAGGTTGCTTGGACGATGTCGACAGGCGCGCTCCGGGGGCATGAGGGGCAACCTCTTGTCGTTGGCAAGATGATGTATTTCCAGAGCGCCTTCCCCAACTATGTTTACGCCATCGACCTCGACAACTACTGGCGCATCGCGTGGAAATTCACCCCGCAGCAGGATAAGCTCGCGCCGTCGGTGGCATGTTGTGATTTGGTGAACCGCGGCGTTGCTTACGCGAACGGCAAGATACTGGTGACCACCTTAGACGCGAAGCTCTACGCCCTCGATGCGAAAACCGGGAAAGTGCTTTGGACCGCCCAAAACGGGGATCCGAAATTGGGTCAAACGATGACGGGGGCTCCATTGGTCATCCGCGACAAAGTACTCGTGGGTATCTCGGGAGGAGAGTACGGTGTCCGCGGCTACATCAGCGCATACAATCTTGAAAAAGGTAATCTCGTCTGGCGTGCCTACAGTGTCGGTCCGGATACAGACATTCTCTTTGATCCGGCGAAAACTGTTGATGGGGCAACGCAACAGACCGTCGGCGCGAATTCCAGTCTCAAGACGTGGGAAAACGAAGAATGGAAACTCGGCGGCGGCACCACGTGGGGCTGGTATACATACGATCCTCAGCTCAACTTGTTTTACTACGGTTCCGGAAACCCGGGAACGTGGAATCCGACGCAGCGGCCGGGCGACAACAAGTGGTCCATGACCATCTTTGCACGCAATCCGGATACAGGAGTGGCGGCGTGGGCTTATCAGATGACACCTCATGACGGCTGGGATTACGACGGGATTAATGAGAGTGTGCTCACCCAAAGTCAAATCGGCGGCACGACCGTTCCGACCCTCACGCATTTTGATCGTAACGGTTTTGCCTACGTCATCGACCGCCGTAACGGCAGGCCTCTCGCAGCGAACAAATTCGATCCTACGGTCAACTGGGCGGAGCGAGTGGACCTAGAGACTGGCCGGCCTATTGTCGCCGCGGCCAAGATGACGAAGGCCGATACCAACACCAAGAACATTTGTCCGGCCGCCCAGGGCGCCAAGAACATGCAACCTGTCTCGTATGACGCGAAGACCAAACTTTTCTATGCCGGCACCAACCACATCTGCATGGACTACCAACCCTTCACCGTCAAGTACAAGAGCGGCTTCCCATACGTCGGAGCCACCGTGTCCATGTTCCCGGCGGAGAATGGCGATGTGCGTGGAAGGCTGATCGCTTTCGATTCGGTTACGGGGCAGACCAAGTGGGCCATCAATGAAACATTCCAAGTCTACAGTGGGACACTGACCACCGACGGCGGTGTGGTTTTCTACGGAACGCTGGACGGTTGGTTCAAGGTGGCCGATCAGGCAACAGGGAAGATCCTCTACCAGTTCCACACGCCCTCGGGCATCATTAGCAATCCCATCACGTATATTCACAATGGTAAACAATACGTCGCTCTGCTTACCGGCGTTGGAGGCTGGGCCGCTATCGGGCTTGCGGAAGGGCTGACTCAGGGGACCGAGGGTCTCGGCGCCGTGGGTCTTAACCGCTCGCTAGGCGACTACACGAACCTTGGGGGCACGTTAATGGTGTTCTCACTCGAGTAGTTGGATTGTCCGAAGGATGCCAGTCCCGTTACTCTATCTCAGGCAAGACACGGAAGGCCTTGCGGCCACGAATCCGATAAACTTGAAAGTCCCGATCCACGGTGAATAGGAGGTTCGTGTCGAGCTCTTCCGCAAGCACAACAAGCGTGGAATCTGCGAAATCCATCGGTAAATCCGAATACTTT
>QHWY01000420.1 GCA_003223875.1 Acidobacteriota bacterium | reverse complement strand
TAACATTGAGTCTGTTGTTCGGCATAGTACGGTCGCTAGATCTCATATAACGGCGACGATTGTCTTGCTTTCACAAAAGCTTGTCAATGAATTTTACCCATTGCTTGCGGCTACAAAAGGCCGACCGTATTGTCGGCATAGTTCCATTATGGCCGCCGTGATTCTCCAGCTCTCCTGATGCGCCCACTATGCCGAACGACAAAATACAGTCGCCGCTCCGTTACGTTGCGCAGCTCCGTCCGCTTACGGAGACGGCATGAAACCCTTATCCATCCATTCGCTCAAATCGGCGCCGAACCACTCGCTCGGCAACTCTCGACCAAGCCCTCGCTTTTTACACTCTTCGTAGATCAAAGCGCCGGCCGCGGCGAACTGGATACCGACACCCGTGTTGCTCTTGTAGTAGATAATTTGCTGGTCGCTGGTTCGACCGGGATGTTGGCCGGTTAGAACCTGGCCTAATTCGCAAACTTTGTCCCAGCTAAATTTTCCTCCTTCGATGAGATCGAGAAGCTCTCGCTGCTGGTTCGTTATCGCCGTCTCTTGGTTGTTTAACACGATGAAGTCACTGCGGATCATCGTGGCCGCATCCGCCTCGGTGCGGCGGTGGACGCCGTCGGTGTTGGCGATGGTGGTCACAAGCTGCCCGGGCTCCAGCCAGTTTCCGTCGAACACGGGTTGGCTCGAATTGGTTGCGCACATGACGATGTCCGATCCTTTCACTACAGCTTCGGGGCTGCTCACCGGCTGAACTTCAACGTTCAACGTTTCGGTCATCTCTTCGGCGAAGCGATCGCGGTGTTCCTTGGTGCTGCTGTACACCTTGACCGACTCAATTTCGCGCACGGCACAGATGGCCGCCAGATTCGTGCGCGCTTCATTGCCGGAACCGAAAATCCCCACGACTTTGGAATCCTTCTTCGCCAAAGCCCGGTTCGCGATTCCTGTCGTCGCACCCACTCGTATCGCCGAAAGGCTAAAGTCGTGGATGAGCGCGAGCGGCTCCCCGGTCTGTAGACTGAATAGCAGAACAAAACCCCAACTGCGCTTCAGCGGCGAAGGGAAATCCATTCTTTTGGTTCCGGCCACCACTCGCTCTTGCACGATTGTGGAATCGTAACGTAGCGCCGCGACCCCGGAGCTCGGCACAGCACCGGGAATGATGTTCGCCATGTAGCCTGGTTTTTCCAGATCAGGCGGAACCTTGTAACGTGTTCGCGGCTTGTTGACCGCGATTCCGCGCGCCTCCTCAGCGAAGGCCCGTTCCATCGCCTCGATGCAATCGCCCATATTCAGAACCTGGCGAACTTCCGGATCGCTAATCAAAAGCATGTTTGCTCCTTCACTGTCTGATTCAGACTGCCTTTACGGCCTATTCGTCGCGCACTGATGCTATTTTTTGTAAAGAGACCGGTAAAGACCCTGCTGCTCCAGTTCCCGAACAAGACTTTCGTCCACGATATCGGTGTACTTAACTTCTTTTTCTCTGCCCGTCGTTGGGGTCAAAGCAATCGCTGTCTCCATTCCCGCTTGGTTAACATACGGGACTTCCGGTACCCACGCCTTGTAGGCCTCGTAGCTCTTCTCGAGAACAAGCGGATCCAGCCCTTTCAGGTATCGAGACATGATCTTAAGCGCGGTTTCCTTTTGACCGTGAAACACCGCCAGCGCCGACGAATAACCGCGCAAGAACTTGCGGAAAGTATCCGGTGATTTTTTCACTAGCGACCGAGTCGTTAGCACTACGGTGTTTTGATATTCAAGGCCAGACTTGGACAGATCGAGAAGCTCACGATAGCCAAGCCCGGCCGCCAGGATGGTAAACGGCGGCTGAAGCGTGGCCGCCTGGACCGCGTTGCCAGCCATCGCGCCCATCAGCGCGGTGGTATCGCCGATTTGAATGAGCGCTACGTCCTTCGCGGCGTGCAATCCCCATTTTTTGAGAGCGTAGTTGGCTGAAAAATCCGTCAGCCCGCCGAAGCGAGTAATTCCTAACCGCTTGCTCTTCAGGTCTTCTGGAATACGGATCTCCGGCCGCGCAAAGATGGAGACGTTGATTTTATTGACCGTTCCGGCGATCGCCACGGGATCGCTTCCGTGGGCGTATGCCGAGACGATAGAATTCACCCCTGAGAGAGCAATCTGGACTTCGCCCGCCAAAAGCGCCGCCATCACCCTTGGCGCCGCGTTGATATAGAGGAGTTGGGTTTTGATTCCTTCGCGTTCGAAGAGCTTGAGTTCATGACCGATCCAGAACGGCGCGCCCGATGGCACGAGCGCCGAGTAACTGAGATTTAGCGTCTCGGGTTGCGCGCAGACTGCCATGATGGGGCGTAGGAGAAAAAATGATGCGACAAGGATGAATCTATTATTCAGCTTGAACCGGAATATCCGGAGCATCGATTCCTCCGTTCGGCGAATCCTGGCTTCTCGTTTAACGAGAATTTCCGTCTTTACCCAACGCCACGGATGTGAGTCCGTAGTACAGGGTTTACAGGTTCAACTTGAACCGCTATACCAATCCAGAAAAGGGACTGTCAACGCGGGTCCCATCCATGTTCTGCTGCCGCCAAGTGGCAAGGAGAGAAATTAATGATTTTCCTAACCAACGAACAT
>QHWY01000436.1 GCA_003223875.1 Acidobacteriota bacterium | reverse complement strand
GGAGGACCAGAATGAAGAGCATTTCACCTGCTTCCAAACTCATCGCGGAAGTGTCACGGCGAAATTTCTTTGGCCGTGCCGCTATAGCGAGCAGCGCTGTGTTGCTGGGCTCGAGTATTCCTAGCAAGGTCGAGGCAGAAAAGAAGAAAGAAGACAAAAAAGAAGAATCCCGATGCGGATTACCGGGACTTTGCGATTTTCCGGTACCGATCCCGCACATCAATACACCACGACCTCCAGGAGGGGCTCACTTCTACTTCCCAGGACCGGTGGATGGTTCGGCAGTGCCCACCGATCCCACCACGTATCCCGACGGACGCGACCCCTCGCCGATTTTCAATTTCAAGGGGTTCATCGGCGTGGCGGATCTTGACCTAACTGGAACTGGCACGGATCTGCAAACGGGCGCCAGTGTTCCTTATGGCTTCCACACCGACATGCGTTTCATGCATGGCGTGTTTGTAGGTACGGACCTGATCGCACGTCGTGGGTCATTTGTCTTTGTTTGACTCGACAGCACCAGCCCCGTTGGGGCTGCGGGCCCTGATCAGAATGGAAATTACCCTCATTCCTGGGACGCTGGCTTGTCGGCGACGGGCGTGTTCTGGGTCGCGCCCGTATCCGAAGGAAGCGTTCATGTGGATCTGGACGAAGGACGCGCATCGCTTCACGTGGAGAATCTGTGCGTCTACGATGCGTTCACGGTTCCTAACAGCATCATGGGCATTAATCGGCCAGTCAACCTAGTCAAAGGGATCATCGACAAGCTTGATATCGAATGGAGCGGAGTATCCAGGAGGCTGAGCGCGAACCAACCGGTAAACCAGATGCGCGGAAATTTCGTTGAGAACAACAAAGCTACAATCGCAGTGACGGCCACGACTCCAAGGACCACGGTGACGACGCTATCGAACGGCCACGGATTCAGGTTTGTTTCCGATCCGGCGTCAACTAGCGTGAGCCATTTCGCGGAAATCGGAGAGGAGTCTAACGGCGTTTACTTCGAAGCTCAGAACAGCGCCCGTGATATTCGAGGTGCAAGACTGGCGTAGTCCTTGCATTATTGTGTCGGTGGGAGAGCTCCCCCTAACTTGAGGGTGTTGCAAAACTGTCGCAAAGCGGTTTTCGTCTGCTGTAGCGGCGGTCTATGACCGCCGGTACTTCGTTGATTCTCGCAAAAACCGGCGCTCATAGAGCGCCGCTACAGTAAGAACCGAACCCGCTATTTCGTAGTTTTGCAACACCCTCAAGTTAGGGGAAGCTTATATAGACGCAGTGGTCTGGGAGCGCTTTGATTGCCGCGCACCGGGTGATCGAGTGATCCCTCGTCACTTATGAAACACAGATTAAGAACAACTCAGAATGTATGAAGGCCTTAACGATAATCAATATACTCGTCTTGATCAGTACTTTGAGCATTGGTTCCGCAGCGTATTCCGATGTCGTTACGGACTGGAACGCAGCTGCGCTCAACGCGATTCGTGCCAACAGAACCCCTCCGCCGATAGCCTCGCGCGCCCTGGCCATTCTCCATGCGTCGATCTACGACGCGGTGAATGGCATTAGTCGAGCGAATGAGGCATACCTGGTCCAGAGTGCCGTACCAGCCAGCGCTTCCAAGGAGGCCGCCGCCAGCGCTGCTGCGCACAAGGTTCTCGTCGCACTATTTCCGATGAATGCTCCCAGTTTCGATGATCTCAACGCCACGACGCTGGCCACTATTTCAAACGGCCCGCATAAGAGCCGCGGTATTGACTGGGGTGAATCGGTGGCCGGCCACATCCTGGCGTTGCGCCTCAGTGACGGTTCCGATGCAATGACCGCTCCGCCTTCTGGCAGCGGCCCTGGATTCTGGCAGCCGACGCCGCCACAGTTTGCTCCTTATTTGTTGCCGCAGTGGGGCGTCGTGGCGCCGTTTGCCATGCCGAGCAGTCATGCGTTCCGCCCACCGGGACCGCCCGCCCTTGGTAGTTCAAAATATCTTAGCGATTTAAATGAAGTGAAGGCACTCGGCGCGCAAGTTGGCTCTACGCGTACACCGGAACAGAGCTTGATCGCTCTGTTCTGGGCCGATGGTGCCGGCACCGAAACACCACCTGGGCATTGGAACAGCATCGCGCAGGAGGTCGGCGCTGCCCGAGGGAATACGATGGAGCAAAACGCTCGTTTGTTCGCTCTATTGAACATCGCCATGGCGGATGCCGCCATCTGTGCTTGGGACGCGAAATACACTTATGACTTCTGGCGCCCAGTGACTGCCATTCGCTTCAGCAGCGACCCAACTTGGAGTTCGTTCATTGTCACGCCCCCGTTTCCCGATTATGTTTCAGGGCATAGTACGTTCAGCGGCGCGGCCTCGAGGGTGCTGGCGATGTTCTATGGCACAGACAACATCGCGTTCTCTACCGGTTCAGATTTCCTGCCGGGAG
>QHWY01000189.1 GCA_003223875.1 Acidobacteriota bacterium | reverse complement strand
CGCGAATCCATGGCAAATACCGGCCACCATTCCTGGACCTCCGGGAAGCTTCGGCTTCACGCCGAGATGGATCAACTTAGCCACCGGCGCGAATTCCAACATCGCGCAACAGCCCATGGCAGAGGACTTGACTGTGCCGGTTACCTATGAGTGGACCTTGAACACTCAATATGAATTCTTGCCGAGTTGGATGTTGGAGATCGGTTACGTAGGATCGCATGGTATCCATCAAGCGGCTCAGTCCCGCGCGGGACAGATGGGACAGGTCGCG
>QHWY01000188.1 GCA_003223875.1 Acidobacteriota bacterium | reverse complement strand
TCAACATGTATCCCTATTTGATCCACCAATACGAACCGAACAACAATTACCGTCCGCACCGCTTTGTCATGAACTATCTCTGGAATCTACCCCTGCCACAGCGGCCCGGAGTTGCCGGCAAGGTGATGGAGGGCTGGGCATGGTCCGGTGTCGTCACCATTCAGAATGGCTACCCCATAACCATCACCGATCTCGGCGGATCTGTTTTCTGCGGCGGCAACGGTTGCTCCGGCAACGGCGTGGTGTCGACTGCGAATTTCTGTCCGGGTAAGTGGGTGCAAGACGTGGCAACGCACGGCAGCATTCAGCAGCGAGTGACAAGCGGTCTGACCGGTGGCCCAGGCTATTTCAATGGAAAGGCGGAGGGCGTATTTTGCCAGCAACCGACAGTTAATGGACCGGGCAATACGCTGTTCGGTAATGCGCCCGGAGGCATTCTTTTAGGTCCCGGCCAAAACAACTGGGACATGTCGATCGCAAAAACGACGCGTATTCGAGAGAGTCAATCGGTGCAATTCCGGGCGGAATTCTTCAATACTTTCAATCACCCGCAATTCTCGCTTCCAAATCCCTCGCTGAGTGGCGGGAGTGCGGGACAAATTACAGGCACTTCGGTGAGCCCCCGAATCATCCAGTTGGCGCTGAAGTATTTGTTTTAGCGAGTTTCTGTCTCGAAACTGACTTCGAGCGCCGCTCCTGACTGTAGCGGCGGTCTACGACCGCCGGTATTTCCTTGATTCCAGGGAAAACCGGCGCTCATAGAGCGCCGCTACATAGGTATTCCCCTCCTCGCAGAGGAGGGGAGGATGCGCCGAGCAAAGCGAAGGCGCAGACGGGGTGGCGCGAGGCGCGAGCGTGACAGGGCGAAGCCTCAATAAAAGACCGGCAACCTTTCGGCCACTCTGACCACCCCGGCGCGCCAGCTTCTATTAAGCTGTCGCGCCACCCCTCCTCTGCGAGGAGGGGAATGCCTTCAATTGTCGTCAATCCGACGTCCGCGTCGAGACAACCTTCAGCAGGTCGCTGTAAGGGGCGATCGTAGCGTGAAGCGGAACGATGCGATCGATCTGCAGCTTGTGCTTCCGGATGTTCTCCATCAGATTCGGCGCATAGGGCGAAACCGGAGCTCCCGGGTTGAACACATCCGCCTCCACCAGAATCCGTTCTCGGGGGAAGTACGCCATCAAGAGAGTGTCCGCGTGCGGATTCCCGCTGATGTGGTACAGGTTGACCGTCATCGTGGCGTCCTTGAGCACCATCTCGTCATTCACCGTCTCGATTTTCAACGGCTTGGGATTCTTCGCAAGCGCGTCGGGCGCGATCGTGTGAGGTCTTGACACCGCTTCCTGGTAGAACGGCGCAGCCCCGCTCTGAGTAATGATGGTCAAGCCTTCCGAAACCGCTGCGCGCAGGCCGCCCGAATGGTCGAAGTGGTGGTGACTGTTAATGACGTGCGTCAGCGGCTTGTTGGGCCGCAACTCTCGCGCTTTCGCGATGACGGCAAGCGCGCGAATGTCGTTCTGCGGCGTCTCGATCAGCGTGAGGTGGTCGCTGAATTCGACGAGGACACTGTGATGAGATTGCCCGGCGAGATGCCAAATGCCCTTTGCCACCTCTTGAACCGCGACGTTCGGTGGAGGCGGACCGGCAATTGGCGCAGCGGATGCCGCAGCAGCGGGCGCGGCGAGATCGCCTGCGTCACCATCGATGCTCTGTTTGGCCACGCGAACCTCCGCGGTCGGATATTTATCGGTTTTCGTCGTGAGCCGCGTGGGAAGGCGAAGGCCGCTGACATCCTGATAGTCAGCGAATGTGGTTTCGACGGCAACATCTCCCAGATTCGTATTATCGGTCATCGAGACGACGCGCGCCGGCAACTTCGTCGTGCTGTCGATCGCCAGCGTGAATTTGAGATTGTTGGCGGTCGTGATATCCACCACGCTCTGCCCGCCGTCGGTCCGCGGATTGGATAGCTTCGCGTTCGGATCCAATGCCGCGCGAACAAGAGTAAGCGGATGGTGATAGATCTCCATCCGGCGGTCAGTAGCGACTGGATTGGGCGCACGGTTGGCGGTTCCATTCGCCCCGATGTTGTAAGCCACCTCTCCATCGATACCGAATACCTGCTTCTGTGCCTGTTGCCCCTGGAAGAATGTAAAGTTCGGCGTACGCGTCTGCTCGACGCGGGCGCGCCCAGCGGCCAGATCAACTGCACGTTTGTAATCGGTAACGGTGAATGTTTGAGACGTCGCTTCCGGCGTCACGTCTTGTCCCAGGTTGCCATTCGTGCCGCCGCCCTCGATGATGAGCGTTTTCACCGCCAGAATTTTGTCTCTTCCTCCTAGGGCCGAAGCCGCATCATTAATTGTTTGCTGTTCCGGCGGAGCTTGTGCGCAGCCGCCTAACATCAGGGCCGCAAATAGAACGAACCACTTCATTTCTTTCATGTCGAACTCCTTTTACTCAGCGGCTCGAAGCCCTCAGCTTGGCCAATTTTTCTTCGAATTCGACCTCGCGCGCCGCAGAGAACTGATTGAAGATTTCGCGATTCACAAACAGCTTGGGCTCGGCTTTTGCTTTTGCCATACGTTCGGTGATCGTTCCCGATGGCTGGTTCAGCGTGCCGCCCCAAGCGTAGGCCCCTAACTCCAGATAAATATCAATCGGATACAACTTGCGGAAGGTCTCGAACGTGTGGCGAACGGTCGCCTCCGTGATGTATGCATTCTGACTGAGATCCTCGGGATATTCCCAGCAGCAAAATTCCACCACTTTGTAATCACGGCCGCCATCGCGGATGGTGTATGCGAACGTCGTAGAGGAAGGGCTGTGTCCCGGAATCAAATATATGTTCACGCTCAATGGTCCGACTTTAACGACGTCGCCGTCGAAGAGCGCCCGATCTACATGGGCAGGTGGGTAGCGCGGTGGCCCGCCTTGTCCGCGTCCCCTGCCGTCGGGAGCCGGCGGCGCAGGAATCGCAGGAGGATTGAACATCCCGTGTTCGACGTATGGAATTTCACCAAAACCGGCCATCAATGGAGCGCCGGTTTTCTCTTTCATGTAGGCCGCGCCACCAGACTGATCTCCGTGATTGTGATTCACAAGAATGGCTTTGATATCGGTCATTTTGAAGCCCATGCTTTCGATATTCTTTTGCACGGCTTCGGTGGAATCTGCGGACCCTGTGCCCAGCATGATGTGGCCTTGAGGAGACGTCAGCAGAAAAACTTCTCCGTTTGCGTTGCCCACGAAATAAAGATTGCCGATGATCTTGAACGGCTCGGCGGGTCCCGCCCCGTTCGTGATTTGCCGCCGGATTTCGAGAGACTTCGCGGCTAATTCTTTGCCGAGCCTGGCTTGCTCAGCTGTGAAGGGTGGATAAGGTGCGCGAGTCTGAGCCTGCAGCAGCAGACTGGCGCAAGCCAAGAATCCGATGATTAATAAATGTTGCTTCATAGGTTTTCCTCTTAACCAAGCTGTAACCAGCTTGACCGCAGTCTGCCATCCATGGCATGCGCCAAACCATCCATGGGGCGCAAAGACCCTTCACCTTGTTTTCATAGAACTTTTGGCACTACCGCTTTTGGTCGGTTCTTTCAAGCTGGTGTATACCGCTTCCAAAAACATGTTCGTGGTCCATGCTCCGGAAGTCGCGCCGAAGCGCCCATCAAAATCAGCGGTGACCCTGGCCGCCTGAACCTGTTCCAGGGTGGCCCCTTGCTTGATGATCAACGCCTGAACACGGTCGCGAATGATGACCAACATATCGCGGTACTCAGCGACCTCGAATTCATCGCACACACGTCCATGTCCCGGAATAATGAGGGTCCCCCCTTCGCCCTGATGCTTATATATAGTCCGATCGAGAATGCGATTCAGCGCAGCGATCAACCCCTGCAGACTGCCGCCGTTCTTGATATCAATGAATGGATATTGAGTGGTGGTGAACAGGTCTCCGGTCACAATGACGTCCGAACGCCGGAAATGCACGATGCTGTCGCCGTCGGTCACGGCGTTCGGCTGCCAGAGAATCTCCACCCCTTCATCGTTGTAATACTTCCGCCTGCGGCCTTGAAGATACGTGTCGCTCGGCCATCCTGCCGATGGGGTGGGCGCCACCTGACCGGTCGGTGCACTCATGCGGTTCAGCACGTTGTTGTGCGCGATGATCGTCGCTCCAACACCGGCATCGCTAAACGACTGTGCTCCGGCTGAGAAAAATGAACCGACAAGGCTGGGATCGGAACCCGCCTCGTGGACCATCACGTTTCCTCCGGTGTGCTCCGGACGGAAACTCGTATTGACGATGTACTGAATCGGCTTATCTCCAACGAGCTTCTTGATGGCCGCAACTGTCTTAGCGGCAAGCTTGCCGGTTCCCGTGTCCACAACAAGTGCGCCTTCCTCGCCGATCTGAACGGCAATGTTGCCGCCGTCACCAATCAGCATGTAGACGTTGCCCTGTACCGGCCAGACGTGGATCTCACCATCGTGGGGATCCGGATCGACAGCTCGGCTGGCAATCGCGGGCGCGTTCGGTAGAGGCCGAATGCGCGCGATTGCATCGGCGTCGGTCGCGCTCGCCAGCTTCTCCTTGTAGTCCGGATAGAGGGTTTCGGGTCCACCCAGGGCGCCCAACAACGGAATGTGGTACTTATCGGCGTGCTCGCGAAGATATGGATTTTGCCCGAACAAATAATTCGGAACCTGGTCATCGGGCCGGCCGAGGATTTGTTCGCCGTCATCACAGGCGTAAAGCCACGCTTCCGGATTTCGGGCCGAGCGGCGCATATCGGAGTTCCTGATCAAAGGTTCCGTCAGATAGACAGGATCGGTAAGGACCGTAATATACGTGATGCGATCGCCGTGCCGGATGAAATGCTCTACAAGCGTCGTCTGATCACTCATCGCCACGCCGTTCGTGCGTATGTAATTCCGTTTGAGGTGAGTAGTGTAAACCGTCAAAACATTGCCTTCGTACTTACCCGTCGAGAAACCCAGAAAACTATGTTTCGCATAGGCCGGCGGATGGGGCCGCCCATCCATCCAAACCGTTCGCGTTCCTTCCGTGATCTGCCCGTAGAACTTAATCGCGATCAGTTTTTGAGTAGTTGGATCGCGCTCTTCCCAAAACCGGAAATTTCCACCACCGTGCAAGAGACGCGTGGGTTCGTAGGCCATGCACTGCTGCTGCCGCGATGTCCATCGCGATGGATCCCAAGCGAGCGCATACAAGCGTCCCGCCTCGCTCAGCGGCAATCCGCTGTAGTCCACGAGTTCCGTGTTGGCACCGCCCTCCATCGAAGCCCCGCCACTGTACCAAGCTCCGGTAATGTCGAGTCCCGATGTTTGGGGCTCGCGATTTTGAGCCCCAGCGCCAACCGCAGCGACGAGCACCAAGATCGCACCGACCAACAAACTATTACGAAAACGTCTCATTTCCGAATTCCTCTTGATGCGAAATGAGACTGATCATACTGCGGCGATGGCCTTTGTCAAGGACGGGATAGATGGTGGTGACTCAGTTTCATCTGTAGCGGCGGTCTATGACCGCCGGCGATGTCTAAACTGCTGCACTATCGGCGCTCCGCGAAGCGCAAGCGCGATAGCGCGCAGCCTCAAAAATAGAGCGCCGCTACAGTTGGGAAACCCCGCAATTTTCAAACTGAGTCACTACCGGATAGATGGTTCGCTGGCCCGATTGCCGCGCGTGCCGATATTAGAAAATCGCCAGCGGATTGACTGGTGATCCGGTGCCGCCTTCAACGGGTAGCGGCGCGAATGTGATCACGAATTCGTAGCGCTTCAATCGTCTCGCCGTAGCGACTGCCTGTTCCAGGTCGAGGCACTCGACAATGTTGATGCCCATCCAGTTGAGCACAGCGATATGGATCGGGTTGGGCATTCCTTCCCATCCTGGTCTTGGATTCCAGTCGATATTGAAATCGTGCCCAATGAAGGCTGGCAGGCGCTCGTGCATCCAGGGAATCGTGTCGGCGTAATAACCGGAGACCTGGCCTGTCCATGGTCCCATCTTCTCGCGTCTCTTCCAGCGTCCAATGTAGAGCAGCGGCACATCTCCAGGTCCGGCTTTCACGCCCGACTTTTTTTCCCAAGCTTCCAGATCGGCGCGCCTGACCGGCACGCCGGGCTCGACCCACTCGGCGCCTTTCAATTGAGCAATGTCGTACAGGACGGCGCGAGTAACGATGCCGTCCTTCCAATTCATCACGCTGCCCTTCTTGCATCCGGTCTCAGGCGTGATGTTGTCCTTCACCGGAATGCCGTTGTACATCTGGCCGTCGACGAAGAAGTGACACCAGGTATCAATGTGGGCCACGGTCTGGCCGTGATAGCTGACCTGATAGTTATCCGTCGTTCCTCCATTGGTGATCGCGTTCGTCGTCCTCTTGAATACGCCATTCGCATTGACATCGGCGGCGGGTTGCTGAGGCTCCGGATGGGCCAGCGACACGACAATCCCTTCCTTGACCAGTTTCATCGCGCTCATGACCTTCTGGGGTGTGATCAAGTTCGACGTGCCCTTGTTGTCGTCCGTGCCCCACTTGCCCCAGGTCTTGAATTCCGTGCGCCATCGCTCATAGTTTGCGCGCAGCACAGCGGTGTCCGCCGGAGCAGGCGGAACGCTGGCCTGAGAGGCTGCACCTGCTTGCCCCTGTCCACGAAGCTGGAATCCGCAGACGAGTCCGAACAAGAGCAGCCCGATACAAAAACCTGCAAATTTCAACCGACGTCGCATAGTCACCTCCAAGATTGCGTTGGTTAAACAGAACGCATTCCCCTCCTCGCAGAGGGTGTTGCAAAACTACGGAATAGCGGGTTCGGTTCTTACTGTAGCGGCGCTCTATGAGCGCCGGTTTTTCGCAGAATCAACGAAGTACCGGCGGTCATAGACCGCCGCTACAGCAGACGAAAACTGCTTTGCAGCGGTTTTCGAACACCCTCCGCAGAGGGGTGGATGCGCCGACAGCCAGCGGGCGGGCGGCGCAGACGGGTTGGCGCGAAGCGCGAGCCCGATAGAGCGAAGCATCACGCGAAGCGCGAGCCCGATAGGGCGAAGCATCAATAGAAGCCCGGCGAAACGTTTCCGCCGAACTGACCACCCCGGCGCGTCAGCATTTCTTGAGGCTTCGCCCTGTCGGGCTCGCGCTTCGCGGCGGCTGTCGCGCCTCCCCTCCTCTGCGAGGAGGGGAATTACGCCAGACAGATTCGGGACTATTACAGCCCGGGCTGCCTCGTGTCAACTAGCGCGTTGTCCGGCTATCAAACTGGGCTACAATGCGCCAATATAAGAAAGCGCAGATCATGAAACAAACCCGTCTCCTGTTAGGCACAGCCTTTTGGTTACTTGTCGCCATCATCCAGGCTTCCGGCCAGGAAAGCATCGCCGTTAAAATTGACGCCATCGTGGAAGCACCGGTCAAGGCAGGGAGGGTAGCGGGCGCTTCTGTTGCCGTTGTCAAAGGCAATGAGACCATCGTGACGAAGGGTTACGGCTTCGCGGATCTTGAGCTGGATGTCCCAACGCCTCCACAAGCCACATACGAAATCGGTTCAATCACGAAGCAGTTTACGGCTGCAGCGATCCTTCTTCTGGCAGAACAGGGAAAGCTTTCGCTCGCGGACGAGATGACGAAGTTCCTGCCGGACTATCCGATGCAAGGTAATCATGTGACGATCCGGCAGCTTCTGAACCACACGTCCGGAATCAAGGGATACACGGAGCTTCCTGAATTTCGAGATTTCCAGATGCTCAAAAGACCTCGTGAGGAACTGGTGAAGCTGTTCAGCGGAAGACCATTCGATTTCAAGCCTGGGGAAGAGCAGATCTACAACAACTCGGCGTTTTTCCTATTAGGTCTGATCATCGAAAAAGTATCGGGAAAACCTTACGCCGAGTTTATCCAGGAACAACTGTTCGATAGAGTGGGAATGAAAGATTCGTACTATTGCAGTGAGCGCGCAATCCATAAGAATCACGCACACGGATACGATAGCAATCAAAACGTTCTCGTGCTCAAAGGGTATGTCGACCATACGTGGCTGTATGCCGCCGGGTCGTTATGCTCGAGCACGCCGGATCTGGTTGCCTGGAACAAGGCGCTGCACAGCGGGAAACTATTGAAGCCGGAATCCTATCGAGAGATGACGTCACCGGCACTGTTGAACGACGGAACGATGGTTCGCTACGGAATGGGAATCAGCCTGGCGGACACCAATGGCCGGCATACGATTTCGCATGCTGGCGCTATAAATGGCTTTCTTTCGGAATCAGATTATTACCCGAATGATGATCTTGTTATCGTCGTCCTTCTTAACACACGAGGTCCCGTCAGTCCGAAAGAGCTCGCCCGAGAGATTGCTGACGCAGTTTTAGGGAAAGCGCCCGACCGAAGCCGCCCGTTCGTGGGTGACCTGACTCAGTTCACTGGAGACTTCACCGGGAAAGGTCGAGGCCGGCCCGCAACCGTACACATCGGCGTTAGTGGAGACCAAATCACGTTCACCAATACGGAGATTCCCCGGGCCCCTCTCGAGACGCTCAAGTATTTCGGCAACGATACTTTCGGCTTCAAAGATACCATTGTGATATTTCAAAGGGAAAACGGCAAAATCTCCAAGCTACATTTGGACACCGGATACGGACACAACATTCTGTTGCGGCAGCCCACAAACGAGAAATGATCGCTAAGCCCAGCGCGTGATTACCTGCTGAATTTCCCCCCTAGATGCTGAAGATCGAGATTGTTTTCGCAGGCGTTTTCTATAACGTCGGTATTAGGGACCAAGCGCACAGTTTCTTTCACTGTCCACGGTTTGGTGTAAACTTTTGGGTCATCGATCGTAATTTGAATTTCCATGTGCCCGAAGTCCGTCCGCCGAAAACGTTCGGTGACGTGGAGGGCATCGGAGGTCGGCTTACCTGTCTGATCCAACCATGTCTTTCCGTTGAACCCGCGAGTGTCCACGACCAGCGTTTCACCTTCCCACTTGCCGGTGGAATAACCTAAGAACGTTGGAGGAAAGTCCTTCCCCAGTTCGCGCCCATCGAGGAAGACCTGGCGCCACGTATTGGCGGATTCATAAAGGATGACGATAACGTCCGGTTTTTGGATCACCTTCCAGGGTGGCGGCGATGCGCTGACTCTAGGAACACCCTGGGGTAAGCAGTTCGCAAATGGATCCTCTCCCGAATGCGATCCGTCTGCGCGTTGGTCGACGAGTGTCTTGGCCCAGGGCTGAAATGGCACGTCGCCAGGTTTGAGATCCGCCGCAATGTCCTGGATGTACTTGCCGCCACCCGATTCCCAGATTCCGGATAGGTCCAGGTGACCATCAGGCAATCGTGGCGCCGGCGCAGAAAAGTTGGGCTTGCCATCTGGTCCCCTCGGAATTGCGGAAGGGATTTTCACCCACTGGCCATAAACAGGCGGACAAATCAGGACCAGAATCACTATCGAAGACAAAATTGCTAATACACTTCTCGGGTTCGGTGCTCTTTTCATTTTGACCTCGCAGTTTAGGGCGATTGTAATCGATCCCTCCGGAACCCGCCAAGATTCATTGATCGATGAAAGTAATGTTTCCACGACACGGCCGACCACACGCGGAGCGTCTTATTTTGTTTCGAAAATAGTCGATGGGACTAGATCACCTCTCCAAGCTCGTGGCCCAGTTTGGTCAACTGGCGCAGATGGTGACGAATTTGCGCTTTGCGACGGTCTTCCTCGATCTGACGTATCTGCTCTTGATAGCTGTCAGCCAAGTCCCCCAACCGTCCAGTCTCGCGCTAACGGTCTTGGGTCCGTTATCGCTTCCGGTCGCGCGTCGGTTTCTGGTGTAAGATCTCTCGTGTTCAGCCGGGGCGCTTCGGCACCCCGCCTTCGTTTCTCCGCAGCAACCAAAGATTGATACCAGTCGTCCCGGTCACCTCCAGCGGTCGGATCATCATTATGATGGGCTGCCCATCATAATGATGGGAGAACATGGCTCGACGAGTCAACGCCGACCCCTGCTCAAACGTGTCTCACGGTTCCCTGGCTTTCGCTAGCGTGTTAACCCATCGCGTTGCAGTGCCAGCAGTTGCAACGGCTGCTCGATGCGGTCCCCGCCCGCAGTTTTCCTGACTCCAATTCGAATTCCTCATGGTGAATCAGTTGCATTCTGGAAGGCCGGCTTGGCTCAAAAACACGAAACGCTGACACGAGCCGATGTGGGCCGAAATGTCGCTTTCCAATACGAGAACACACTTTAAAGGAGCAAGAATATGGACACCAACAGACACCTAAGAGGCTACGAAGCACTGGTGAATTGGTTTATTGGTAAGACGCTCGCAGCCACGGCACTTGTGCTGGCATTATTTTTCGCTTCGAGCACAGTCAAAGTTCAAGCAGCGACGCCGCCGGGGCTTGCTTACCCCCTCTGGGATTGGCGGCTCGTGAAGGATGGCGCACTGCCGCAAACTGTAGGCTATTTTCCGCTAGAAGACGTGCTCAGTATCAAAGTCGAAGACGGGGCGCGCCTCAATGTCACGCCCAACCAGATGGTCGTCGTCCTGCAATCCCAGGTCGCCTGGAAGAAGGAGATCGCCGCTTGGGGATCCTGCCAAGGCACAACTTCGTTCGTCTTCACAGACGGAAGCAATGTTGGACCGAACTCCATGCTGATTACCAAGGGCACCTGCGGGACGGATACCATCGTCCTCAGGAAGGCGAAAGCATGGGGGTGGATGACCGATATGTACAACCTGGATCTAACCAACTTCTGGAGGCTTTGGGCCGGAAAGATCGTCACCATCACCTGGGTCAGTGATAATCCCCTCCCGACCCCCCCGAACCAGGGGATAGCTAACGCGTACCCGATGCCCTGCTCATCACCTTGCCTTCCCCTGGGTATACCAGCACCGACATTGCCGCCCCAGGGTCCTTACATTATCAGAGCTAAGAACAGCGGCAAGGTTTTGGACGTGCCAACAAGCATTGACGGCGCGTCGATTCGACAGTTCGATTATCTGAGCGATCCCGGCGAGAAGTGGCTGCTTGTTCCCTTGCCCGATGGCTTCTTCAAGATAGTGTCGAAGCTAAGCGGCAAGGCTCTGGATGTGACAGGATTCTCGCTTAGCAACGGGACTCTTATCCAGCAGTACAGTTATCTTGGGGGCGATAACCAAAGGTGGCAGCTCGAGCTGGTAGAGGACGGTTTTTTTAAGATCGTTTGCAAGCAGAGCGGCAAAGTCTTGGACGTGCAAGGAATGTCCACAAGTAACGGAGCTTTGATCCAGCAGTGGGACTACCTTGGTGGCGATAACCAGAAGTGGCAGCTCATACTCGCCGATGATACATACCCGCCATCTGCCTCTTTTAAGATAGCGGCCAAGCAGACCGGCAAAGCCTTGGACGTGCAAGCAGCGTCGACAACTAACGGAGCTCTGATCCAGCAGTGGGACTACATCGGCGGCGACAACCAGAACTGGCAGCTCGTACCGGTGGAGAGTGGATATTTCAGGATAGCGGCCAAGCACAGTGGCAAAGTCTTGGACGTGCAAGGAATGTCGACAAGTAACGGAGCTCCGATCCAGCAGTATGACTACCTTGGCGGCGATAACCAGAAGTGGCGGTTCATACTGGTACAGAACGGGTTCTTCAAGATCGTGGCCAAACAGAGCGGAAAGGTTCTAGATGTACAGGGAGCCTCGCCGAGCGACGGCGCTTTGATCCAGCAGTGGAACTACCTGGGTAGCGACAACCAGAAGTGGAGTGTAGAGAAAAATTAGGAACTGCGGGCCGCGGCGGCACGCCAAAGCCAAATAGTCGTACACGGCTGTGCCGGGCGCAAAGCTACTTCAGCCCCTCAGCAGCTTCGCCGGATTCACTTTCGCCATCCGGTCGATATCGGTGATGAAAATGCCTTGACTCGCCAGGTATTCACCACATGGCCAGCAACCCATCGGGATGAAGGGGGTTGTTGGCCTGTCCGAGGTCGCTCGAGAGAACAATGAACTCGGGCGGCAAGAATCCTTACCTGTGCCGACGGGTAAGAAACAGCGACGGAGCGGCCGCGTCTGCAGGGGATTTCACAAATCCTACAGAGGATTTTGGTTTTCCTGCGCAGGATTTGACAAATCCACCGACGGATTTCGCTTTTTCCATGCTGGCGGTAGTGTTGGTTCGGTGATCTAGTTCAGCAGCAGCGCGGGAATCGTGTCCCTTAAACCACTTGATCGTCTTCCTTTGACATCATCTCAGTGCAATGTTAACTTCGCGCGGGTAGTGCCAAAAGTTCTATGAAAACAAGGTGAAGGGTCTTTGCGCCCCATGGATTGGTTTGGCGCATGCCGTGGATGGCAGACTGCGGTCAAGCTGGTTACAGCTTGATCAGGAGAAGTGCACATGAAAAGCCGGATTCTGGGTTTCATCATCATGATGTTTTGCGGAGGAGCTCTTACCTTAATGACATTCGGCCAGCGTGGCGGGCCGCCGCCTCAATTGCCGAGGTATCTGCCATCGGATAAGAAATTTGATCCGCATGATCTGGCCGGAGTTTGGACGCGCAACTCGAGCCGCCTAGGATATGGTGGGGGCGGAACGTGCCCGGATTGCGGCGATCGCGGCTTCAGCAACGACGTGCCTCCATTCACGCCTTTGGGACAGAAGATGTTCGATGCGAACAAGCCATCCTACGGCCGCAACCTCGGCACTCCCGACGCTGCCGCGCATCCTGAAGAACATATTGGCCGGCGCAGAGCCGTTCCACCTTCGAACGGAACAGATCCGTATCAATACTGTAATCCGATGGGCGTGACGCGAGCGCTGATCTATCCGGATCCGATCGAGTTCATTGTCCAGAAAGGTCGAATCTACCAGCACTTCATGTGGGGCTACGGCATTCGTCCGATCTACACGGATGGCCGCAAGCTCCCCGACGAGCCGGACCAGCCCCGATGGTGGGGATATTCCGTAGGCCACTGGGAGGGAGATACGTTCGTGGTGGATTCCACCGGCCACGATGAACGCACATGGGTCGATCATTTCGGATATCCGCACAGCGAATCGATGCGCTTGCAGGAGCGTTACCGCCGAACCAACTACAACACACTGGAACTGAACTGGACGATCACCGATCCCAAGGCGTACACGCGTCCATGGGTCGGCCAGACGAAAAGATTCCATCTCATAACCGGCGAAGACATTAAGACGGTTGATGACTTCACCGGTCTGTTGGAAGACATCTGCGCGCCGGCCGATGAAGTCGATCAATTCGATCGCAGAATCCGGGATCAACTGGGCCCCGGCCCAGGGGGCCGCTAAAACAAATGAGGAGAATTGGCCACAAAAAGGCACAAAAAAAGAAAAACTGGGCACTGCCCAACTATATTCCGGGAATGATCCAGGAGCTGCGCTAAGCGCAAGGAGGATGAGATGCATTTGTTAACACGCCGGAAATGGATGGCGCAGATGGCGGTGCTGGGAGCCTCCGCCGCGCTGCCGAAAACGATATTAGGGTTGCAGAACGGATCGGCTAGCCCGGGCCGGCCATTTCGAATCGATACACATTCGCACTTTACGATTCCGAAACTGTATGCATTGAGCACGGCGAAGGGAGTCAGCCAGCCTGCTCTCAAAGATTGGATGCCGGAAAAAACCCTCGCGCAGATGGAACAGGGCAGCGTCGCAACTTCCATCATTTCCATCAGCGATCCCGGCGTGTGGTTCACGGACAATGCTGCGGCGCGGGCGCTTGCGCGCGAGTGCAACGAATACGGCGCGAAGGTTGTAAAGGACTATCCCGGCCGGTTTGGTTTGTTTGCGGTATTGCCGTTACCGGACGTGGACGGCGCCGTACGCGAAGTCGAATACGCGTTGGATACTCTCAAAGCGGACGGCATCGGCATCCTGTCGAGTTATCAGGGCAAGTATCTCGGCAATCCTGCTTTCACTCCCCTTATGGAGGTACTAAATCGCCGTAAAGCGGTTGTGTTTTGTCATCCATATTGTGCTGCGTGCGATGCTCAAACGACTCTTACCGACGCGCAGAATCGAGGAGTCGAGTTTGTATTCGATACGACACGCACGATCCTCAGTTTGTTAAGCACCGCTGCGGTCGCACGGTTTCCGGACATTCGATTCATTTGGTCGCACGGGGGCGGGACCGTGCCCTACATTACGAGTCGGCTTGCAGGCGTCGGACAGCAATTGCTGCCGAAGGGTGTGATGTACGAACTGCAGAAGTTTTACTACGACACGGCTCAGGCGTTTAATCCCTACACCATGCCGTCATTCAAGAAGATGGTTCCTCCATCGCACATTTTGTTCGGTACCGATTACCCTCTCGGCGGCGGCACGGCCGCAATTGTCGCCAACGGGCTGGCGGATAATGGCGGCTTCACCGCAAGCGAGATGCGAGACATCGATCGCGAAAACGCGCTGGAGCTGCTGCCGAGATTGAGGACGTAGTCTCCTGTAGCGGCGGTCTATGACCGCCGACAATCCCACAATTGCGACATCCTCGGCGGTCGTAGACCGCCACTACAGCAGATTCAGCTAGTTGTTCGCCATCACGGGCACGAACTTCTGGATTCTCTTATTCTCTTCCACCTCGCCGGTATAGATGTTGCCCTTGGAATCCATCGCGATCGCGTTGATCCAGTGAAACTGGCCGGCATAGGTGCCGTTACGGCCGAATCCGCCGAGTGTCTTCCCGCTGTCGCGGTCGAGAATCCATACTTTGTCATTGGTGCCGTCAGCCACGTAAGCGTACTTCTGCTGCGGGTCGTGAGAGAACGCAAGCTTGTAGGTCGTTCCGCAAGGAGGAAGCTTCTCGTGATAAAGCCCGCCGCAAATCTCGCCGCGAGATGGAGTGTTGGGTGACACGTAGAACTCCCTGACGAACTTCCCCTGCTTGGTGAAAACTTCGATCCGGTTTTGTCCACGCTCTCCGACGTAGACCAGGCCCTCTTTCGAAAACTCGACGAAGTGCAAATCGGGAACGAAATTCTTTTCCTCGACCGGAGGGCCGCCAGTCCACTTGTATCCGGGAATCGGATCGTCGCTGATCTCGTTCAACGGCATTCCATGGCCGCCCCAGCCCCGCTTGAAGGCGCCCGTATCCATGTCGTACACGAGCACGCGCTTCCAATTAATGATGTAGATCTCGCGCGCATCTTCGTCGAGGTTGAACCGGCCTTTAGAGACAAGCACGTCGGTCTGTTGATTATTTTCTTTCAGAGGCGGTGAACCCTTGGGCGGGCGGTGATCGAAATCCCACGCCAGCTTTCCGTCTTTCGTGAACTTGAGGATGCTGTCCTGCGCTGCGGTTCCGGCGACCCAGACAAAACCCTGGCGATCCACGAGAACAGTCTGCAAAGCCGTCGGCCAGAGTGGATGGTATCCGGGCCCTCCCCACGCATGCACGACAGTGCCGTCCTGATCCAATTCAATCAGCTCGGGCCCCCGAACGCAGCAGTCGATCCGGTTATTTTCGCCGCCGACTTCATCGGGATCGGCTTTTGCTCCGCGATTTAAAAACCAGATGTGATCGTTCTGGTCAACGGAGATACCCGTCACTTGCTGCATGCCCCACCGATTGGGGAGGGGCTTCGGCCAGAACGGATCGACCTTGAATAGCGGTGCTCCATTGGAATCGACAGCCTGCCTCTGCCTTTGCTGCGCGCGCTCGATGGAAGTAACGGCAAGAATCAGAATGCTACCGATCGCGAAAGCCATCCAGAAGATGCGGCTTCGTTGCTTCGTTGTACTCATGAATACCCTCCCCTTCATTTGTGTGTATCGATATCGAGGCCAAATTGAGGCCAAGGATATTCCGATTGAAGGCGCCGCGCAATGTCGATGACATCGCCAACACCCCTCCTGAGTTAGGAGGGGTGCCCGAGCAAAAGCGAGGGCGGGGTGGTTCCCTCAAGTGTCAGTAACGGCAGGGGAACCACCCCGCCTGCTCGGACTTGTCCCCGAAACCGGTAGACTCGTGCGCACTGGAGGACACCGAGCATGATTTCTCTAACCGCGTGTTTTGATAGCGATTCAGGCGGCAAGAATGAGAAGATGCCGAAACGGCGGGTTTTACGAATTACTTGAGGGGTATTTTATGCATGTCAACTTTCTAAAGTCTTGTCTGATTACCGTCGCGCTTCTATTGGTCAGCGCCTCTGTGTTTGCTCATCACGGAACATTCGTCTCCTACGACTCGGACCATCCGGTCACGATGAAGGCTGTCGTGACGGAATTTCGTTATACGAATCCCCATATTCAGCTCTACTTCGATGTTAAGGATGAAAAAGGCGAGGTCACGCATTGGAGCGCGGAGGGTCCCGACCCAGCCGTATTGGTCCAAGCGGGCTGGGGCCGGAAGCAGACTCTGTCTGCCCTTGCCCCCGGCACCGAGATCACCATTACCGTTGCACCTGCCCGAAATGGGAAACCCGTCGGCACAATGAGCAACATCAAACTGCCCAACGGCGACTCGGTTTGCGGTCTGGGTGGCGGCCGCGGCGCGGAAAACTGCCGGGCAGCACAGTAGCTGCGGCTTCAGAATTCCTCATCCGGATTTCGTAACGAATCTGCTTACTTCAGTTCTGTCATGAATCCCGGCACGCTCCACTGTTGTTGGAGGCTATTGGGCTGCCAGCCGTATTCCGCGGTCATGACTTTCGCGATCTCATCCTCTTTCTTACCTTCGTGGATCAGGCCAGTGACGCGATTACGCAGTTTCTCGATATTGTTGCGGTAGGTCGTCAATCCGGCCTTGTTCGTCACATTGCCGTGGCCCGGAATGACGGTGTCGAAATTCAGCCGCTCCATCGCTGCGTCAAGCGTCTTCGTCCACTCGATGATGCTGCCACCGCCGTTGTAATCGATCAGCGGACTCGTGCCGGCCATCAGGTCTCCGGTATGGATCGTACGGTCTGCTGGAAAATAAATAATCGCGTCGCCATTCGTGTGGCCGCGTCCGAAATATCGCGCTCGCACCTCTTTTCCACCGATGAATACGGATGTTTCTTCGGTGAATGTGATTCGCGCCGGAACGACATTGGGCGGTGCGTTGGACTGTTTGTGCTCCAGGATGTTCTTACGCGAATTCGCGGTTGAAATGATTTCGACGCTTCGCGCCAGCATCTTTTCGTTTCCGCCACTATGATCGGCGTGATAGTGCGTGCTAATCACATACTTTAATCTTTCGAATTCATCCCGTTTCATGCCTGTTATTGCGCACGGCCGAACTACAGTAAAATCCGTTTGAGCTTCTTTTTGCAACACGCTATGGTGGGATCAAATCGCCGCAGGAGGATCGTGTGATACTTCGCGCCCGAATCGTTTTTGCCCTGGATGTCTTTTCGGTCATCCTCATGACTTGCCTGTTTTCATATGCCCAATCCAAGCCCGACTCGGGTTCACTTGACCTGGCGGCAACCCGGTCGCGATTTCTCAAAATCATCGACCGGCCGCGTGTTCCCCTGGATCCGCAACTGCGGCCCGGCACAACGTCGCGAGGACTAACGGCCGCCCGCTTCACATTTGCCGGGGAGGCCGATGAAAGAGTCCCTGGAATCATAATCCGCCCGGAGAAGAGCGCCGGACCGCGGCCCGCGGTCATCGTGTTGCATGGCACAGGGGATAGCAAAGAAGGCATGCTAGGCCTGGCCGCCGAGTTGGCGGTGCGCGGTTTCGTGGCAGTAGCGATAGATGGCCGGTATCACGGCGAGCGGACCAAGAGCGGGTACGAGGAAGCCATTCTTCGTGCCTACAAGACCGGCAAAGAACATCCTTTTCTTTACGACACCGTGTGGGACGTGATGCGGCTGATCGATTACCTCGAAACCCGCGATGACGTCGATCCGAAACGCATCGGCTTAATCGGTTTTTCCAAGGGCGGCATGGAAACCTATCTCGCCGCCGCCGCCGATCCACGAATCGCTGTGGCCATACCTTGCATTTCGGTACAGAGCTTCCGTTGGGCCCTGGAGAACAATCGATGGCAGGCGCGAGTGGGAACTATCCAGTTCGCTGTCGAGGGCGCATCCCGGAGTGAAGGCGCGGAACTCGACGCACAATTCGTGCGCACCTTTTATGATCGCGTTGTGCCCGGCATCTATTCGGAGTTTGACGGCCCCGCCATGCTTCCACTCATTGCGCCCCGGCCTCTAATGGTGATCAACGGCGACTCCGATTCGCTGACTCCGATTCCCGGCGTCATGCTTGCCGCAAATAGCGCTTCCGAGGCGTACGCCAAGGCGGGAGCGAAGGAAAAATTCGTGTTGCGGGTGCAGAAGAACACCGGCCATTCCGTCAATGGCGATTCTCTGCGTGTCGCAATCGACTGGCTTATTACCTGGCTAAAGCCGGCAGGATCTTAAGGGCATTTTCGCGATAAATGCCTCGAAGTTCCTCGGCGGTGAAGCCGCTCTCCTTCAGTCCGGCAATCTGGGCGGTGACATTAGAATTTGGAAAATAAGTGGAAATTTCTTCGGATGGGCTTTGCACAAAAAATACATCGCGGGCGCTCATAGAGCGCCCCTACAGTTGCGCACCCCAAGCTGTTGGGCGGTCTATGACCGCCCAGGATTTTTTGTGCAAAGCCCTTCGGATGGAACAATGGAGCAATCTCCAACCTACAATTTCCAACATGTTTACTTCGGCGACGGGGCGGGTTTGGCGAACTTCGCGTTATCGATCGGAACGTTCGGCCGCACCTCGGTCAACCCGACAGTCTCGCGGCCGTCCAGCCAGAGGACGGTCCAACGAAACGGCATCTTGACACCGGCGATATCCCGATAGTCCGAATAGTCGATTTGTGTGGGGAGGCGGCCGACCGGTGATCTGGCATAGCGGATCATCCGCACCAACAGTCCCGACTTGCTGTCGAAATACAGAGTAGCGATGTTACCGGCGGCCGTGGTTCCCTGAAGAACCTGAACCTCCCTA
>QHWY01000428.1 GCA_003223875.1 Acidobacteriota bacterium | reverse complement strand
AGCGATCCCTTCGGCACTCCGCCTCTTCAGCCTCAACAACTTCAACTGGACTTGCCATAATTGGGACAGCCAACATAATGAGATCGGAAACCTCAACCTCAAAACACCACTTTTAGGCCGATAAACTAATGATTTTTCTATACCGGTCTGACTGACCATATCCTAATTAGGACAGCTCTAGTCTATGACCGCCCAGGATTTTTTGTGCAAAGCCCTTTCAATGGCAACTCCCCTCCTAAGTTAGGACGGGTGGCTTCGCGAACCGCGAAGCGCGAGCCCGCGCGAAGCGCAAGGCGAAGCCTCAAACGAAGTGAGCGAAGACGGGGTGGTTCCAAAAGGGAACCACCCCGCCTCGCCCTTACGGGCTCGGCACCCCTCCTAACTTAGGAGGGGTGTTGCTGGACCCTTCATTAACCCTTCTGACCTGCGGCAGCCTTTACCGCCCGAAGAATGTCGGGGTAGGCGGCGCAGCGGCACAAGTTTCCGGACAAATAGTGACGGATCTCATCCGTAGTTGGCTGCGGGTGCCGCTCGAGCAGCTCCTTGGTCATCAGAATGAACCCCGGCGTGCAAAAGCCGCATTGGAATCCGCAGTTGGCGATGAACGACTCCTGGATCGGATGCAACCGGCTGCCGGAAGCGAGGCCCTCGACGGTGGTCACTTCAGCACCGTCCGCATAGGCGGCCAGATAGAGACACCCGCTGACCGCGATACCATCCACGAGCGCCGTGCAGCAGCCGCAGAGTCCCTGGCCGCAACTTTCGCGTGCCCCGAAAAGACTGAAGTCGCGCCGCAAAACCTCGAGCAACGTCTCGTGTGTTGCGATTTCACTAACCGCCGGGCGGCCATTCAGCTTGAATCGGATCGTCCGGCGATGGGTTTCCGTCATCAATCACTCCCTAAGGGCCGGTTCTGTGCCTGGCGCAGAGCACGCAAGACGCGCTCTGGCGTCAGTGGTATTTCCGTAACGCGCACTTCGACGGCATCGTACAGGGCATTTCCTATTGCAGGAGAAACGCAGAACATTCCGGTCTCGCCGACGCCCTTGGCGCCGAATGGTCCCTGACGGTGCGGTACTTCGACCAGTTCGCCGGTCAATTCCTCCGGCAGGTCGAGCATGCCGGGGATCTTATAATCCGCGAAGCTGGCATTCACGACCTGGCCTTCATTGAAGATCATTTCCTCAAAGACGGTGAAACCGAACTGCATGGTGCCTGCGCCGATGAGCTGCCGTTCGACGATATCCGGATTGATTGGAGATCCGGCATCCCCCACGTTAACGAGCTTGGTGACGCGAATCCGTCCGGTTTCCGTATCGACCTCGATCTCGGCGCCTGCGCCGCCCAGCATCCAAAATGGCGTGATTTGACGCGACTGGCCCGTCTCGTGGTCGGGCTTTTCGTAAGGCGGCATGAAGGATCCAATACCGATGATATTTCCAGCTTGCATCGCGAACCGCGCCACCATGGCGTCGCGAAACGTCACGCGCGTGCCCGAACGCGCGACGATCACGCTGTCTCGGCACTCGAGTTCGTCCTCTCCGGTTTTCAGTATTGTTGCCGCGATGCGCAGCAGTTGCGCGCGGGCATCTTCGGCGGCGCGCCGCACGGCATTGCCCATGTGGTAGGTGGAACGGGAGCCGAGCGTCGCCATATCGTAAGGAGTCACGTCGGTATCGGGATGCACAACTCGAATCGATTCGGCCGGCACGCCAAGAATTTCGCCGGCGATTTGCGCCATTGCCGTATCCGAGCCTTGACCCATATCGACGGTGCTGCAGCAGATGCCGCAGCTTCCGTCACCGTAGATGTTCACCATCGCGACAGAAGTCGTCGGAGCGACACAAGCCTTGATTCCGATCGCAACACCGCGGCCACGGCGAATCGCTCCGGAACCGCGGTCGACCGGACGGCTCCACTGCATCCGCTCGGCCAGACGGTCGAGAATCGCATCGATATCGATGTCGGTCATCGGCATCCCGGTTGCGTGCGGCCGGCCTTCGCGCAGAATGTTCCGGCGGCGAAACTCGATTGGGTCGATGTTCAGCGCGCGCGCAATGGTGTCGGACTGAGACTCGTACGCCCAAACGACCTGAGAGACACCGAAGCCGCGCAGCGCGCCGGCGGGTGGCTCGTTGGTGTAAACCGCATGGCTGTCGATGGAAATATTCTCGATGTCGTAAGGACCCGAGGAAGTCAGACCCGATTTCTGGGTGACGCGCGGGCCAATGTCGGCATAGGCGCCGCCGTTCCACCATACTTCCACTTCACGCGCAACCATGCGCCCGTCCTTCTTCACTCCCGTCTTGAGCCGCACCGTCGCGCCGTGTTTCGTGATCGTGTAGAACTGCTCTTCCATCGTCAGCGCGATCCGCACCGGTTTTCGAACCAGCAAAGTGCAGGCGGCAACCAGCGCTTCGAGCTTGATGTAGAGTTTGCCGCCAAAGCCGCCACCCAAAAAAGCCGTCCGAACGCGAACACGATTTTCAGGCCAGCCCAACAGCCGGCTAATTTCCGATCGCACGAAGGACGGACTTTGCGATGCGGTATGAATCGTCAATCCATCAGAGCCGGCCATCTCGCCGACCGTCACGTAAGGCTCGAGCGGAGCATGGATGACTTTGCCGTTGTGAAACGTCTGCTCGAAGACGTAATCCGACTCTTTGAACGCCTCTTCTAAATTGCCACGCCGGACGTGCGCGCTGAGTGCAACGTTGGTTCCGGATCGTCCTTGAAGGTGCTTGAGGTCGGGAAATGTCGTGGCCGGTTTGAGTACGTCATGGATGA
>QHWY01000427.1 GCA_003223875.1 Acidobacteriota bacterium | reverse complement strand
ATCGCTTCAAGCTGAACCTGCAAGCGGTCTGGGCAGACGATGGGGGGGATATCGGTCAGAAAGGCTTTGCCCCAGGGGGT
Source organism: Acidobacteriota bacterium (assembly GCA_003223875.1). Taxonomy (GTDB): domain Bacteria; phylum Acidobacteriota; class Terriglobia; order 20CM-2-55-15; family 20CM-2-55-15; genus 20CM-2-55-15. The sequence continues at coordinate 2,155 of QHWY01000427.1, read as the reverse complement.
CAAGGATTCAATGTCCCCGCGACCTACAACGGTAACACTTCCGCGGCCGCCGCCACCTACGGCAGCACGAATGGCCCGTCTACCAGTACTCCCCGCTTTCACCAGGGACGCGGGTATGAGGTCTGGGCGTGGTGGCGGATTCCTGGATTGGAGAAGCTCCGCCTGCACGGCCGGTATTACTTCATGAAACCGAATAAAGATACCGAGGCCGGTAATATTCAGTCGTACTACGCAGGGATCAGCTACGACTATTCAAAGTGGCTGGCCTTCTCGTTGAACTACGAGTTCTATAACGAGACTGTCCTCGGCAATACGACGGGCGCGCTGAGCGGGCTTGCAATTGCCACGGGCAGCAATTGTACAACGTGCGCGCAGTACGTGCGCTACGACAATCAAATCATCGGGTTGCGGGCCCTGATCTCGTTTTAGCACAGGGGTTCCAGGAGTCCTTAACAGTCCTGTAACGTTGGTGTAACAGGCATGTAACTGGCAACCGGTAGGCTTCTTAACACACAGCTGCTGTGAGAACGAAGCAGAGGACGGCTATATTCCAGTGCCTAGTTACTTCAGCAGCGAAACGACCCCAGAGCTAATGTTATAAAACGCGGCGAGAACCAACAGCTTCTCTTTTTTCACCAAACCGGAAATAACAGGAGAAGCCTGGCGAAGCAAGGCCGCCTGGATTTTGGCGTTTGCTTTGACCGTTGCCTCGAGGTCTGGTCCGGCCAGATCAACCGCGGGCTGGATATGCGGATATAGCGCGCTGATCTGCCCAGGAACTTCTTTGCCTTGAATCGTGGCATCAACCGCACCGCAAGCACCATGTCCCATGACCAGGATTACCTTTGTCCCCAACACCGCTGCACCATATTCAAGGCTCGCGATGATTTCCGAAGTAGTGATATTCCCAGCGTTGCGCGTAACAAAGATATGACCGATGGTTTGGTCGAAAATTAACTCAACGGGTACCCGGGAATCGGCACAAGCCAACACTGCCGCGAACGGTTGCTGCTTTTCACTCGTATGATTCCTCAAAATCGCAAGGTCCTGCTCAAAAGATGTCAGGTTTCCAGCCGCGAAACGCTTATTGCCCTCGAGCAATTCCTTCAACGCCATTTCGGGGGTGAGCGTCGACTGTGCCAGAGCTGAACTCGGGGCCACAAATTCCATAAACTCTATCCCGGTCGAAGTCACCAATCCGGCGACCGCGCCTCCCATCGCCATCTGGAGGAACTTTCGCCGCGAGGCGCCTTCGTTCAATAAACTGGGCTGTGAGCCGCAGGTGGAAGAGGATTCAGAATCTGGCGAAGTTTGGTTGGGTTGGGTAGCGTCGTTTTTTGGATCGAATTGAGCCATCTATCAGAGCCTCCAATTGGGATAGTTTCAGGGGATACGTTGCAATTTACTCCGAGTAGTTCCTCGCCACAGTCGACTGACAGATCCCGATGACAAGACCATACTCGGAGAAGCCATGAGGATCACATTTTAATGCCGATGCGACCGAACTGCGCAGGCGTCCTGATACCAGAGTCAGGTGGCCGGCGTCAAGTATAGAGTGTAAATTCGCGACCGCTTCAAGCTCTACATTGACATCCCCCGAATGGCCAATTGGGCGCTGCAAATGGTACGGGAGGCGCTCGATGCTTTCGTGATGTCGGACGCCGTTCTCGCCAGAAAAGTGACCGCCGATGACGACGTCATCGGATGACTTTCACGCAGCTACTTTTTCACTGGTTTTACTTAACAGTCCTGTAACACACGGGTAATAGGCACGTAACCGGCGATCGGTAGGCTTCTTAACAGAAAGGAGTTTTGATGACACACCAATGGAACACAGCCGTTCTCGGCATCACCCTCACGGGCGCTGTTTGCATTTTCGGTAGCGGCTCTGCCCGAGCAGAGGAAGCGATCAAGCTCGATCCGAATCTCCGATCCTATGTCAAGGTCAGCGGGGTTTCCGGCAACCTCAATAGCATCGGCTCCGATACCCTGAATAATTTAATGACGCTGTGGGCCGAGGGATTCCGCAAGCAATATCCGAACGTCAAGATCCAAATCGAAGGGAAGGGGTCGAGCACCGCCCCTCCGGCCCTCATCGAAGGCACGGCCCAAATCGGTCCCATGTCTCGCCAGATGAAAGGCAGCGAACTGGACG
>QHWY01000435.1 GCA_003223875.1 Acidobacteriota bacterium | reverse complement strand
CAACATGCCATAAAGTCCGATACACGACATGAGCAGAGCAAGCGTCGCAAAGCAGCTGCAGAGTTGCGCGAAAATGCGCTCCCTGTTGATGGTTTGATCGATCTGCTGCGATTGTGTGTTCACATCCGAAATTGGCACTCGTGGATCGGCCTGGCGAACAATTTGACGCACCATGCTGACTAGGCCAAGGGGATCGGAATGGGTTCGCAGCTCAAACAACATCCCATCCACACGCTGATTGAACGGAATATAGACAACAGGTGGGGTAGCTCCCTTGAGGGAATTGTAACGGGCGGTTTTGGCCACACCAATGATTTCAAAGTCGTCGAGCTTTCCGCCTTCTCCGCCGAAGCCGCCGAAGTGTCGACCAATCGGATTCTCATTCGGAAAATACTGCTTCGCGAAAACTTCATTGACTACTGCAACTTTGGCCGGCCCCGTGATATCGCGTTCCTGAAGCTCCCGGCCCAACAGAATAGGAATGCGCATCGTCGAAAAGAACGTCGGGCCGATTATGAGGACGGAGGTTCGTGATTCTCGCCCCGGTTGTGCCGGCCGGCCCGGAATCGTGACTCCGGTTTGACCCCCGGCGCCGGAGACCAGAGCGAAATCGGAAAGACTGACATCCCGCACCCCCGGAATGGTTCGGAAACGCGCCCACAGATCCGTATAGAAGCGCTCAAGCGCTGCATCACTGTATCCGGCCTGCTTGGCGTTCAAACGAAACAGCAGCACGTTTTCGCGATCAAAGCCAAGTTCGACCGAATGAAGGCTCGCTAGTGTGCGAACGAAAAGGACGGCAGCGATGGTCAATAACAGGGAGATCACAATCTGATGGGTCGCAAGCATCTTGTTTAGACGGAGCCCGCTCCGCGACGCACTCGCTCTGATTTGCTTCAAGGCTGGCGTGATGTCAATCTTTGTTGCCTGTACGGCCGGTACCACGCCGAAGAGAATTCCAGTAATCAGCGCGAGAGCGAACGTAAACGCCAACACCTGCCAACTGAGATTCGCGTGCAGCGTAAAGCTGTCGCGACCGTTTGCGAGCAGCCAGGTGAGGAATCGGATCCCAAGCGCCGCCACCCAGACTCCCAACATTCCGCCGAGGAAGGCCAGCAGCAGGCTTTCCGTCAGCAGTTGGCGAATGACACGCAGGCGCCCGGCCCCGAGACTCAGGCGAACCGCAATCTCACGTCGGCGGGTCGCCGCCCGCGCGAGCAGAAGGTTGGCGATATTGGCGCATGCGATGGCGAGAATGAGACCGACCATGGCCAAGAGCACGTATAGCGGTTTGGCATATTCGCGGCGCAGGGAATCGATGCCGGAGCCTCCATCCGCGAGCACGAGCGCAGGTAGGTCGACTTTCTCCTCCTCGGTGGACGCCGTGCTGTTGACGTAGCGCTGAAACCGCGCGGCGAGATCGCTCTGAGCGTGCCTGAGAGTTGTGCCTGGTCGCAACCGGCCCATGATTTCGACCCAGTAGAAGTTCTTGTCGAGGAACCTTGTCTTTTCATCATCTTGCGGGTCCTCGGAAAATAGCGGAGCAGCGTGAAGTGGAACGAACAGATCCGGTGCACCTGCAGGATTCACTCCGAAGAACTCCGGTGCGGACACTCCGGCGATCATAAACGGCATCCTGTTGAGGAAAATCGACTGCCCGACTGCATCAGTGCTTCCCGCAAAACGCCGCCGCCAGTAGTTGTAGCTGATCACTACGGCTGGCGTGGCGCCGCTGCGGTCGTCAAAATCGCTGATCAAGCGTCCGGCAGCGGGACGCACGCCGAGGCTGCTGAAGAAGTTGCCAGACACAAGCTGCCCATCCACAAGATCGGTCTGTCCTTGAACACTCAGATTCAACCGACCCGCATCGGCGAATCCAAACATGCTGGATAGGACACTGTTGTTCGCTCGCAAAAGCTCAAACGCAGGGAAGGGATAGTCGCCGCTGCTCCATCCGGTGTGGGGATCGTTATACCAGCTCCCGCTCATACCGTGGACAACACCAGGAGGGCCCTTTGTATGCCAGTTCAGGATGACCAGATCTCCGGGACGCCATACCGGCAGCGCGCGCATCAGAATCGCATCCATGAAGCTGAAAATAGCCGTGTTCGCGCCGATGCCCAATGCAAGCGACAGCACGGCCATCGTGGCGAATAGTGGGTTCTTGCGCAAGGTGCGCCATCCGTATCGAAGATCGTGGCCGAGCCGTTCGAGCGATGTCCAGCCCCACATTTCGCGAATCCCCTCCTTCAGTAGCAGCACATTCCCAAAATCGCGACGGCTGGCCCGTTCGGCTTCTTGGCGCGTGACGCCTGCGCGAATTCGCTCCTCGGCGTCCAGCGCCAGATCGTAGGCGATCTCATCGTCGAGATTGCTCTCACGCCGCTTCCGTCGCCAAAAG
>QHWY01000423.1 GCA_003223875.1 Acidobacteriota bacterium | reverse complement strand
TCGGTTCCACCAGGTTGCGTTTCAGTAGCGTCATTGCCACTGCTTGGACTACTATTGGTTCGTTTCTTGGTACAAAGGAGGTCGTGTGATACATAGCCACCATGACCTAGTCTGGGAACCGCTTCGTAAGTTGAGAGAATTGGATGTTGGCAAGATACCTGAGAAGAAGGGCGTTTACCTGTTCGCCGAAACCGCAAATCGCATCAAGCCCAATGAGGCCATCAAGCCCAATGCCGCCCTTCCCAAACACGGCTCTGCCAATCGCGAAAAGATAGTTGGAGATCAAAGGACCAGCGACTGCATCTTGTACCTTGGTAAAGCCACCAATCTGCACACGCGTCTGCCTGGTTACCGACTCGCGGATGGCAAGGGGGGTCGTGAGAAACACAAGGGCAGAGCATTGCTTCACGGCTACCAGTACGAGTCTGACGAACTTTACGTGTCGTGGGCAGAAGTAGCAGAGTCCTTCGATCTGGACGATGTGGAGGAGTCTCTCATAAAACAACTACACCCCGTCTTGAATACCGTGTACCGCGTCGATGACCATGGTGTTCATCTTACACGACGTGATCTCTCTGGGAAGGATGAGCGCTGATCAGCGTTCGCACAGATTTCTCCAGAAACGCTCCTCACCTTAATCGATTCGGATCACAGGCAGTCCACTGCCACAAAAACCCGTCTCCGCACCTCGTCATTCTGACTTCAGCGGCCATCACTAATTCATGAATCCAGCCCTTCTGTCACTGCGTCCGGCAATGTGTGTCCACGCCAAAACTCTCGTGTCAATTGATGGCGTAGATGCGAGGCACAGCGTGGCGAATACCTAGATTGGCGGGGCTATAAAAGTTGCGGGTGCTGTGAATCGTGTTTCTTAGGCAGACTGAATCGCCATTCACATTTGGAATGTCCATTTCACAAGAAATGGAAGATCGGGGAGGCAAGCCTTCGTCAAAATCAAGAGATTACGATACCGTCAGATGTTTGGTCCCTGCCGTGCCATGTTAGGCAGCAAAACCCTTTCGGGCGGCCGCCAGTTTCGTCAAATGAATACCGCAACGAAAACTGATGACTCGGAGAGCGAGCACATCAATGACGAAAGACTTCTCAACTTTATAAACGGTCACGCGGAGCTGACTGCCAAGGAAGAGGAACACCTCCGCAACTGCCAGCATTGCAATGAGGAAGATCGGACCATATCCATGTATGTAGGGTCTGTCAGGGCGTTCTCTACATCTTCATTCGGCAGTGTCCCGACATTTCGACCCGAAGCTTCGAAGAAGAAGGGTTCCGCTGCGTAGCGACCCGTATACAACGCCCGCCTTCGATGTTG
>QHWY01000187.1 GCA_003223875.1 Acidobacteriota bacterium | reverse complement strand
CGCTATTCTTCGGGTCGAGTCCGCCGTTCGATGAAAGGAACGCATAGGCTGCGCCGTTTTGTGAGAAGCAGCCTTCGATACCCACGCCGTAGGCGATGTGCTTGACCGGGTTATACGCAGTGGGTTGGTGCGCGATGCCACCGTGCCAGGTCGGGCATGTCCGCTTCTCCGGATCGCCGCGCAACGCCCGGGCTACGGGGTTGTAGACCTGCACGTCAAGCTTAGGATTGTATTCCACCGGCTTACCCGTCTCCGGATCGAGACCCTTGGTCCAGTTCAGATCGTTGACATATTGAGCGCCCTTGATGAACCTTCCGTTCGTGCGATCCAGAGAATAGAAGAACCCGTTGCGGCCGAAATGACCGACGACCTTGCGGAGCTGCCCGCCGATCATGGTGTCGTAAAGCATGTGAACGCCGACTTCGTCGTAGTCCCAGGAATCATTTGGAGTGTATTGGAAATGCCAGGCTAGTTTGCCGGTATCAATATTGATGGCCACGGCCGAATCCGTGTAAAGATTGTCGCCCGGACGCGACTGCGGATCGTATTGGGGAACGGGGTTGCCCGTGCCCCAAATCGTAAGCCGTGTTGCCGGATCGTAGGCGCCCGTCTGCCAAATGCCGCCGCCACCGGTTTTCCACGCGTTATTCTTGTCCTTCCACGTTTCGCTTCCCAGATCACCGGGTTTAGGTATCACGTACCACCGCCACAACTCCTTGCCTGTCCGCGCTTCGAGCGCCGCGACCCAACCGCGCGTGCCGGCATCACCGGCGCCGTTCGCAATGAGGACCTTGTCTTCAACCGTGATCGGCGCCGTAACAAATCTTTCTTTAGTGCCGAACTCGTTGGCCGTTGCGACCACCTTATCCCACAGGATTTCGCCCGTGTCGCGTTTGATTGCAATCACCGGCCATCCGGAAGATTCGCGATCACCAGGTCTTCCCACAACGCGACGCCGCGCGTTCGCGGGAAGTTACCCTGATGTTTCACGCCGGGATCGGTGACCCACATGAACCGGCCCCTGTTCGGATCACGCGCATCGATTTTGTAGATGGTGCCCCAGCCATCGGACGTGTACATGAAACCGTTGTCTACCAACGGATTCAATTCGTTTTCCGGGCCGTTTTGGCCGACGTCCTGCAGGCCGCCCAGCGCCAACGCCCAGACCATCCTCAGGTTCTTGACGTTCTCCCGGTTGATTTGAGAGAGCTTCGAATATCGGGTTGCGGCGTAATCACCGTTCATCATCAACCAGTTTTGTGGCTCATTCTGCGCGTTGAGCAGCCGGTCCTTGTTGACCGTCATGTTGTACTGAGCGGTGAGCGTCACCGCGGCGAGCGTGGCTACCGCCACACCGAGAGCCGCTAGTCTTAAAGGTTTCGGCACAAAATGTCGCATGATGAATCTCCTTCTACTGATGGCTGCGCCCTATCGGGCTTGCATTCGCAGCCGCTCATGGTAGCTATCGCCGTCACGTTACACGAATCGCCTGTAGCGCGGCCACTATTTTTTGTCCAACGGAGGCGGCCGCCGGTGATGGGTGAGTTGCTCGTAGGCGTAGGCAAACCGGATCAACTGTCCTTCGCTCCAGGGCCGTCCGAAAAACTGGAAGCCCATCGGCAGATTTTCGCCGACAAATCCCATTGGCACCACGGCAACCGGCCATTGCGTCGCGGAACCGATGAAAGTGAGCTGGCCTTGCGGAGTCTGGCCGCGGTCACCATTGATCTTCGGAGGATAGGTCCAGACGGGGAAGACGAGCGCATCGACGCGGGCGCCGTCCATTGCTCGACCGAACGCATCGCGGTACATCCGTTCGTCCTTGCGGCCTTGGACGGTCTCGGGATCTTCGTCGGGTGTCTTTGTAACCGCGGCCACCTCAGCGACGCGTGCGGCATGTAACGGGTGCACACTCTGACCGGGGGGTGCATCCCGCAACTCCGCTACCGTTTTCACCGGGAAATTGGGCCCTTCATAAGCGAAAAATCTTTCCCAATCGGCTTTGTAGCGTGCCGCGGTCTGTGGTGGACGCGGAAATCTTTCGAAGCCGGCCACGCTGAAGTCATCCACGATCTCCGCTCCCGCACGACGGAGGTCCGCAATCGCTGTTTCAAACAGCTCGACGACGCGCGGGTCAGCGCCATCCTGAAGTTTGAATACCTGGCGCAACACACCGATACGGGCACCTTTCAGGCCAGCTTTGTCGAGAAACGCGGTGTAGGTCGGAGGGATTCTTGTTTCTACTCCTGCCGTTCGCGGATCGGCTGGATCGGCTCCCACGAGAACGTCGAGAAGCCGAGCCGCATCTTCAACCGTGCGCGCCATTGGGCCGGCCGTGTCCCGCTGGCTGTCGAGCGGAGTCATGCCGGTACGGCTCACGAGTCCCACGGTCGGACGGATGCCGACCAGATTGTTGATCGACGATGGCGCGCGCACGCTCCCGCCTGTGTCCGTTCCCAGACCGACTGTACCGAAGTTTGCCGCAATGGCGACGCCTGTGCCGCCGCTCGAGCCGCCGCTCGCATATGCCGTGTTGTAGGGATTGCGCGTAAAACCGGGCAGAACCGAATTGATGGTGTCGGCGAGGCCGATCGCAAGCTCGGAGAGTGAGGATTTCGCGAGAATGATCGCGCCGGCAACGCGCAGACGCCGCACGATGAAAGCATCGCGCGGTGGAATGAAATCTTTGAAGAGAGCGACGCCTGAGGTGGTGGGCATGTCGCTTGTGTCGATGTTGTCTTTGACGATTACGGGAATGCCGTGAAACGGACCGGTCAGCTTTCCGGTGGACTTGAGCATCGCGTCGAGCTTGGCTGCATCTTCAAGCGCATTGGCATTGAGGGTGATCAGCGCGTTGAGATACGGGCCACGCTTGTCGTATGCGGCAATCCTGTCGAGATAGGCTTGGGTTACTTCGCGCGCCGTGGCTCTCCCCTCGACGTATGCAGTGTGGAGCTGCGCGATGGTGATCTCTTCGATTGCAACCATGCGTTTGTAAATCCCCTCCTAAGTTAGGAGGGGTGGCCCGAAGGGCCGGGGTGGTTCCCAAAGGAACCTCCCCGCTCGCTTCGCTCGCGTCCCCTCCTAACTTAGGAGGGGAGCTTACTTCTCCCCCAGCAGCGCCCGTCCCTGATTGATCGCCGGCACTGTCGACCGGATGATATTCCACCCTTCCCTCACTCGTCTCGCAATGTCGTTTCCATTCGTGGCCGTGATCGCACACGACACTTTGTGTGTCTTGCACGCACCCAAGACCTTCTGCAATCCCACCTCGACCTCCGGCGAACCCGGACGCACACCCATCGAGCGAGTCATATCACTGGCTGCGCCGACAAACAACGCGCCCACGCCTGGAGTGGATGCGATGGCATCAAGGTTCTGTAAGCCCTCGACGGATTCGATCATGAGGATCGCCAGCAAATCGCCCTCAGGATTCAGCGGCCACAAGTCCGCGTGACGGTCGTATTCCTCACCGCTGATACCCCAAAGCCACATGGCATTCGCCGGACCGGAGCCGCGCGTGCCGTTCGGCTCGTAATATTGCGAGCCTTTCAATTGCGGGTACCGCATGCTTTTGACGGCAATCAGCGCCTGTTCTCGGGTATCGACCCCATTGAAAATGATTCCGTGCAGCCCGATGTCCAGCGCCTGTTTGACCACCCATTGGGACTGGTCCGCCTCCGGAGGAAAGCGCGCGAATAAGGCGACGTTCGGCTGGAGATTGCCCTTTTTTAGGATGGTGGCCTTGTCTGTCATTCCCATCAGGAACAAATGAAGCGCGGGAAAATCCAAAGGGTTGTGCTCCATGTCGGCGTAAATAAAATCGACCGGCGCGCGCGCCACTTCACGCGCGTAGACGAGTGACAGGTCGCCGGTGTTGAGGCCATAGACGGTTTTACCCTCCGCCAGTTTGGCGATCACCGGGTTGAGGTGCAGCGGCTTTTGTTGCGCCGGCAGCGGGGCTGGCGCCACGAGGAGCGCTGTCCAAAATACGAAAAAGCGTTCGAGCGGCTTCAGCATTGCATTCTCTCCTTACGCGATAACGATTCCATGCGGTGAATTCCCCCTGGTTCCGAGCCGTTACCTTAACACTTCAGCCGTGATGTGGATAGATTTCTCAGTTTTGTGTACACTTCTGCCAGAAAAAATCATTTTTACTTTAGAGAGCCGAACTCCGCTTCGACTTGGTTGGCAGTTCTTGTTCATGGGAACGCATGTGATGAGTGCTCATTCATCTTTTCCGTCATTATTTCTGTGGGAGGTGTCTATGAGGAGTCTGAGGAGTGGTTACGTTTTCACAGCGCTGGTGGCGATCGGCGTAATCCTGATGCTGCCCATTTGCGGGCATGCTCAGGAATCCACAGTGAGCGGAACGGTAACGGATCCCACCGGCGCGGTCATACCGGGCGTGATGGTGACGGCGACGCACACCGAATCGGGGAACAAATTTGCCGCGGTTACCGACGAGCGCGGCGCTTACCGGCTGCTGGTCCGAGTTGGTAATTACCGAATCACAGCGGAGTTGGCGGGATTCGGCACGGTGAATCGAGCCATCCAGGTTCTCGTGGGGCAGACGGCCGTGGTGAATATCGAGCTGATGCCGTCGACCGTTGCCGAAACAGTTAACGTTGTCGGCGAAGTGCCTCTTGTCGATACGGAGACGACGAAGGTCGGCGCCAACATCGATCCCAGGCAGATGGCGGAACTGCCGCTCAACGGCCGAAACTGGATGGATCTCACACTGCTTGCGCCGGGAGCCCGCCGGAACGAGGCGGTCGGACTCGTGGAAAATCGCCAGGGATACGGGACGACGAACGTCGATGGGCAGGATGTGACGATCAACTACCACTCATCACCCGACAGCGAACAGACGGGCTTTAACAAGGACGCAATCGGTGAGTTTGAGGTCATCTCAAACCGGTTTGACGCCAGCCAGGGACGCTCTGCCGGCATGGTCGTGAATGCCGTCACGAAGTCGGGAACGAATACATACGCCGGCACCTTTGGCGGCTATTTCCGCAGCGACAAGTTCAACGCCGCGGATTTTGTCGCCAATCGGGTCCTGCCTTATTCGAATCAGCAGCTGAGTGCAACCTTTGGCGGGCCGATCAAAAAGGACCGCGCCCATTTCTTCGGCAGCTATGGATACTCGCGCGAGCCGCACACCTACACTTATACCAGTCCATACCCGTCCTTCAATGTTGATGTGAACTTTCCGAGTCGCGCGCACTCGGTATTAGGGCGAGTAGACTATCAATTCACGCCTGCAACCCGTCTGTCAGTGCGCGGTTCGGGATTCAACAATTTGTTCTATGCGCTCGGCGGCACTGGTTCGGCCACCACGCATCCGTCGGCCGGCGGAACCCGGGGACGCGTGGCCACACAGTACTTCGCGAATTTAACGCATGTCCTCAGCAACCGGACGGTGAACCAGTTAAAAGGCGGATTTACCAATTACGAGCGGCAGGACCAACCCGCCGTCCGGTGGCAGGGAAAGGATTTTCCGTATCATCCAGTGCTGCACGGAGGTTCCGTGATCGTCATGTTGCGCGGCTATACGATCGGCGCCAGCCCGCTCAACATCCTGCAGGACACGCAGTCGATTCGAGATGATCTCACGACCTCATTGGGACGGCATGACCTGAAGCTGGGCGGCGAATATTTGCGATACCACAACGAGTTTCGGTGGTGTTTGCGATGTGATGGCGTGATACAGGCTGATAACGTTGCTCCCCCGGCCAATCTGGAGTCGCTCTTCCCGGTTTGGAATGACGCATCCACCTGGAATCTGGCGCCGCTGGCCTCCATTACCCGCTGGGCCTACCACAGCTTGTCGGACACGGAGCATCGGTACGAGATCGTCCGGCACCTCTTCGCGGGCTGGCTCCAGGATGACTGGAAAGTTCGGCAGAAGGTAACGCTAAACCTGGGCATACGGTACGACTTCGATACCAACACGAATTCGGCGACGGTCCGTTTTCTGCCATGGTTGCCGGGCAATCTGCCACGCGAGAAGACCAACTTCGCTCCCCGTTTCGGGTTGAACTTGGGCCTGAATGACCGAACGGTTCTGCGCGGCGGATATGGGTTGTTCTACGCTTTCGCTCCGAATGACGGAGTCCAGCAAACCGAAGGGTATCTACACCGCTTTGAAAACCAGATTTTTAATAATGGACGTCCGGACTTTACGACCGTTCGAGATGGTTTCTGGGGTTGGTTCGGTGGTCCCAAGCCAAGCTTCCAGGACTCGCTCCAGCGCGCTTGCGATGTCAACTTTGTCGCCGACTGTGTGTATCGTTCGCTCACTCAGGAAATCAACTATCCCGGACGCAAGACTTCTTACAGCCACCAGGCCTCGGCCGGCATTCAGCGCCAGTTGGGACTGGACATGTCCTTGGAAGTCAATTACGTCTTCACTGGAGGACGGCGCGAAGAAAGCGCACAGCAGGTCAATCTGACGTACAACCCGGCCACCGGAGGCAACTATCCCTTCAGCGACATTAGCCGCAGGCCCTTCCCTCAGTGGGGCGCCGTGAACTTTGAGCTCCTGGAAGGCCGGTCGAACTACCACGGAGTGGACTTGACCTTCACGAAACGGTTTAGTCACCGCTGGCAAGTAACGGCCACGACCACGCGCTCGTGGTTCAGGGATGCCGATCCGCGTCGTGACCAGTGGTACATCGGCAGCGACGGTATCGTGGCGCGAAGGCCGATCGGCTTTCCACTGGCCCAGGATATGGGCGGCGAATATACATTCGCCGGTTCGGCGGCGGGAGGAGGGTTCCAGCAAGGCGGAGACCAGCGTCAGCGGGCTGTCCTGAACGGCATTTGGGACATCGGTCGAGGAGTCCAACTCAGCGGAATCTATTTCTATGGTTCAGGCGAGCGTTACAGGGTTCTCTACGGTTCCGACCTTCGCGACGAAGCGGGAGGAAACCCGGTCGTTTTGCAACGCCTTCGAAGGGATGGATCGATCATACCGCGCAACAGCCTTGTGGGGGCGCCGATTCATCGCGTGGACATGCGGCTTCAGAAGCGGCTCGCTATCAGTGACCGTGTACAACTCTTCGGCATGTTCGAGGCGTTCAATCTGTTCAATCACGCCAACTACGGTAGCTATACACAGAACGAAAACAATCCGAGCTTTGGCAAGCCCTCGTTCAGCGACAATCTCGCTTACCAGCCGCGCATGCTCCAGTTGGGTTTCCGCACCACGTTCTAGAGGGCCGGCACCCTCTCCCTCTGGGAGAGGGCTTTGCACAAAAAATACATTGTGGGCGCTCATAGAGCGCCCCTACAGTTGCGCACCCCAAGCTGTAGGGGCGGTCTATGACCGCCCAGGATTTTTTGTGCAAAGCCCTGGGAGAGGGTGCAGAGCGCGAGCCCGTCAGGGCGAAGCCTCAATTAAGGGTGAGGGTCTCGGGGGATTTGCCTAGACTTGCGACCCTCACCAGCGGCTTCGCCGCGTCCTCTCCCGGAGGGCGAGGGTTTTGCACAAAAAATACATCGCGGGCGCTCATAGAGCGCCCCTACAGTTGCGCACCAGCTGTAGGGGCGGTCTATGACCGCCCAGGATTTTTTGTGCAAAGCCGAGGGCGAGGGACTTTCGTTGCAGTGTTACCAATGCCACAGGTGGATAGATCTGTCGCTTTCGTATAGACTGTCTCCACAAAATCATTTTTCAGCTTCGCGAGCGGAACTCGGCCGCGGCGTGGTTAGCGGTTGTTGTTCATGAGGACGCATATCGTGAGCGCTCACTCATATCTTCGGTCATTTTGATATCGGAGGTGTCTATGAGGAGTCTGAGGAGTGGCTACGTCTTTACAGCGCTGGTGGCGATCGGCGCAATCCTGATGCTGCCCGTTTGGGGGTATGCGCAGGAATCCACAGTGAGCGGTACGGTAACGGATACGAGCGGCGCTATCATACCGGGCGTGACGGTTACGGCGACGCATACCGAATCCGGAAACAAATTTGAAGCGGTTACCGATGAGCGCGGCGGTTATCGGCTGCTGGTGCGCATTGGTAATTACAGAATCACGGCAGAGTTGCCTGGGTTCGGGACAGTGAATCGGAATATCCAGGTGCTCGTGGGACAAGCGGCCGTCGTGAACATCGAGATGATGCCGTCGACCATTGCCGAAACGGTGAACGTCACCGGCGAAGTGCCTCTGGTCGATACGGAAACTTCGAAAGTGAGCTCCAACATCGATCCGCGGCAGATGCAGGATCTGCCGCTCAACGGCCGCAACTGGATGGACCTGAGCCTGCTCGCGCCGGGCGCCCGCCGGAATGAAGCGAACGGGCTCGTGCAGAACCGGCAAGGCTATTCGCAGACGAAGGTCGATGGCCAAGACGTGACAACCTCTTACCATTCTTCTGTTGACAGTGAGCAGCCGACCTACAGCCGGGATGCGATCGCCGAGTTCGAGGTGATCTCGAACAGGTTTGATGCCAGCCAGGGACGCTCGGCCGGCATGCTGGTGAATGCGGTCACGAAGTCCGGCACGAATGTCTTCGCCGGCACGTTTGGGGGATACTTCCGCAACGACACGTTCAACGCCGCGGATTTTGTCGCCAAGCGTGTCCTGCCCTATTCGGATCAGCAGTTGAGCGGGACCTTTGGGGGCCCGATCGTCAAGGATCGCGTGCACTTCTTCGGCAGTTATGAATACGAACATCAGCCGACGACCTACACGTACAACGGTCCGTATTCGGCCTTCAATCTCGACGTGAACTTTCCGGCCCGGGTACACAAGTTCCTGGGGCGATTGGACTATCAATTTTCACCCGCTACGCGTTTGTCGGTGCGCGCCTCTGGATACAACAATTTGTACTATGCCCTCGTCGGCGGCGGCGGCGGCACCTCGGCCACGACCCACCCCTCGAACGGCGGCACACGGAAGCGCGTTGCGCCCCAATACTTCGCGACTCTCACTCACGTCATCAGCACGCGAACCGTGAATCAGATCCGAGGTGGTATCACGAACTACGAAAGGCAGGATCAGCCTGCCGTCCGATGGAAGGGCGGGGACTTTCCGTATCATCCCGTCCTGAACGGCGGGTCGGTGCAGATCCAATTGCGCGGCTATACCATCGGCGGAAGCCCAATCAACATCCTGCAGGACACCCAGTCCATCCGCGACGACCTCACCATCTCTTTCGGGCGGCACGACCTGAAACTGGGCGGCGAGTACATGCGGTACCACAACGCGTTTCGTTGGTGTTTGCGGTGTGACGGCCAGATCTATGCCGATGCTGGGCCTCCGCCGGCGAATCTGGAATCACTCTTCCCCGTCTGGAACGACGCCTCGACCTGGAATCTGGCGCCGCTCGCCTCCATCACCCGTTTTGTTTTCCATTCGACCTCCGACACGGAACACCGGTACAACGTCGTCCGGCATCTCTTTGCGGGGTGGTTGCAGGATGATTGGAAAGTGAGCAAAAGACTAACATTGAATCTCGGAGCCCGGTACGACTTCGATAACAATGCGCATTCGGAGAAACTCCGCTTCCTGCCGTGGTTGCCCGGCAATCTGCCGCATGAGAAGGACAACCTGGCGCCGCGCTTAGGCATGAATTTCCGGCTTAACGACCGCACGGTCTTGCGCGGCGGATATGGACTCTTCTTCGCTTTCTCACCCAACGATGGCGTCCAGCAAACCATCGGCTATCTGCACCGGTTCGAGGGCCAGTATTCCAATGACGGCCGTGCCGATTTCACGACGCTCCGGGATGGGTTTTGGGGGTGGTTCAATGGGCCCAAGCCTAGCTTCCAGGACTCGCTCCAGCGCGCCTGCGATATCAAGTTGGAGGCCGGCTGTTCCTATCGTTCGCTCACGCAGGAAATCGACTATCCTGGGCGCAAGACCTCTTACAGCCACCAGGTGTCGGTTGGAATCCAGCGACAATTTGGGAACGACATCGCATTCGAGACCAATTACGTTTTCACCGGAGGCCGGCGCGAGGAAAGCGCTTCTAACGTGAACTTGACCTATAACCCTGCGACGGGAGCGAACTATCCTTTTAGCGACGTCAACCGGCGAGCGTTCCCCCAGTGGGGCAACGTGAACTTCGAACTCCTGGAGGGTTGGTCGAACTACCATGCCATGGACTTCACGCTCACCAAACGGTTCAGCCGCCGCTGGCAGGCCATGGCCACTTACACGATTGCGCAGTTCAAGGATGCCGAGCCGCCTCGCGACCAGTGGTATATCGGCAGCGACGGTGTCGTGGCACGCCGGCCGATTGGTTTCCGCCTGGCGCCGGATCTCGGCGGCGACTATACGTTGGCTGGCGCGTACAACGGAGGAGGCGCCAACTCGAGTGGGAGCCAGCGCCACCGGGCCGTCACGAATGGGATTTGGGATCTCGGCCATGGATTGCAGTTGAGCGGAATCTATTTCTTCGGTTCCGGCGAACGTTTCCGGACGCGTACGAGTTCCGATGTACGCGATGAAGGAAGCACGCTCGGTTCTCTCTGGTGGCGCTACCGCCGTGACGGCACGATCATCCCGCGCCAGGGTCTGGTCGGCTCTCCGATCCATCGCGTGGATATGCGCCTACAGAAGCGGATCTCGATTAGTGACCGTGTCCAACTTTTCGGCATCTTCGAGGTGTTCAACGTGTTCAATCACGCCAATTACGGCCAATATACAACCGTCGAAGGCACGCCGGATTACGGCAAACCTTCCTTCAGCGACAATCTCGCTTACCAGCCGCGCATGCTCCAATTAGGCTTCCGCACGACGTTCTAGAAGAGGGGCGCGGCTTTGCACAAAAAATACATCGTGGGCGCTCATAGAGCGCCCCTACAGTTGCGCACCCCAAGCTGTAGGGGCGGTCTATGACCGCCCAGGATTTTTTGTGCAAAGCCGAGGGGCGCACACCTGGACTCTGAGTTCAGGTGTGTGCCCCCTTTTTATTTGGGGAAGTTGTAATTGTGCATAACCAGCCCATAGTTCGAGGTTCTGTAACCTCCGCCTTCGGCGTTCCGGTTGTCCGAATGACGAACTTGTCTGACGAAGATGTCATGGAACGGCTCCGCCAGGGAAAGGCTGAAGCTGGCGTTGGGTGGACCCACAAAGATCGCAGTACTCACGATGAATTCTCCAAAATATTGCCGTGGCGGTTGCGAGTAATGAATAGCGCGCCTCAAACAGCCATACGTCTTCAAGGTACAAGCAATGGTCAATCCTGGGAAATTCCAGGATGGGCCAAAGTGGATACCAGCGGGAGCTTCACTGTGGGAGCTACGTTCGCGAGAGGGACTGAGGGTACCCACACATTAACCGCGGAGATCGCCGGAGCTTCCTCAGATCCGATCTCTTTCGTGGTGTCGAATTGTAACGACGATTAAATTTCTATAGGAAGAAGCTGCATTAAATCGTCGTTGCGGCGTGGTATTCTTGCGCCGTGGATATTGAGCGGACCATCCAATTCATTCTGGAATCTCAAGCCAAAACTGAAATCCGAATGCAACAGTGGCAAGAGCGCGCGGATCGGTCCGACGCACATATGCAACAGTGGGAAGCGCGCATAGAGCGGTCTGACGCGCGGGTGGCCGCGATGGAAAAACGGCTGGACCGGCGGATGGACGCAATCACGAAACTTCTGCAGCAGGGCATGCACATATTGGTCAAAAACCAATCCGAAATCGCAGAACTCAGAAAGGCTCAGAGGCGCACGGATACCAAACTGGCAGAGTTGGCTGAAGCGCAGAAAGAATTGGCCGAAGAACAAAAGGAAACGCAGCGGACCTTGCGCGCCTTTATAAAGAGTTTGCGCAACGGGCGGAACGGGCACTAATCGTCGAAGGAAATTCCTCACGGAAGCGCGAAAACGAAAATGTTGCTGGCGTTGCTGGGGCGAAGCTCGGGAGCAAGGCGATTCAAACCTGTGCTCACGAGCGAATTGCCGGTGCTCACCGCGACATATTGTTTGCCGCCCGCGGCGTAGGTGATGGGATAGCCGGTCACAGGAGAGCCGAGATTGATCTCCCACAGAACAGCGCCGGAGTTCTGATCGAAGGCTCGGAAGCGCCCGTTCGTGTCGCCGCCGAAGATCAGTCCGCCGCCAGTCGCCACGAGCGACATATAGCCCGCGCGCTGCTCGTACTTCCACACAGTTTTTCCAGTCTCAACGGAAATCGCCTGGACCGTGCCGATCTTATCGGTGCCGGGAGCGATTTGATTGTTGTTCTGGATGGCGTAAATCGTCGTCGGAGTATCTTCGATGGCCGTCACCGTCGCGCAGGCGTTCTGCAGTGCATAATACATTGTGTTCGTTAATGGACTATAAGCGCCGGCCTGAAAATTCTTTCCACCGTTCACCGTCGGACAAATGAAGCGTTGCTGGCCGACAGCCGTGAAGAGCGTCTCCGGATTGGTTCGCACACGGCCGGTTGCGCCATCGATACCGGAAACGACGTTTTGCATCACGGTGGGTTTGGCCCAAAGAAACTCGCCGGTCTGCCGGTCGAGCGTGTAAACAATTCCGGTTTTGCCCGGAATACCGGTTACGACTTTGCGCCGCTCACCCGGCCGAATTCGCGGATTGATCCAGCTCACGTCGGCAGCATTGGGCGCCACTGCAGTGTCGACCAGCAGGCGCTCGAATGGATGATCGAAATCCCAATGATCGACCACGTGTTGGTAATACCAGACGATCTTGCCAGTGTCGGCGTTTAGCGCGAGCGTCGAGTTGTGGTACAGGTAGGTGAAGTCGTTTCCTGCAAGCATGAACTTTGGGGCCGGCGACGTTACCGACGTTCCAACGTAGAGCATGTTCAGCTCGGGATCGTAGCTCGGTACCATCCACGTGCCCACGTGCGACCTTTTCTCATAGGGCAAACCACCCCAGGTCTCATCGCCTGGCTCTCCGGGCATCGGAATTGTCCGCGTGCGCCAAAGCTCTTTGCCGGTTTTCGCATCGTGAGCCACGATTACGCAGGCCAGCGCGCTTTTCTTCGGCTCGCAGCCGCGGCCTGAGAAGATTTTTCCTTTTGCGATGATGGGACCTGAGGTCTCCTGCGCAGGGCTTTCTTTCATATCGAGGATGGGAGTCTCCCAGGCGAGCTTGCCGGTCGTGGCATCCAGTGCGTACACCTGATCGTCAGCGCTCGTGTCGATGATGTTGTTTCCATAGATTGCAATATTTCGGTTGATACTCGGCGCGATTGGGAGAATTTTCGCGACATCCTCCGACCACTGTCGTTTGTATTCCCAAATCAGATCGCCTGTTGACGCGTTAATCGATTGAATCAGATCGCTGGGATTCGGCAGATACATCAGGCCGCGATACACGAGAGGTGTGGCTTCCTGGATTCCCGGACCCATGCCTCGCGTCCAGATCATTTTCAAATTGCGCACGTTCGTGCGATTAATTTGATCCAGTGGACTGTAGCCCCAGCTATTTAACGTCCGGCGCCACATCAGCCAGTCTGCGGGATCGGGATTTTCAAGCATTGCGTCGGTGACCGGAACGAAGCCCCCGGATTGTTGCGCGATCGAGTAAATGGCGGTTACCAACAATATTAAAGAAGCGACGGTAAACGTGATTCGTTTCATGAGGCCTTAGGATACAGCACCAGAAGCGATATGGGAGAATTGCGGAGGAGGGAGATGAGCATGCCTGCAATGCACGAGGTCGATTACAAAATTTTTGGCGATGACATGCAGTTTGTTGAAGTCGAATTGGATCCGGGTGAAGCGGCTGTTGCGGAAGCCGGCGGGATGTTTTACATGGAAGACGGAATCAGCATGGAGACGGTATTCGGCGATGGCTCCGCAGCCCAGAGAAGCTTTGTCGATGCTCTCATAGGGGCGGGAAAACGGCTTCTCGTTGGCGAATCGCTTTTCATGACGATCTTCATGAACACGGCCCACGCTAAAAAGCGCGTATCCTTTGCAGCGCCATATCCGGGAAAGATCGTTCCGATCAGGCTTGCCGACGTTGGCGGCGAGTTGATCGCCCAAAAAGACTCGTTTCTCGCGGCCGCAAAAGGTGTCAGCATCGGAATCGCTTTTCAGAAGCGGATCGGGGTTGGGTTCTTTGGCGGTGAAGGTTTCATCATGGAACGCCTCGATGGCGATGGCTGGGCGTTCGTGCACGCCGGCGGCATGCTGATCGAACGGACGCTTGCACCGGGTGAAGTGCTTCGCGTCGACACGGGATGCCTCGTCGCGCTTCAGCCTTCCATCGATTACGACATTGAATACGTCGGCCGCATCAAATCCGCTTTGTTTGGCGGTGAAGGACTCTTCTTCGCGACCCTTCGCGGGCCCGGCCGCATCTGGCTTCAGTCATTGCCGCTCAGCCGCATGGCCCGCCGCATCGTTGCTGCGGCTCCGCCACTCGGCCACCGCCGCGAGGAAGGTTCGGTCCTCGGCACGATCGGCGATATCCTATCCGGCGACCGGTGAATGAATTGGGCTGCCAAACTCCCCTCCTAAGTTAGGAGGGGTGCCCGAGCGCAAGCGAGGGCGGGGTGGTTCCCTCTCGGAAAGTGTTGATCTTGGAACCACCCCGTCTTCGCTCACTTCCTTTGAGGCTTCGCCCTATTTCTTGAGGCTGCGCGCTATCGCGCTTGCGCTTCGCGCGGGCTCGCGCTTCGCGGTTCGCGAAGCCACCCCTCCTAACTTAGGAGGGGAGTTGCCGCCCTACCGGCTCGTGCTCGATGGAATGAGGACGTTGCTGGCAGCAGCGTCCGCTATGAGTTTGTCAGCGTCGGCCTGAAGCAGGAACCCCGCCGCGACAGCTTTCGCTGCTGCCGTTCGCACAGCGGCCACGTAACCCTCGTGATTTTTGTACCGTTCTTCGA
>QHWY01000418.1 GCA_003223875.1 Acidobacteriota bacterium | reverse complement strand
GCACCGACGACTCGCTTCGGGGTTGGCCGCCGAACAGTTTCTCTTTCTTCACAGCGGCCCAAATCTCTTGGAAGGCGAGCTCTGGATTCGCGGAAATAGCCTCATCCTTGTCTCTCAATTGATCTTGGAGACTCGTGTTCATCGACGCGACACCTTTTTCGCACTCTGTAAATCGGCAAGATATTGATAACACTTTAGCTTGGCTTACGCTGGGGGAGGTATTGGGCAGAGGATATTCCCCTCTTCGCAGGAGGGGTGTTGCAAAACTACGGAATAGCGGGTTCGGTTCTTACTGTAGCGGCGCTCTATGAGCGCCGGTTTTTTCGCAGAATCAACGAAGTACCGGCGGTCATAGACCGCCGCTACAGCAGACGAAAACCGCTTTGCGGCAGCTTTGCAACACCCTCCGCAGAGGAGGGGAATATGTCAGGAAGCGCTCAAGAACGACCGGAGTTCGGCGAGGACTTCTTGCGGCACCTCCTCGGCCATAAAGTGGCCGCTCGCCAGAGCCCTGCCTTTCGCTTGCACAGCTTTCTGTTTCCAAAAATCAATGGCATTCCGGAAAGCGGGAGGACGATTCCCGCGTTCGGCCCACAAGGACAGAACCGGACAAGCGATTTTCTTGTTCCAATCGGCCTCGTCGATCTCCAGGTCTATACCGGCACTGGCGCGATAGTCCTCGCAAGTGGCGTGAATAGTTGCGGGATCGCGGAAGCAGCGCAAATATTCCGCAAAGGCTTCCGGGGTGATCGCTCCCGGGGACCTCTCAAACCGGCTCCGCAAGTAGAACTCGACGCTGTTTGCGATCATTGTTTCCGGCAGCGGGCTGGGCTGAACCAGGAAGAACCAGTGATAAACGCCTGTGGCCCACTCCTTCGTGAGATTGCGGTAGGTGAGAACAGGAGAAGGCAACGTGTCGAAGACGGCCAGTTTAGTGACCTTTTCCGGGAAGTCCAGCGATATGCGACTCGCGACGCCAGAGCCCTTGTCGTGGCCGACCACAGCGAACTTCTCGAAACCAAGGTGCGTCATCACCTCCATTTGGTCCTTGGCCATCGCGCGTTTGGAGTAGTTGGCATGATTCGGGCCGTCTGTGGGCTTGCTGCTATCTCCATAGCCGCGCAGATCGGCGGCCACCACCGTGAATCGTTCGGCCAGTCCCGGCGCCACTTTATGCCACATCACATGAGTTTGCGGATAACCATGCAGCAGCAATACCGGCGGGCCGCTTCCGCCTACGACAGCGTTGATGGTCGCCCCGCTGGTGTTAATGCGCATTGGTTTGAAGCCGGGAAAGAAATTCCCCCGGACTGCTCCATTCTGAGGTTGCGGCGGCCGCGCTGCCTGTCCGACAGCAAGCATTCCTAACGAGCTCTTCACGAAATTCCGGCGGTGCATTTTCGATGTCATAGATTTATCTCCGAGTTGTTTTCGACCCGTTGGTTAAAGACTTCGAGAGCCAATTGGAAATAGCGGCGGCGATTTCCAGATTGTTCTTTTCGAGCATCATCATGTGCCCGTTACCACGAATACCAACATCGGCCAGCTTGATCCATGTGGAATGAACACCCGCCTGCTCCAGGTATTTCACTGTGCAATGATCGTAAGGCGCATGGTAAGAAGCTTCCGCCGTCATAATCAAAATCGGGATCTTCTGCAGATTGGGAAGCTGCCGAGCCGGAGATTTTTGTAACCAACACTTCGCAAGGTCGGGCGCATCCGATTTTTCCTGCCGCACGATTGCCAGTTCCGATGAGCTGTTTGCCGGTGGCGCATACGAGAGCGGAACAGCTGTGATTCCCCACGGGCGAGTTGGAGTCGCGGAATCGCGGAACCATTCGGGCGCTGGAACATTGGTGGTATCGAAGAACGGTGGGCCGTTTGGTTCAACGGCCACGATCGCCTTGACCAGATCCGGTTTTCGGTCCGCTACAGGCCAGCCAAACGCTCCGGATTGAGAGTGTGTCAGCACGATCGCCGGACCGATCTTCTCGACGAGGGCAACAATCGCATCGCGGTTCAAAGCCTGTTGCAGCGTGAAATCCTGGATTGACGGCAATTGGGAAGCATAAAACTGATCGAAAACCGGATCGCCGGGTGCGCCCGTCCCCGGCCATTGCGTATGGAAATGCGCCTGAGGCCAAAGCTTGTAGCGCTCGGGAGCGACGAATCGCCGCTGCACATTATCGAGCGAGGGCGGTGTTACCCCTCCATATAACTCGGCCTGGTACGCAGACCGGCCTCGGCCGGGTTGGTCCACCACGTAAACGGCATAACCTTGCCGCAAGAAATACTGCGCCCAGGCCTCGCGTCCGTCGGGTGTTCCCGTGAAGTTGGTTCCCGACTGGCCGCCTCCGTGGATCATCACGATCGGCCATTCGCGCGTTTGCTTGCCGGGAATTTGAAACTCCACGTACAGTTGCCCGCTCATCACCTGCTGGTCTTTGACAGTCGAATATTTACCGCCCACAAAGAAGTAACCTTCCGCCCACAAAGAAGTAACCTTGCCGCGCAATCGACAGCGGGGCGAGCGGCGAATCCTTGGCATCCGCCGCCATGCTGAATGTGGCGGCGAGAATGAACGCAGTTGCGAGGTGCTTCATGGGGCTTTGCACAAAAAATCCTGGGCGGTCATAGACCGCCCCTACAGCTTGGGGTGCGCAACTGTAGGGGCGCTCTATGAGCGCCCACGATGTATTTTTTGTGCAAAGCCGCTTCATGGTCTATGCTCCGGTCTCATGTATAATGGCGCCAAACGACGGGGATCTAAAAGAAATTCTGAAGAAAATTCTTATGCATACCAAACACTATTTTCGCTGCTGGATATGGGTTGGTGCCGCGATAGCTGTGTTTTTGTTCGTGACATCGCCGGCGGGTGCCCAATGGGTGAACTATCCGACCGCCGGGATTCCGCGCACCGCGGATGGCAAGCCTAACCTTGCGGGTCCGGTTCCGCGAACAGCCGACGGCAAGCCCGATTTCTCCGGAGTCTGGCAGCCGGATGATCAGAAATTCTTTCAGAACCTCGCGGCAGGCCTGAAGCCCGAAGACGTTCCAATGCAACCTTGGGCAAAGGACCTGCAGCAACTGCGCGTGGCGCGCGATCACGTCGATGATCCTCTGGCGCGCTGCCTGCCGCACGGCGTTCCCAGAGTCAACACCAACGGTCTTTTCCCATTCAAAATGATCCAGACACCCGGCCTCGTCGTGATGCTTTACGAGCAGTTGTATCTGTTTCGCCAGATTTTTTTGGACGGCCGAAAGTTGGGGAATGATGCCCCTCCCGCCTGGTTGGGCTACTCGACGGCGAAATGGGACGGCGACACTCTGGTGGTAGAGACATCAGGGTTTAACGACAAGACGTGGCTCGACACACAGCAAGGCCATCCGGCGACCGAGGCTCTTCGCGTCACTGAGCGGTTTCGGCGTCCGGATTTCGGACACCTGGAACTGCAGGCCACGATCGACGATCCCAAGGCGTACACCAAACCCTGGACCAGTACCACGCAAAAATTTCATCTGGTGCTGAACACTGACATTCTCGAGTTCATTTGCATCGAGGGCGAAAAGGATCTCCCACACCTGAGGACGAAATAGCGGGAGGTGCAATTCCCCTCCTAAGTTAGGAGGGGCTTTGCACAAAAAATCCTGGGCGGTCATAGACCGCCCCTACAGCTTGGGGTGCGCAACTGTAGGGGCGCTCTATGAGCGCCCACGATGTATTTTTTGTGCAAAGCCGTTAGGGGGTGGCTTCGCGGACCGCGAAGCGCGAGCCCGCGCGAAGCCCAAGCGCGATAGCGCGCAGCCTCAAGAAATAGGGCGAAGCCGCAAAAGAAGTCCGAGCAGACGACGTCGTTCCCAACGGAAACCACCCCGCCCTGGCTTGCGCTCGGGCTCCCCTCCTAACTTAGGAGGGGAGTTGCGCTATTTGACCTTCACATACTTTCGCAGATTTTGCGCGCCAACGTCTGCGGCAAAGACGGAGCCCATGCTGTCGGCCGCAATACCGGACGCCGATGTTCCACGAATGACTTTATCCAGGTCGGCCGGGTCGGGAATGAAGGCCTTGAGTGAGCCGTCTATGCCGTTCCCGATCACGATGCCCCTGAGTTCTCCTTTTTTGGCGGATGGATCCGTAAACGAGGCGCCGACATAAATCGTGTCGTCGTGACCGACAAAAACCGAACTCGGCTGACCGAATTGTTTCCAGGCCGCGATGAATTTGCCGTCCTGGTCGAACACCTGAATGCGATTATTTTTGCGGTCGGCGACGTAGACCCAAGCGCGGGAACCGCCGACGAAGATATCGTGCGGCTCGTCGAAATCTCCCGGTGCGGATCCCTTCCGACCCCAAGCCTTAATAAAGCGGCCATCCTTCGAAAACTTCACCACGCGGCCTGCGCCGGATTTATTCGGATCGTGACCATCCGACACGAAGATGTCGCCGTTGAGTGCCACGGCGACACCGGTAGGCCGATCAAAACCATCCGAACCGGTTCCGGCGACGCCCTGCTTGCCGAGCGTCATTAACACCTTCCCCTCGGGACTCAATTTGACGACTACCTGGCCCAGGACCGCTCCGGCGGCGTTCCGAGCGGACATGCCGAGGACCGTCTCCTGCTCGTTGACATCGGTCGCCCACAAATTTCCGTTTCCGTCGATGGTGAATCCGTGAGGATAGCCGAACAACCCCGCGCCAAAGCTCTTGAGGAGTTTGCCCGAGGGATCGAATTGCAAAATCGGAGGATTCGCAGGCCCGCGACCCACGCAGGTGGCCGAGCCCGGCGGTACGACGTTGAAGCACCGGTGAAAGACCCAGATGTTTCCTTTGGGGTCCAGGTGTACGCGGATGACCTCTCCCCATTTGCCTCCGTTCATCGTCTTCGGAAGCGTCGGCCAGCCCTCAACGAGGCGATAGGGATTGGGCAGTTGCGCCGGTTTGGGGTATTCGGTTTGTTGCGCGCGCGCCACCTGGCCAAAAACGGAGATCGCCGCAAGCGCAGCCATAATGAAGAATTTGGTTCGTGGGTTCATAGGTGAAGCATTTTATAGTTGACGGCGCGCATGGCAAACATCAAAAAGACGTGCCTGATTCACCAGCAACAGGGAATCGGCGATCTCATCTTCATTCAGATGCTTTCGAAGTACTGCCCTCCTAAGTACTGCTGTTCGCAATTACGGTGACGAATGCTGGTTGACGCGTATTCCCTTCCTCGCAGAGGAGGGGTGGCGCGAAGCGCCGGGGTGGTCGGTTCGGCAAAATCAAAGCTATGCCGGTCTGACCACCCCGTCTGCGCCACTTCGGTGGCTTC
>QHWY01000422.1 GCA_003223875.1 Acidobacteriota bacterium | reverse complement strand
TAGGGAACTCAGATGTGTGGAATAAGCGGATTACTCTATTTCGATAAAGAACATCGAGTAGAAGAGTCGTTGCTCGATAGTATGAGCAAGGTCACGAGGCATCGTGGACCTGATGACCACAGGAAGTTGTGCCGGCGCAACGTCGGTTTTGCCTTCAATCGCCTGAGCATTATTGATCTTGCCGGCGGTGGCCAACCGATGGCCAATGAAGATGAGACGGCTCGGATTGTCTTCAATGGCGAAATCTACAACTTTGTCGAACTTCGAAAGAAGCTCATCGAAGCCGGTCACCGGTTTCGTACTCAGTCGGACACCGAAATCATTTTGCATGCCTGGGAGGAATACGGCGAAGAATGCGTGAATCAGCTTCGCGGGATGTTTGCCTTCGCCATTTGGGACGATAAAGAGAAACGGTTATTCGCTGCCCGCGACCGCATTGGCATTAAGCCCTTCTACTACTATTTCGATCGGGAACGATTCGCTTTTGCCTCGGAAATCAAATCGCTGCTCGAAATCCCCGAGATATCTCGTGAGATTGACTTCAGAGCCCTTCCCGAATATCTGCGCCACGGCTACGTGATTTCTCCACACACGTTATTTCGACACATTCTAAAATTGCGGCCGGCGCACGTCCTGACTGTGCGAGAGAACCGGATTGAGACCCGCCGTTACTGGGACGTTCCGTTGGATTCCCTCGCCTCCATGACAGAGCAGCAAGCGCTTTCGGAATTTGAGCCATTACTCGATGAGACAGTCCGGCTGCATCTCCTTTCGGATGTGCCTTTGGGCGTGTTTCTATCCGGCGGTCTTGACTCGAGTTCGATAGTAGCTGTCATGTCGCGCCTCGGCATTCAAAACATCAAGACTTTTTCCGTTGGTTACGATTCCCCAGAAAGCGAACTCGCCGGTGCTCGTATCGTCGCTAAACATCATCATACGGATCACCATGAGGTTCGGTTAACGGCATCGAAATTTCGCGATTTGCTGCCGCGCGTCGCTTGGCATTTAGACGAACCAGTCGCAGACGCACCTTCGGTCGCCCTTTTCTATCTGTCGCAGCTCGCGGCCTCCGAGATATCGGTCGTTCTCTCGGGTGAGGGTGCAGACGAAGTCTTCGGAGGGTATCCGATGTATCGCCGGATGTTGCGGTTGGAACAAATCAACCGCCTTCCGTTCGTCCGGTGGCTGGGAGACGCCTTCCGTCGGTATGCTCCTGCAGGCAAACTACGGAAAAATGGTGCCATGCTGGGCCAAGCTCTTGAGTCGAGTTACCGGGCCTCTGTCATTTTTGCGTTGGAAGAGATTGCGCGCTTGTTACCCGGACAGACAAATCTTGCGGATCCGTATGATTCGGTCGCCCCGGTATATGAAAGATGTCGTCAATCTTCCCTTCTGGCTCGAATGTCGTACGTTGACCTCAGCACGTGGATGCCGGACGATCTGCTTCTCAAAGCGGACCGCATGAGCATGGCTCACTCGCTAGAACTACGTGTACCTTTTCTTGACCATCGACTCGTCGAGTTCGCCACTCGATTGCGGCAGGAGCTAAAGATCCGCGGTGCAGCGGGGAAGTACCTACTGCGTCGGCTTGTCGAGCCCTTCTTACCCCCGGCTACCACCCAAGGGCCGAAAAGAGGTTTTCCTATCCCAACGAGGGCCTGGTTTCGCGGAGAACTATCCGACTATGTACGGGACAAGCTCCTGTCCACAGACAGTCCATGCATGGCATTCTTTCCTCGCGGGGAAGTTGTTCGTCTTCTGGAAGCACACCGCTATCGCGACTGCAGCAATCAAATTCATGCGCTTTTAGGTCTTGATGAGTGGTGCCGAGCTTTTCATTAAGCGGACATAGCCTGTCCGTCGCGAATTCGCGATTCGCTCGACAGATTTCACCCACAACTCTGCCTTTGTGTCGCCCCAGTAGCAGCCAGTGATCACGATTGCGCGCAGCACTTCACGCTCTGAGGACTCCAGAGGCATCGGCAGCTTCGGCAAATTCGGGTTGTTTAGCCGAGCCGTTTAACGTATTCTAAACAGGCGATCATTCTCGCCTAAAATATATTATTGCTTCTTTTCATCCGAGGATCCAGGAGGACATATTAGCAATATCACCGAATACGTCGTATACAGTAAGCCGACCAAGTGCGTGAGATGTACGTTCATCGTCGAAATGACTCACGCTCATGACGCAGATCCCAAAGCAGGTGCCTGGCAATGCCCGAACTGTCGTCATCTCTACCGATTCACTCATTGGAAAATTCAAAAGGGCGGAAAGCGCGCTCTTACAAACTAACAATCAATTCATTAGGGAACAAAATGGCAAAAAGACTTTACGTTGGAAACCTGTCTTTTCAAGTTACCGAGGCTGATCTATCCGAGCTGTTCGCACAGGTCGGCTCGGTCGATTCTGTGAAGCTCATCACG
>QHWY01000039.1 GCA_003223875.1 Acidobacteriota bacterium | reverse complement strand
CAGAGTGAAGTCACGATCGGTTGTAAGAAATTCGAGATCGTGTCCAATAGCAAGTTGCGCCAGCAGCGCATCAATGGTTGTTATCTGAATTCCCTTCCGGCGGCAGGTCGTTTGTAGCGTTGCGGCCTCGATGTGATCTGTAAGATCAGGCACAATCAGCGGTAGGCTTGAAAAATGCTCAATGAGGCGCTGGCGCTGTTTCGGTCCGCGGAATCCCTGAAGCAGTTCCTGGAGAATGATTCCTGTAGAAAAGAGAATGTCTTGCCGTTCAAGACATCGAGCAAGGATTTGAGTTTCCTTGATATCGGGCGGTGTATCGCGACGAAGTGCTAATGACCAGACGCTGGTGTCGACGAGTACATTCACTTTCGGGATCGATCCTTCTTATAGTCATAATCCGCATCCCACTGCAGCTTGCCGAATAGCTTTGCAACCCGTTTTTGCTCATGTCGGGCAACAAATTCTTTTAGAGCCTTGGTTACGGCAGCCTTTTTCGTCTTCTCACCGCTTACTTGCAACGTTCTTTCTAAAAGGTCCGGGTCCAATGAAAGATTTGTAGCCATGTGTCGGACTCCGGACTCCACAGCTATTCGCAATCAACGATGATACAGGAAGTGTTATCGGGGGCGCCCTGATTTAAAGCAGCCTGTATTAAGTTCTGTGCGGTGATCTCGGGCGTTTGTGCGGCGCCGAGAATCTCGCGCAGACTCATTTCTCCGATGACGCCGTGAAGTCCATCGCTGCTCAGCAGAAGCCGGTCGCGAGCTTGCAACGAGAGTTCGATAAGCTGGATGTCGACCTCTTCGGACGTGCCGATCGACCGCATCAGCATATTACGCATCGGATGGGAAGATGCTTCCTCAGCGCCGATTTCCCCGGTGGCAATTAGTTTGGCGACCACCGAATCGTCACGGGTCAACTGGTAGAGCTGGTCTTGCCTGTAAAGATAAACGCGAGTGTCGCCGACATGCCCAACAGTGGCGGTAGTTCCGCTGACAAACACGGCGGAAAGTGTGCACCCCATACCTTCACATTCGTGGCTGGATCCGGACAGGCGAAAGATTCTTTCGTTGGCCACTTGAATTGCTTCCACCATATGCCCCTGTGTAAGCGCAAAATTCAGATCTATGTCTGTAATGGCTTTTCTTTGATGGTTGGGCGTGGATCGAAAATATTCGCGCAATGTCGAGATCGCGATGTCGGCCGCCTGACCGCCGCATCGCGCTCCACCCATGCCGTCCGCTATAGCGAAGAGCAGCTCGTCCAAATCCATTAAGATTCGATCTTCGTTCGCGGAACGCTTACAGCCGATATCGCTGAGACCCGCAACAACTATCATGATTGTAAACCGCGCGGAACGGCTGGTGGAAACCGCATCCCGTGCGCTACCTTCACGGCCGGTGTTTTAAATCAAACAGTGCGATCACGGGGCCAGTAGCGTCCTTGGCATTTGCAAGGTAAATCGCGTGTTCGTCCTTGTTGTCGATCTTCTCCTTAATCAACACGAGATCCCGCGAACGAAGGCCCGTAATGACAGATGTGTCCAGTTGCATATAGAGCTCGCTCGCCTTGACGTTCGTGCCTGATCGCTCTTGAGCCAGCGCGGGGGTGGCAAAGATGCTCAGGGTGACCGCAGCATACAACGTCATCGGATTTCTCATTTCAGATCTCCATTCCTTTACTGTTCAGCCTTACGCATTCTGGGGCAGAACGATGATGCACTCCATCTGCGGATTCGCTAAGTCGGCCGGCACATATACGGCAACATTGCGCGCTCGCGCTATCGCGTCCCAGGCGGAACCGGACTGGTTGAGACTGAAGTAGTGGTAATTGACTTTGACTGATATTGCACTCGGCGGAGCGGCAACGTGAGTCAGTCTTACTCCGGGCAATGCTTGCTTTACCAGTTGATCGATATAGTTGGCGGAACAAACTTTAACCAATTGAGGCACCTTGTCGATGAGATCCGCTTCATTCATTTCGGCAGCGATCGCGAGGTACATTTTCGTGTTCGCCAGATATTTGTCATCGTCGATTGCGGCCGCATAAATCGATGGTTGGACAATTTTCAGTGGAAGCGACACGAAATTTCGAGGTACTACGGTCTCCAGCAGCATTCTCACTTTTTCGTCAATCGCACCGAAACAGCCGGCCAGGTCATTGTGATCATATACAGGTAAATCGCGGGGCTGAACCTTCACAGAAAAGGTAGTGAGAGCCCCCGCCAAGGACAACATCACTGAAAAAAGCTGTTCAGGATGCCCGCGGGAGGTTTCGAACAAATGACGAACCAGCAGGATATGAGAATTGATTGCGTAGAGTAACCAAAAGTTGCCTACATCCTGAACTGTGAAATCCGCGAGACTCTGGTTTCGTTGCCTCCGCATGCCCGAAAGGTTCGCGCTCCGGGCGGTGAGAATCTCCAACAGTCTGCGGGTAATCGACATCAGGTACTCGCTGGCATTGATACTCAGAGCGGGCGGGACGAATGCCGGATCGAGCTGAAATGCTCCGGCCGAGGTCTTCTTTACGCGCGCAATGCGCATTGCGACGCTTCCCTCATGACTTTCGCCTTCGACGGTCAGGCGGAACTTCTTACGCGCGACCTGGATCGGCTTTTCTGTTGCACCAGTATTTTCGTCTCTCAGCATCGCAACATCGACGACGTACCTGGTAGCCGTCGCATGGTTGGGCGCCGATACGTTCAATCCCTTCTCCAGGTAATGCGGGATGGATAGGTACACATCCATGTTTTCTTGCCTGGCTTCGAAATAAGAACTGATAGGTCTGGGCTCAGGTGGTGGGTCAGAATCCGGAATATCGAAAAGTAGTCCATCTGGAAAAATGCCGGCGGCCGAGGCGAGCGCAATGTCTCCAGTGGTCAAGGCATGCTGATCTATGGAGAGTCGAGTAAAACCCCATGGACGAAAATTCAGTGCGTCGATCTGAAAGTGCAACTGGTTTTCGATGAAACGGTCCTGCGCCTGAAGGTGTTGAGGCGTGAGAAAAGTACCTTTCGACCAAATGACAGGTTGAAACAGTTTCATGTCGGTTACACCGTCTCAGAACAGATTTGAGCGGGCCCTTCGGCTGGAAGCAAGAATCCGTGCTGGATCAGGTGCCTGATGACGTGCATAGCGCCCGTTTTGATGCCGTCCGTATTTAAACTGGAACTCGAGGCAACTTCCCGCAGCACCTCGCCGACAGTGCGTTTTCCATCGCATCTGCTGATGAAGCTCCAGCCCAATTCGTCAGTCTGCGCGTCAAAAGCTAAAGGCCGTATTAATTGCAGCCGATGCGAGACGACATGCCAGCCTTCAGTGGACGGCTGATATTCTATGTTGAGACGGAGCTCAGGGGCTGGCTGTAGCACGGCATTCATGAACGAATCGTCGCTTTGAACGCTTCCAAGGAAATCTCGAAGTTCGAAGATGCGAATGATGTCCACGCCGACATCGCGCTGCTTCACTTCTGGTTCATTATCGATGCGAAACCAATTCTCGCCAGTACTGTTGCGCCGCATCGTAACGAAACCCATACTAATGGCTTCAATTCGCTCGCGTGTGTAGTAGTCCATCCACTCATCGTAGAGACGACTGAACTCCGTAGAACTGCTCGGCTCGAAATGTTCGATCCACTTTCTCGCATACACGCTCGTGTCCTCCGTTGCACCGCGAAGTACCCATGTGTCGCAACCTGTTCCTTTGAACCAGCCGGCGAGGCGTTCTTGCCAGTCCCGTCCTTTCAAATGCGCCCAGTTGCACAGGAATTGACAGTAGCCTCCTTCGTTCAAAACTTCCGCCGCGCCGCGGACAAGTCGCTGGCAGAACTGATCGCCGTGCAATCCGCCGTCCAGATAGAGGTAGCCTGAAGAAGGCGTAATGACAAATGGAGCGTTGGACAAAATGAGGTCAAACCGGAGATCCGCCACCGGTTCGAAGAGATCTCCTTCGCGACATTCGAGGTTGGAGACTGCATTGATTCGTGCATTGAATCTTGTCATGCGAACGGCACGGGGGTTTCGGTCTGTCGCGATAATCTTGTCGCTCTCGCACGATTTTAGAAGAGCTAAAAGACCACAGCCGGTTCCCAGGTCCAACGTCATCCGTGATTGGCGGCGAATCATGAAATTCGCCATGGTTAGCGTCGCCGCACCCACACCAATGACGAAATCCAGAGGCGCTTTCAACGCAGGATCATGAATTTCCTGAACCAGCATGAAACGGTCAAAAGGCACCAGCTTAAGGCGGGGAAGCACGGACCCGTTCTCCGTTTTCAGCAGGCCGATTCTTTTTAAAGTCTCAAGAGGCATGGGAGCGATTGCCTCACGCACGGCTTGTTCCGGCACGGGCACCCTGGCTAAAAACAGGCGCATCAACGTGTCGATCGGACGTCCCTCCCGCGTGCGCTGCAGGACGAGAGGAATGTCCTTGCCGGATACGGAGCCACCTTTCACGCCCGTTACCTCCAATACTCCCGGTACTGTGTAATTCGCGCGCAGAAGGATCTCGCGCAAGCGGTCATAATCGCCGTAATCTTCGAAAGAAAGCCAATGTGTTACGTTTTTGGACATGCGCGTCATCATAAATCCATAAGTCAACACTGTCGAGCGATAGCCGAAAAAACACGAATAGAGGCAGAGAGCGTCAAACTTCATTGACTGAGAGCCCGTGTTCCCCCATAATGGCCCGGCATCCAGAAAATTTGGTTCGTACCTTCTGCGGCGCCGCCACATGAAGAGACGCATAACGGACGGACTTTCAAGGCAAGGTTCAAGATGAGTAAGCAAAGCGATCAAAAAAAATTAGGACGTGTACGGCCACCGCGCGTGAATATCACGTACGACGTCGAAGTCGGCGGCGCTATGGAAGTTAAAGAGCTGCCGTTTGTGATGGGCGTCTTGGGTGACTTCACTGGACAACCTACAGAGGCCCTTCCCAAAATCAAAGACCGAAAATTTGTAGAGGTCACGCCAGATAACTTCGATAGTGTCCTCGCGGGAATGAAGCCTCATCTCGCCTTCTCCGTCGAAAACAAACTCAGCGAAGATCCCAACTCAGGACAGTTAAAAGTAGACCTGCAATTCAGGAGTCTGGATGATTTTGCGCCGGACCAAGTCGCGTCGCAGATCAAGCCGCTCCGTGAATTGCTCGATCTCAGGACAAAGTTGTCAGACCTTCGAGGAAGTCTGCAGGGAAACGACAAGCTCGAAGAAGTGCTGCAGGACGTTATCAATAACACGGAGAAGCTCACGAAGCTACAGTCGGAACTCAAGCCTAAGAGCGAGGGAGGTTCCGGTGAGTAAGCCAGAAGAATCACGAACAGCTCAGGCAGCGGAGCAGGTCGAGGAACAGGGTCTCTTGGATCAAATCGTCGATCAAGGCCATTTCTCGGAACGCCAACGTGGAAAGGATCTGATTCGCGAATTCGTCACGCAGTTCTTAGAAGGTTCGATGACGGCGTCGCGAGACACCGAAGCGATGATCAACGCGAGGATCGCTCAAATCGACCATTTGGTGTCGATCCAGCTTAACGAGGTTCTGCATAACGCTCAATTCCAGAAATTGGAGGGGAGCTGGCGCGGGTTGAAATACTTGCTGGACCAGAGTGAGACCGGCGCGGGACTCAAAATCAAAGTCCTGAATGTTTCTAAGAAAGAATTGCTTCGCGATTTGCAGCGGGCGCCCGAATTTGATCAATCCGCGATCTTCAAGAGAGTGTACGAAGAAGGCTACGGCGTCTTCGGTGGCGAGCCATTCGCTGCCATGATCGGAGATTACGAATTCGGGCGTCATCCGGAAGATATGGAGTTGCTGCAAAAAATGTCCGGAGTTGCTGCATCCGCCCATGCGCCTTTCCTGACGGCAGCAGCGCCTGAATTGTTGAATTTGGATAGTTTCACGAACTTGTCTGCCCCGCGTGATCTGGCGAAGATTTTCGACACGACTGAATACGCCAAGTGGAAATCATTTCGTGACAGTGAGGACTCGCGGTATGTGGCTTTGGCCATGCCTCATATCTTGATGCGATTGCCTTATGGCAAAGATACGGCTGCAATCGAAACTTTCAACTACGAAGAGGGTGTCGATGGTACAGATCACTCGAAGTACCTCTGGGGCAACGCGGCGTATGCCCTGGGCGCGCGGATGACGAATGCGTTTGCGCAATATGGCTGGTGCGTGGCGATGCGGGGGGTCGAGGGCGGTGGCTTGGTTCAGGGACTTCCAACGCATACGTTTCGTACCGACGGAGGTGACGTCGCGCTGAAGTGCCCAACGGAAATTGCAATTACCGATCGTCGGGAGAAGGAACTGGCGGACCAAGGCTTGGTGCCGTTGGTTCATTGCAAGGGAACCGATTACGCGGCCTTCTTCAGCATTCAATCTTGCAATAAGCCGAAGCGTTATGACAAGGAATCGGCCAACGCGAATGCGCGGCTCTCGGCGCAGATTCCTTACATCATGGCGACGTCCCGTTTTGCGCATTACATGAAAGCGATAATGCGAGACAAGATTGGAAGCTTTACGACTCGGAATGAGTGCGAACGGTTTCTAAACTCTTGGGTCATGCAATATGTTGTCGGCAATCCCGATAGTGTGGGACAGGACATTAAAGCAAAATATCCCCTATCCGAAGCACGAGTGGATGTCGAAGAGGTGCCGGGGAAACCTGGCGCTTACCGCGCCGTGGCTTTTTTGAAGCCGCACTTCCAATTGGAAGAATTGTCCGTCTCGATGCGCCTCGTGGCTGAACTGCCACAGTCTGCTCGAGGATAACTGTTGTTACCGGGGTGGAATCTTCTCACCTCAACATACCGATAACCGAAACTATCGAACTGGAGAAAACCCACTATGGCAGTTGACATGTTCATGAAAATCGGAGCGCTTAAGGGTGAAAGTAAAGACAGCAAGCACAAAGGAGAGATCGATGTTCTGGCGTGGTCCTGGGGCATGTCCAATTCAGGCTCCGCACATCTGGGTGGCGGCGCTGGAAGCGGCAAGGTCAACGTTCAAGACCTGAGTTTCACGAAATACATCGATACATCCTCACCCGACCTGATGCTCGCTTGCTGCAATGGCAAGCACTTCGACGAGGCTACGCTGATAGTCCGCAAAGCGGGAGAGAAGCCGCTCGAGTACCTGAAAATCAAGCTAACAGAGGTCCTCGTCACATCTCTAAGCACCGGTGGTTCGGGTGGTGAAGATCGTTTAACCGAAAATGTCACGCTCAACTTTGCCAAGGTGAATCTTGATTATACAGAGCAGACTGTAACAGGCGGAGAGGGAGCAAAGCCCAAAATGGGTTGGGACATCTCAGGTAACATAAAACTGTAGCGGCGTGCCCCCCGCTCAGACACTGAAGAAAATATTTGGACTAAATGGGGTCTGTCGCCTGCCGCGATGCTGGACCTCAAGGAGGGTCCTGTTTCGGAAGTAGGACCCCATTTTTCCGTGACTTCGATGACACCTCGGGAACTATTAAATTCCGGAAAACTCAGCAATGCGTTGCAGACCCTAACGGCAGAAGTGCGGGACAATCCCACCGATCTTAAACGCCGCAGTTTCCTTTTTGAATTGCTCTGTTTTGCCGGCGACTATGATCGTGCCGAAAAACACCTGGACGTTCTGTCCCGGGAAAGCCACGCCGCGTCGCTCGGAGCTTTGCTGTATCGCGCCGCACTGCATGCGGACCGATTGCGCCACGAAATGTTTGCAAAAAAAGAATATCCCATGCGATCTGGAGAAAGCGCGGCCGAGGCGCCGAAATCGGGTGTTTTGAACGGTGTCCCATTTCAGACGTTTGCCGATGCCGACGCACGTATCGGAACACGCCTGGAAGTATTTGCAGCCGGCAGTTATTTATGGATTCCGTTCGAGCATATCGAATCACTGGAAATGGCTGCGCCCCAGCGGCTTCGAGATTTGCTCTGGGCGCCCGTAACCATCCGAACGGGCCCTGCTTTTAATGTGCGAGAACTCGGAGAAGTGTTCGTGCCCGTCTTGTCGCCGTTCTCGTCCAAACATGCCGATGAGACAGTTCGCTTGGGAAGGGCGACCGTCTGGGAAAGCTATGATTCCGGCGAATCGGTTCCTTTTGGTCAGAAATTATTTCT
Source organism: Acidobacteriota bacterium (assembly GCA_003223875.1). GTDB lineage: Bacteria > Acidobacteriota > Terriglobia > 20CM-2-55-15 > 20CM-2-55-15 > 20CM-2-55-15. Next base: position 16,309 of record QHWY01000039.1, on the reverse strand, counting down.
TGCCGACGATGGAGAAGTTGCGATTCTCGAAATTCGGTCATTGAGATTTACTCCGGCCGGTGAAACATCGTAGGGCCTATGCCTCTCCGGGAAGATTTGCTCACACCCATTCCTGGCAGTAATCCCAGCGGACAAAACGTCCGTTACGCTCCTGTTTACGACAAGATCAAAGAAGCCCGCCGCAAGGAAGATCGTATCGCGCAAGGTGACTGGCGGCGCGCTCTAAAAGAGGCGGATTACAAGCTTGTCATCAAACTGGCTACGGAAGCCCTTGCACGCTCTAGCAAGGATTTACAGATCGGTGCCTGGCTGACGGAGGCGCTCGCCTATGAACAGGGTCTCTCCGGATTGGCTGAAGGCCTGGGTCTTCTGCGCAGCCTTATCGAAAATTTCTGGGACACCGTCTATCCGGAGCCGGAAGACGGCGACTTGGAGTTGCGTGCTGCACCACTATCATGGGTGGGCGACTATCGGGAACTGGAACTCGCCGTCCGCAGCATTCCGCTTACCAAAGGTGGGTTTAGTTGGCTCAAATATAAGGAATCTCGGACAGTTGGTTATGAGGCCGATGTCCAGGAGAGCGAAGCAAAGCAGCATGCACGCAGCGAAGCGATCACCGAGGGAAAGCTTACAGCGGAAGAATTCGACGCCGATGTGGCAGCGACGCCCCTAGCGGATCTGGAACAGGTCGTGGCCGGAGCAGAGAGCGCATTAGAAGCGCTTACACCGCTAGGCGAACTCTGTGAGCAAAAGTTCGGCAATGAGGCTCCAAGCTTCCGCATTCTGCGTATTGCGATCGAGGATATCCAGCATACCGCCCGGATGTTGGCAGCTGCGAAACGTGAGCGTGAACTCCAAACCGAACCGGAACAGAAGATCCAAGAAGCGGAACTCGAGCGTCGAGACGCCGTGGGCACTCCGACTGTCGTATCCAACGGTACGGCGGCCGCCGCAACTAAGCCTGCTCGAGTGAAAATCGCTTCCGCTCAACCTGCCGATCGTGACGAGGCAATCCAACGGATCGTGGATGCGGCGGCCTTTTTGCGCCGCGAAGATCCACGGAACCCGGCGTCGTATCTGTCCCTTCGCGGCTTACGGTGGGGAGAATTGCGCGCAGCCACTGAACCACAACCCGAATTGCTCGAAGCTCCGCCTACGGAAATCCGCCAGCAATTAAAACGACTCATGCTGGATGGACAGTCGGAACAAGTTCTTGAATTGGCGGAGTCCGCGATGGGTTTACCTTGTGGGAGGGGCTGGCTGGACTTGCAGCGATACGTCGTACGGGCCTGCACGGAACTAGGTGATGACTACGCTCCAATTGCAACGGCCATACGATCCGACCTTCGGGCGTTACTGAGGGACATGCCGCAGTTAGCTTCAATGACGCTGCTCGACGACACTGCAACGGCAAATGCCGAAACACAAGCGTGGCTGGCGGAGTTGACCGAGCCCGCGGCCGCTGAATCCCGTGAACGAATCCAGTTACTGGCTTCAACACAGGAACCAGACGGCACAGCACCAGGCCAAGAAGGGGAAAATGCCGACGCCTACGACGTTGCGCTGGAATCACTACGATCTGGTAACGCCGAACACGCCCTGCAAATTTTGTCACAGCAAATCACGCAGGAGCGGTCTGGCCGTGGACGGTTTCTGCGCAGAACGCAGCTTGCACAGATCTGCATTTTTTCAAACCGGCCCGCGATTGCATACCCGATCTTGCAGGACCTCGCTCAGGAGATCGAGCTGCGTAAGCTGGAAAATTGGGAGGAGCCGGGTGCGATCGCACAAACGCTCGTCCTGCTGCTGCAAACAATGCAGAAGCTCCGATTCGGCGAAGAAGAAAGACAAAAAGTTTATGCACAAATTTGCCGGTTGGATCCACTTCAGGCCGCACGCCTCGCGGATTGACATAGGGAAGGACTCTCGTGCGCAGTGAACGTCCAGTGCGGCCTTCGGTACTAGACCGGCTGATTGACCTCGAACCGAAACTTCGCGAAGATCCGGCGGTTGGCCGAGCCCAGTCCATCCGTGAGCTAAAGGCGTCGCTGCAGCGCGACTTGGAATGGCTGCTCAACACGCGCCGCGTGGCCGGGGAACTGCCTGACTCGGCCGAAGAATTAATTCATTCCCTCTATTATTACGGGCTGCCGGAGTTTATGGATTTGAGTCTCAGCACAGCTGCGGATGTGCTCGCGAAATGCATGGAGTCCGTTATAAGGACGTTTGAGCCTCGGCTGGCCAACGTCCGAGTCATTATGCGTCCTGTCGAAGGAATAGCTCGCATGGCGCATTTCACCATCGAGGCCATTCTGCTTATCGACCCCCTACCTGAACGAGTGGCTTTTGACACGGTACTCGAATTGGCGAAGGGTGAATACCGTGTGAAAGGAGAGTGGTAGTGCGGGATGAACTGCTCGCCTATTACGAACGGGAGTTGACATTCCTGCGTCAGATGGGAGCACAGTTTGCCGAAAAGTATCCGAAAATCGCGGGGCGCCTCGCCCTTGAACCCGATCGTGCAGAGGATCCGCATGTCGAGCGCCTGTTGGAAGGCTTTGCTTTCCTTGCAGCGCGGATCCATTTGAAGATCGAGGATGAGTTTCCGGAAATCACTGAAGCCCTGCTGAGCATCCTCTATCCACATTATTTGCGGCCGATTCCGTCGATGTCGATCGCGGAATTTCAGATCGATCCTGAACAGAACACACCACCTGTTGGCTTGATGGTTCCTCGCGGCTCAGTGGCGCATACACGCCCGGTCAATGGTCTTCCGTTGAGATTCCGAACGGCTTATGACGTCAATCTATGGCCCATTGTCATCAGTGCCGCTCAGTGGACGACACCCGATCGCCTGCAGCCGGCCCTGAGAACACCGGACACGGTTGCTGCGCTTCGGTTGACTGTGCGATGTACGGGCGCTACGACTTTCGATAAGTTGCGGATCAGTTCGTTGCGATTTTACCTGAATGGGGAAAACAACCTAGTCCATAGTCTCTACGAATTGTTGTGCGTCAACTGCAATCAGATCATTGTGCGCAATCCAGCGCAACACTCAACGGGTAGAGCGATTTCTCTTGACGCATGCCGGATAAGACCGGTGGGGTTCGATGAGGCCGAGGGCGTCCTTCCGTATCCCCGGCATTCTTTTCTGGGCTATCGCTTGTTGCAGGAATACTTCAGCTTTCCTGAAAAATTCTTTTTTCTCGACCTCGAGGGTCTGCATGCGCTCTCGACGGGTTTCAGCGACGTTGCCGAAATCATTTTTTGTATATCGCCATTTCGGCGGCGCGATCGGCAGCAGAGTCTGGAGGTCGGCGTTTCAGAAAGAACATTCCGCTTGGGCTGCTCGCCCATTGTCAACCTCTTTTCACAAACAGCTGAACCTATATTGTTAAGCCACACGCGTTATGAATACCCGATCGTTCCCGACATTTCGCATCCCGAAGCTCTCGAAGTGTTCTCGGTGGACGAAGTCGTCAGTGTGGATCCGCGTTCGCCGGAGCCGACGGTTTTTTCGCCGTTCTATTCTCATCGGTATGGTGCTCCGCGAGACAAGAAGCAGGCGCTGTGGCATATGACGGCGCGTCCCTCTGCTCGGCCTCATGATGATCGTCTGGAGACGTACATCAGTTTGATGGATCGATCGGGACGACCTGCTACTCCCTATGTTGACACTCTCACTGTAAGGCTCACGTGCACGAATGGTGATCTTCCTGCACAAATTCCTTTCGGAGATGAACGCGGAGACCTCGAGCTCCAAGGTGTCGCGCCGGTCAAGCGCGTTATGATTCTGCGAAAGCCCTCAAATACGATTCGCCCGCCAGTAGGAAAAGATGCAAACTGGCGGCTGATATCCCACCTGTCGCTGAATTACCTGTCGCTTGTAAACCAAGGCAAAGATGCATTGCAGAACCTCCTCCGCCTTTATAACCTTGCGGATTCGCCCTATACGGAGAAACAGATTCAAGGGATAGCGAACCTGGAGAGTACCAGGCATTTTGCGCGCGTGGTCTCCGAGCACGGAATCAGTTTCGCGCGAGGCACAAAAGTGGAAATTGAAGTGGATGAAGACCAGTTCGTTGGTGGTGGCGTATACCTCTTCGCGAGCGTATTGGAGCACTTCTTCAGTTTGTACGTCTCAATGAACAGCTTCTGCGAACTGACGGCGCGAACCGTTCAACGGAAGGAGATTTTACGGCATTGGCAACCCAGAGCCGGACAGCGCATTCTCGTGTAACGAATTTTGAAATTGCGGCGTTGCTCGAAGAGCAGCCGTACTGCTTTGATTTCTTCCAGGCAGTCTGCCTGTTGGAACGCATGATTCCTGGTCGGCAGCCCGTCGGTAAATTCGTACCGCCGGGATCGGAGGCGGTGCACTTTGGCGTGCCTGCATCATTAGGCTTTCCAGCCAGCGAAATTCAAGAAATCACCTGGACCGGCGACGAGCCTCTGCAGATGACGGTGAATTTTATGGGGCTCACCGGGCCCATGGGAGTGTTGCCTTTCTCTTACACGGAATTGATTGCTTCCCGCCTGCGTGATGGTGACCGAGTCCTCAAGGATTTTCTCGACATCTTCAATCATCGGCTGGTTTCCCTCTTTTATCGCGCATGGGCAAAGCACCGCTTCAGCGTTGCGTACGAAAAGGCTGACACAGATCGGTTTTCGCTAAAGTTACTCGCACTCATTGGGCTCGGTACACCAGGACTTCAAGAGCGGCAAGAGGTTCTCGACGATTCCTTTATTTACTACGCAGGCCTGCTGATGGCGCACTCCTGTTCGGCGACGGCTCTGAAACAGGTCATTGCCGATTACTTCGATGTAGATGTTGAAATCGATGAATTTGCCGGTTCCTGGTACAAGCTCGATTCGCAAATGCAGACTTGCCTTGATGAAACGCACGGCGATTCCGTCCGGCTTGGATTCGGCGTTGTAGCAGGCGATGAAGTTTGGCAAGATGAGTCCACTGTCCGGATCAAAGTCGGTCCTCTTCCGCTGGAACAATATCTCGAATTTCTTCCGGGCGGAGGCGCGTACGAAGCGCTTCGCGCTTTGACTCGGTTTGGTTCAGGAGATGTAATCGACTTTGAACTTCAACTAATACTCAAACACGAGGAAGTTCCAGCGTGCGCGTTGGGCGCCGAAGGCCAGACCGGCCCACGGCTTGGTTGGGTGAGCTGGATCAAATCGCTGCCGTTTGGGCGAGAAGCACACACGGTCTTACGTTTGTAAGGAAGTATGCCAATGACTGTAAATCTGAAAGCCTTGATCGGAAAACTCAACGAAACAACACGGAACGCGTTGGAAGCTGCGGCCGGCTTATGCATGTCGCGCGCCCAGTATGACGTCGAAATTGAACACTATCTTCTTAAGCTCCTCGATCTGACAGATTGTGATCTTGTGCGCATCTTGCGGCAATTCGACGTCGACAAGTCACGGCTCGGCGCCGAGTTGACTCGGAGTCTGGACAAGATGAAATCCGGGAACGCGCGCACGCCGGCTTTCAGTCCTTACCTGCTGCGCATGCTGACGGAGGCCTGGACGATCGGCTCGATCGACTGTGGCCTCGCGCAGATACGATCTGGGTTGACCGTTTTGGCGCTAGCGGCGAATGAAGAACTGGCGCGTATCATGCGCGAGGTGAGTAAAGAATTTCAGAAGATCCCTGCAGAGAGCTTGCGCAAGGATTTTTTGAGCATCGTCTCCGGATCCCGCGAGGACACAATAGCGGCGACCGGCACTGTTACAGCCGCACAGCCCGGATCGCGCGGCGGGAGCAAGACACCTTATCTGGATCAGTACACTCTCGATCTCACAGGAAATGCCACGAAGGGAAAGATTGACCCAGTTTTGGGGCGTGATTTCGAAATCCGGCAGGTCATCGACATCCTGATGCGCCGGCGCCAAAACAATCCTATCCTGACGGGCGAGGCAGGAGTCGGCAAGACGGCAGTTGTCGAGGGATTCGCGTTGCGCGTCGCTCGAGGCGACGTTCCGCCGCCGCTTCAAAATGTTTCGGTGCATTCCCTGGACTTGACATTATTGCAGGCGGGTGCCGGCATCAAGGGTGAATTCGAAAATCGGTTGAAAGGACTTATTGAAGAAGTGAAAGCTTCGCCGAAGCCTATCATCTTGTTCATCGATGAAGCGCATACGATGATCGGAGCGGGCGGACAAGCCGGACAGAACGATGCCGCCAATATCCTCAAGCCGGCGCTCGCGCGTGGTGAGTTGCGTACGATCGCTGCGACGACATGGTCCGAATACAAGAAATATTTTGAGAAAGATGCCGCGCTGACACGCCGTTTTCAGGTTGTGAAGGTAGAGGAACCGACCGAGACACAATGCACAGTGATGCTCCGCGCTATTGTTCCGGCGTTGGAACGTCACCATTCCGTCCGCATTCTTGAAGAAGGTGTTGTCGCGGCGGTTGGCTTGTCTCATCGCTATTTGGCAGGGCGCCAGCTTCCCGACAAAGCCGTGAGCGTGTTGGATACTGCCTGCGCCCGTTTGGCTTTGGGACAAAGTTCCGTCCCGCCCGCTGTTGAAGATGCGATGCGGCAACTTGATGATCTCGCCCTTCAAACCCGAGTTCTGGAGCGCGAAGCCGCAGCCGGTTCCGATCATTCAGAACGGTTGCGTCAGATTGCCGTAGAGCGAAACGAACTGGAATCTCGCCTTGGCGAATTGCGAACGCGTTGGGACAAGGAGCGAGGGCTTGTTACAACGGTCCGTCAGCTGCGTCACCAACTCGAACTAACTGCAGCGGTGCCTCCACGATCTGGAGATTCGGGCACGGCCGCTCAACCGGCAATCGATCGTGAACTCCTGAGGTCTGATCTGGCAAAGGCGACTTCGGAGCTGGATGCCTTACAAGGTGAAACCCCACTCATGCGCGTCTGCGTTGACGCTCAGATCATCAGCGAAGTCATTTCAGGATGGACTGGTATTCCCGTCGGTAAGATGCAGACCGACCAAATCACGACCGTTCTCTCGTTGGAAAATTTGCTTGGCCAACGAGTGATCGGCCAAACGGGCTCGCTGGAAATAATCAGCCAACGCATTCGGACCTCGCGGGCGAAGCTGGAAGACCCGAACAAACCCATTGGTGTTTTCCTTCTCATCGGACCGAGCGGCGTTGGCAAGACAGAGACGGCGCTGGCCTTAGCAGACGTGCTCTATGGCGGGGAAAGAAATCTCATCACGATCAATATGTCGGAATTTCAGGAGCCCCATACAGTTTCCACGTTAAAGGGATCTCCGTTAACGGAAGCTGTCCGCAGGCGTCCCTACTCCTTGCTGTTGTTGGATGAGATTGAGAAAGCTCATCCCGATGTTTTGGAACTTTTCTACCAGGTTTTTGATAAGGGAACGATGGAAGATGGCGAAGGTCGGCTCATCGACTTCAAGAACACAATCATCATTCTAACCAGCAATGCCTGTACGGATGCGTTGACAACGCTTACGGCTGATCTAGAAACGACTCCTTCTCCGGACGGGCTCGTCAAGGCAATCAGACCCGAACTCAACAAGATCTTCAAGCCGGCGTTCTTGGGACGGCTTGTGGTTGTGCCGTATTACCCGATTCGTGATGAAGCAATGAAACAAATCATTCGGCTCAAGTTAGATAAAGTCCAGCGCCGGTTGCTGGATTCGCATCAAACGGAACTCACGTATGATGATTCTGTCGTAGAAGAAGTCGGCCGCCGCTGCACTGAAGTGGAGACTGGCGCCCGGAACGTGGACAGCATACTGACCAATACGATGCTGCCTCAAATATCGCAACAGTTGCTTGGCCGCATGGCTGAGCGCCAGCGAATCGATCGGATCCATGTCACGATCGGCGCCGACGGGTCGTTCGTATACGCTTGACGAACGACGTGCTCTCCGAGCGGCGCATGGAAAGGAGCGCGCGTGGCGACAACGACGTACACACAGGCTGACCGTCCTATGACGGTCAAGACGCCTCTCGGTCCAGACAGCCTGCTACTGGTAGGCTTCTCCGGCCGGGAGGCAATATCTCAACTCTTCGAGTACAGCCTCGACTTGATTGCTCCGGACCAAGCAGAGATTCCTTTCGAGAAGCTCTTGGCGCAAAAAGTCAGTGTTAGCTTGGAACTTCCAGATAGCGAAAAGCGCTACTTCAGCGGGATCGTGAGACGTTTCTCGCAAGGACATCGAGACGACACATTTACTTACTACCACATGGAAGTCGTCCCGCAGTTCTGGCTCCTTAAAAAGAAGATCCAGAGCAGAGTCTTTCAGCACAAGACTGTACCGGATATCCTCAAAGAGGTCTTCAAGGGGTTAGATGTCAGCTACGAGATCCAGGGTACCTTCTCGCCCCGCGAATATTGTGTGCAGTACCGTGAAAGCGACTTCGACTTCGCGTCGCGGCTGATGGAAGAGGAGGGCATCTTTTATTTCTTTACGCACACCGCGGACGGCCACAAGGCGATTGTTGCCAACCTTCCTCAATCTCATCCCGAGGTTGCGCCGCCAACGCTCATATATGAACAGATGACCGGCGGCGTGCGCAAAGACGATCGAGTGGCGTTGTGGGAAAAGTGGCAGGACCTTCGGTCGGGAAAAGTCACGCTCTGGGATCATTGTTTCGAATTGCCGCAAAAGCATTTGGAAGCCGAAAAAATTATTCCGGAGACGGTCAAGGCAGGAAAGATCGACCACAAACTCAAGGTCGGCGGTAATGATCGGCTGGAGATCTACGATTATCCCGGAGCGTACGCTAAGCGTTTCGACGGTGTGAACAAATCCGGAGGGGACCAATCTTCAGAACTTCAGAAAGTATTCCAAGACAATGTCAGAACAGTGGGCATCCGGATGCAAGAGGAAGCGACGCCGTCCGTGGTCATTCATGGTTCGAGCGACTGCAGGCAACTTTGTGCCGGTCACAAATTCACACTGCAGCGCCACTTCAACGCAGACGGCAAATATCTGCTGATAGAGGTTGACCATGCCGCCAGCCTGAGTGCCCAGTATCGGGCCGGTGAGGTTGGAGAGTTTAGATATGGAAACAACTTCGCCTGCATACCATCCGACGTCGTTTTTCGCCCGCCCCGGATGACTCCAAAATCCCGGGTCGATGGCTCACAAACCGCCGTGGTTGTCGGTCCATCTGGCGAAGAGATTTTCACCGATAAATACAGTCGCGTGAAAGTACAGTTCCACTGGGACCGTACCGGCCAGAATGATGCGGACAGCTCGTGCTGGGTGCGCGTTGCGACGTTATGGGCTGGAAAGCAATGGGGCGTGATTCACCTACCCCGCATCGGCCATGAAGTAGTTGTCGATTTTTTGGAAGGCGATCCTGACCAACCAATCATCGTGGGTTCTGTGTACAATCCGGATATGATGCCGCCCTACACATTGCCTGACAACAGAACGCAGAGCGGCATCAAGTCGCGAAGCTCCCTACAAGGTGGTCCGGCGAATTTCAATGAACTCCGGTTTGAGGACAAGAAGGGAAACGAACAGATATTTCTGCACGCCGAAAAGGATTCGCTATTCGAGACAGAGAATGACAACACCGAGTGGATCGGTCACGACGAAAAAATTGCGATTGATCACGATCAGACTACGCTGGTTCATCACGACCGGACAGAAACTGTCGACAACGACGAGAAGATCACAATCGGCAATAACCGAACGACCAATGTCAGTAAAGACGACACGCTCACAGTCGGACAGCATATTAAAATCGATGCGGGAGATCAGGTCACGATACAGACTGGCGCCTCGAAAATCGTGATGAAAAGCGACGGTACGATTCAAATTCAGGGAGTATCTATTACGATCGAGGGTACACAGAGTATCGAGAATAAGGGAACAATGATCAACAGCGAAGCCAGCGGCATTCACACGATCAAGGGAAGCCTCGTGAAGATCAACTAGGAACCGAGGAGGCAACATGGGCAGACCAGCCGCGCGGTTAGGCGATCCTACCATGCACGGTTCGGCGCTATTGGGCGCCGCATGCACGACCGTTCTTATCGGTGGGAAACCGGCATGGCGTATCACGGATCAACATACGTGTTCCATCCCGAATGCCCCTCCGCCCGCATGCGACGGCGCGCCTCACGGCCCGGGTGTGACAACGCCGGGCCCCGGCGCGACGCTCACCACGATCATCGGAGGGAAACCCGCCGCTTGCCTGGGCGATATTGTTATGGAACCCCATGCTCTGGTGCCATTGCCGCCGAATAATCCGATTGTGCAAGGCGAACCAACCGTGCTGATTGGATGACGAAGCTACGGCAAATGCTAAATCGAGGAAGATATCGTCACCCTCAATACCGGAATCCAGGGGAGTACCACTTGCAGTTCTCCACCCAGCAGCCACTCGCCCTTTTTCTTCCAATAATCCGGCGGAAGCTTGTCCATCACACGTCTTCCGGTTTCCCGGTCGATGTATGGTTCGAATTTGTAATGCGGCATCGCCAAGCCGCGTCCGACCACGGCGGGGATTGTCTCGCCTGAACGTAATACGAGTTGTTCCACTTGATCAAAGCGACTCCAATTGAAACAAACAGCCAACACCTGCCGCAGCCAGTCGAGGCGCTTCTGTGGATCGGGCCCGGCCTCTTCGCGGCAGCGGTCGGCGACCTTTTCGGTGAACCACCAGATTCCAGGACGTGCTGTGGTCCCCCTTTCCGATATTCGGTATAGAGTGACCGGACCGGTAAGCAGCTTCGTGAGAACCGTGTCTCGATCAAGGCTGCGAGCATCTTCGATCTTGCAGGCAGCAAGCCACGCCTGCAGCTTCATTTCCTGTTTGAACGAATCCTGCTTGTCTATAGGAATGTGCGTCGGGTTCAAACCCAGTCCTGCTTTGGCCAAGGATCGCTGGTAGACGGGATCCTTATGCACAAGCACTGGGTAAATGCAGGCCGTATAAAGTCCATAAAGCTGATCTCGTAATGTCATGCTCATAACGTAAGGTCATCACGTGAAGACGGAGAATGTTACAATGCGCCGCCGACGGTCCCATTAGAGCACTCCTTTGTATACATGCCTCGTCTAAAGATTCATCGACGGATCGGTGGACGTCATACCACAACTGAACCTGTGGGGGGCGCATCAATAATTTTCATCTGAACATGAGCAACATCCCTGTTGTCCCACTCACCTCCCCATTCCAGGCCTTCTGCCTTTGCGTATTCGCCGAGATCATTCCAGAAGGGGTGATCTAAATCAGCCGCAGGACCCTCCCAACCCCATCGTTCGTCGACAATGTCCGCTGCATACAATTCAATAACTTGATCGCCGAGGCGTCCGCGTATGTCGCGACGATGCCAACTCTTTTTGATTCCCACGCCGGTCTGGGCATTTTGTTCGGCTTGTTTCCGACTGCGGTTTTTCCCCTCCCACACGAAGGTGAGCGACCACGGATTCAACCCGTGTCGCAAAAACAGGATGCAGGGACGCGAGCGCTTGTGTCTGCCTCGACAACGCCTGTTCGTGCGTAATCCAGGCGTGCTTGTGCCTGTGTGCGGCTTTGTTGATCATGTGCAAGTCATGACCTCCGTGAGCTTCTCAAGAGTCTACTGGGACGTCTCCTCGAATTGAAAACGGCTGATAAGTTCTCCTCTAGGCAAGCCAAACCGCCCATTCAAATAGCTCTCTCCTGGGCGAGATTCAGGAACCGCATTGTGTGGTGTCCCCGCAACCTTGACTGCCAGTGAGGCTTCGCGCACGTCCATCGTGATCTCATACGTGTCGGTTAATTTGGGCAATGAATGGGGTACGGCTTGCTTGGAGATCTCCTTTCCCTGAAGCACGACTCTGTAACCGATGTTGGCTTCGGTAAGTTCATATTCGATGTAGTTGCTGGCGTCGACGTAATTGACATACCACCGAGCACGATTATTAAAGGTACCTTTTCTCTTGATCGTAAAAGTAAATCTCCCGGGCCGATTTCCTTTGACTAAGGAAGGATTGGCCGCGACTTCGAGAAAACCTTCGGTGCGCTTCTCGAGTTGACCTTCAAGAAAGTCGAGTCCGCGAATGACCGGAGGGGGTGGGGGTGGCTCCGATGTGGATTCAGCGACGGGATTGAGCCGGATGTTGACGGCAACTCCGCTTCCGGCGCCGACCTCAAAGGTTTCGGCTTGCGGTATATATTTGTCCGCCCTCGCGGTAATCGTGTACCGGCCCGCCTTGAGAAAGACTATTTCGTCGTTTCGAACGCGTACGGGAGCTTGCCCGGCAATTTGATAGGTCACTTGAGCCTCGGCGGGGCGGACATTGAATTCCAGCCGGCCAAAAGGCGTTAGCCGGATCTCGGTACCTAACCTGACCGTCTCTCCCGCTCGTAACTCTCGTTCCAGCCGTTTTTCTTCATGATCTTTTTTCTGAAACACGAACTGGTGTTTACCCGGCTCCAATTCCCCCGAAGTGAAATCGCCGTTGGCATTCAACACAGATCGAGAACCGTCAAGATAAATCTCGGAGTCCGGCGTCCCTCCCCGGATTTCAACTGTCGCAGTGGTTATGAGCTTTTCCAGTGTAAATTTAGCTGCCGCCACCTGGCCTTTTTGAACGGTGACCACAGCTTCGGCCGGCTTATACCCAGCTGTCTGAATCTGAACCCGATAAGCTTTCGGCTCAAGCCCGGTAATCATCGCGGTGCCGCGTCGAAGTTGTGCTGAAGACAAGGGCCCTTTCTGGTCTGCAGGCGCCACCACGATGGAAGCATCGGGAATATTGGCTGTCACGCGAATATTTCCGGCATTCAGAATGGGCAACAACACAGTGATTCCCGGATTGGGGTTTACGTTCACTGTCTCGGTCCGTGGAGCTCCGCGATTCTCAAACACAAGTTGGTTCTGACCCGGCTGAAGGCCCCGGATTTCTCCTCCTTGTTGAGCAATCTCCTGAACAGGCTGATCATTGACCGCTACTCTCACCGGCACCGAGCTTGAATAGATTTGTCCCGAGTCGGCAAAGGTAGAAACCACGATCGCGCTCGCCGTCCCAGGCTGAACGTTCGTTACAGACGGCATTTGGGCGGTAGCGAGGTCGAAGCCGACATTGATCGTTCCGAACACTGGACTGTACAGCTTCAAACTGTGGTGACCGACAGCAAGACGATCAGTTTCGTAACGGTATCCGTCGAGAGTCAGCTTTTCTTCGTCGAGGGTGGCTTCAGTAAAATCCGTTGACAAGTGGAAAATCGCCGGCAGAGCCTCTAATGGAACCGTCACTGAAGCGGAGTTCGTCTCTCCGGTCCCTACGCGCAACAACACAGGCCCCTTCGACGCGTATCCCGTCAACTTCGCATCAATGCGATATTCTCCTTGCGGAAACTTCAACGTTTGGGGAATTGCACCTCGATCTTCGCCGTTGACCAAGAGACGAGCACCCGGTACCGTTGCTTGTATAGATACCTCCCTCTCCAGCACGGCCGGTGGAGCGGGCGGAGGCCGAACGACCCGAAGGAATACCGCGACGGCAACGATCAATACAACCGCTGAAATCGTCACCAACACGGCCATTTTGGCGCCCCGTTTTGCCGGTTTTGCGATCTCTGCCGATGTTTTCGAGATGCGTTCGGCTTGATGAGGATCTGCGGCGGGAGAATCATGTACCAGCTTGCCGGTGAGATGAGGCTCGGAGGGTTTAGCTCCTCGGGCGCCGGGGGCGTCGAAAAGTTTCGTTGCCATGAAATCCTCGACGTCTCCAAGAAGGGAACCGACCTGTTCGTCACTCGGGTACTTCAGCGCGATCATGCGGGTCCGTTCTACCAGAGTCGCAACGGCCGGCCCCCCTGCTTGTCCGATTTGATCTCGGAGATCGCGCATCTCAGCCAGGTCGTTGTCCCGTTGACTCGACGGCTTCACAGAACCAAGCAACTTCAAAAGCGCTTCTTTGCGTGCAATGAGCCGTGGCTCTTGGGGATAACACTTCAAGCCTTCTTCGATGGCTGCCAAACTCGAACTGAGTTGACCGCGGGCCTGCAGGTCGCGGGAATTCGAAAGGACGAGGTCTACGGCACGATCTTTTTGGCGGCCGTGGGCCATGCGCTGCAGACTCTTGGCTTGAACGCTGGCAGGATCGATTTGCAGCGCTTGACGGATCAACTGTTCGGAGAGGCTCCATTGCTCTCGATCGATCTCCGCGGAAGCCCGCTTCAACAGCATTTCCAGCAGAACCGCTCGAATCAGCGCATTATGCTCATCAAGCCGTTGGGCCTGCCGTAATTCTTCCAGCCCCGTGTCCAGTTCGCCTTGCGCGCACAACCGCTGGGCATGCTCGAAAATTTTCAAGGCCTGAAGAGAGCGTTCGATTCCATCTCGCGCCAGACGCTCCTGGGCTGCCAACTCAGCATCGCCGGGAAAATCCGCCGTGGCCGATTTCAAGAGGTCCGCGGCATGAGTGAAGTCGCCGGCCGTCAACGCACGGTCGATTTGATCGACCCACCGCGCTCTGGTTTCGGTTTTAGCCTGCTGATCACGCCGCTTGGTGATCCTATCGGTTTCCAGATCCAGACCCGGGTACTGCGGATAAATCGCGCGGAGGATTTCGAGTTGGCCAAGTGCTTCTGCGTACTGTCCGCGCTCTTCCCAATTTCGGACTTTCTGGATGATGGACGCGACCAAGTCGCGGCGTTGGGTGATCCTGTCCAACCCTTCCTTGAAATGTGCTTCCGCAGGGTGAAGCCGGAGTGCCTCGGACAAGATCGCTACCTTTCGGTCCAGATCCGGTTCTGCCTCTACGTCACGATCGGTCTTGACGATGTAGGCGGAAAGGTATTGCCGCCGGCGTTCACCCACGTCGAATTGGAGGGCCTGAAACAACGCGTGCTCGGGATACTTATTAAGGAACTGGTCACAAATGGCGGAAGCACCACTGAAGTCATTTTCACTCAGAAGCTTCTTTGCCTGCTCGTAAGCGTTTCGAATGGCGTCGTGCTCGGAGCGGACCTCGTTGTACAGGTCTTGGTATCGCAATCCAGATTCTTTGTGCGGAGCGCGGCGGTCTAATTCCAACCCGCGTTCCAGTTTGCTGAGCGCGCCGCTGACCTCTCCACGATGCCACGCCTCCAGAGCCACTTTGTACAGCTCTTCCTTTTCGATGCGTTGTCTCAGATATTCGCTTTCCTGGCGGTCCACTTCGGCGAGCATCCGGATGGCATTCCGGTCCACGGTCTTCAAGCGCAAAACATTCTGCAGCGCCTCCCGGGCGTGATTGTAGGCAAAGTTCTTGATGTGATCATCCGCCAACCGCAACCAGTTTTCGATTTGCTGGTCCTTGTACTTCGCTTCAATTTCTGTTTTGAGGGCGAGCGCTTCTGGATTTCCAGCCTCCAGACGTAACACCTCGTCCACTTTTTGCAGCGCAAGCTGACATTCGTCTTCCGAAAAGCGGTGCCGGGCGCTCTCCAGCGACTGCCGAATGGTCTTGGCACGAACCGCCTGGTCGATCTGACGGCGTAAGGACCGGATCGCCGGATGAATGTGCCCCTCGGCTTCCAGCTCGCCTAGAATTGCTGACGCAAAGTCGTATTCCGAATTTTCGAGCGCCCGTTGTGCCCGACTGATGCGCGGTTCGACCCGCACGGGATCGAACCGTTCTATAGGCTGATCGTGAAGTGCCTTTTGCAATTCATCGGCGAATTGCCGGGCGCTGGAGCTGCGATGCCAGGGCTGTTTGGCCATAGCGGCATGGACAACCTGACTGAGCTCCAGGCTCACCGCAGGATTGAAGTCCGATATGGGAGGAGGTGTCAGATGCAAAATGGCCTCTTTGATCTCGGAATCGCTATTGCCGGCGAATGGCTTACGGCGCGTCAAAGCTTCGTAACACACGACCGCCAAGGAAAAAATATCGGAAACGGCGGTCGGCGAATTCATCTGGATCTGTTCAGGAGACATGTACAGCAGCGTTCCCTTCAGACCCGCAATCGAAGTTTGACCGCTCAGGTGGACCACACCGAAGTCGATTAGTTTGACCGAGTCATCGTCGAGCACAAAAATATTGCTGGGCTTGATGTCGCGATGCACAAGACCTAGTTCATGAGCAGCGTGCAGGCCTCGCGCCGTTTGGGTGATGATGTCGACAATCCGTTCCGGTGTGAGCCGGGATGTTTGGTTGCGGATGAGTTTATCCAGGGTGACGCCCGGGAGCAGCGGCATCACAAAGAAAGGCTGGATCTGCCCTCCTTCTTCGACTACCCCGTAGTCGTAGAGATCCACTACATTAGGATGACGAAGCTTGCGAAGCGCGGCGCACTCCGTCCGGAACATGTCCAGTAATTGAGGATCGCGGCATTGGAGGATCGTCTTGA
>QHWY01000421.1 GCA_003223875.1 Acidobacteriota bacterium | reverse complement strand
CGGTTACCAGAGCCACTTTGCCTGCTAATCTCGACATGGTTCGACCTCCGCTGAAGATTGTGGTTCAGTGCTGTACGATTCATACATGAACCACTGGGTCAAAAAAAAACTCACTGGACGGCGTCCAGCGCGCGTTTCAGCACCTGGGCATCAACTGCGGCCAGCTTGTTAGCAACATCTTGGAGCACCGCGTTGACCACCGGGGTTCCGGCCGCCTGCCGTTTCCGTCCGAGCGCCGTCACTTCCGCGCGGACAGCCCTCCGGTCGGCTGGATCATCGGCTCGTTTTACCAGCCCCTCCGTTTCGAGACGGTCGACCAACTGGGTGACGTTGGACCGGACGCAGACGAGCTTCGAGGCAAGCTCGCTGAGTCTTATAGGTCGGTCCTGGCTCACCAAGATAGACAGCGTCTCAAATTTCGCGATGGATAGGCCCACGCCCGCTAACGCCTCCTCCAGGCGCGCCTCGACGCGGTGAGCGGCTTGGACCAGTGCGGAGGCAACAGCATTATTCATATATGAATGATACAGTCATGTCCAATCAGTGTCAAGGGCCAATTGGTCCTGCCCACGCGAACCGGCATCCCCGCTAGGGCGGCCCGACACCGATCGTTCCAGTGGATCGAATCGGCCAAGCGCGCGGAGGCCTGATCAACAGGTTGGCTGCAAATGGAGAGGACTGTGTTTGATCCTGCCCACCCCTGAAGATTGACTGACGAGTCGAGGGGCAATAGTCGACTCCCGAACTCTCGGCAAAAAATTTGTACCGATTTTGTACCAAATACCTGATTTTGATGCTTTTGACGACTTCGTCGACTTTGTAGAATCAATAACTTGACGCCAGTCGAATGGTGATGCAAATGGGCACGATGTTAGGTTGAAAACAGGAACATGTCGTGATCTGGGCAGACGACGCCTGTGACGAGTGGGGATCGCCGGGTTCACCAACAGAGACGTCAGGGAAACAGGTGGGATTGAAGAAGAATCCGTGATCAAGATGGGGCGATGCGTCTCGTAACCGTAAAACAGGGCTTCAAACAACTCTCGCATGGACTCGAGGCGGTAGTCATAGAACAACGCACGCAGGCGCTCCCACAATAGGCGCTTGCTACCCAGTTTGGCCCAGACCGCTCGGAATAAGGCACAGCACAACTGTTGGGTTTGGTCCACCAAAAACGCGAGCATCATGATCGTGGCAAACACCACGGAAAGATGCTGCTCGCCATGGCCATAGTTGTGCTCAAAGTTGTAGCCCTGGTTTTTCAGTGTATTGAACGTCTCATTTTCAATTTTCCACCGCGCCCGGCCGCCGCGCATGAGCGTAGAGACGTTCCGCTTGTTTACCCGCAAGTCCGTCACCCAACTGAAGTGCTGGACCTGGTCCGGGCCAATCTCCCAATACTCCATGAAGTTGACCCGCACGTCCGCTCTCGATGCATTGAGCGGCATATCATTGACAAACCGAAACTGATGTTCAATCCCTGCCGCACGGTCGTGCCGCTCATAATAGGTGATCGACCCGTTGCGGTGGACCTTGTGCAGGCACGACGCACAGTGAATCGTCTGGGAGGAAAAATAGCCTGTGCCATCGAGGGCCAGTAAATAGTGTCCATCAAGAAACGCCATGGGTTCAAGCGCCTTGCCACGCTGGAGTTGCCGAAAGACGAGCGTGAACGAGGGCCGCAGGGACTCAGGCGACACGGGATCGAGGCGCTCACGCATCCGCGTGTCACATGGCGTGTGAGTAATGCCATAGATGGTCTTCAAATTGCCTTCTGCCCGCTGTTTGTCAAAGGCGAGCAGGGACGGGGCTTTGAGCGAAAATATGGCGAATGCCGACATCAACGCATCGCTCAAGGGAATCTCCACCTCGTCGACGCGATCGTCCGCGATGGTGGCGAAGTGCTCGCGAAGCAAGCGGAGAGCGCATCGGCACAGAGATATTTGCGTCCTTTTGGCACCACGATGGACATAGCAACCCTCAACCTGACATCATCCACGTGCGACATCGTTCCTATGAGGGCCGTATTGTGGCATTCATGTTTACGAAAAGCCAGTTGGAAGGGTGGCGTGGTTACTGGGATTTATCGACCTCCGGGAATTGCTGCCGAACCCTTCGAACATTTTGATGTGCGGTTCCCGCCTGATGCTGACCGCGGGGCATGCTGGCCGACCGTAATTGTGTTGACGGACACGTACTATTACAGCCTGAAAGATCACGCCGTGCCGTATGATTTCAGGGCACTGAGGGCCATTCAGAACAAACCGAAAGCGCAGGACATGTATCTCTGGATGACCCAGCGTCTGTGCCGCATCCCCTCCAACAAGCCGGTGCGGCTGCGTTGGCAAGACCTGTATGACATGTTCGGCGGGCAATCGACGCTCAAGGAGTTCAAACGGAAATTTCCCGCTGATCTGGCGGCGGCCCGGGCGAGCTATCCGGATGCCCGTCTTGAGGAACGCACGGAAGGGTATCTGTTTTATGCGTCGAGAGCTCCCATACCTAAGATCAGGGTGATTGTGAAAAAGTAGGGGGAGAACCGAACTTTTCCACGAATG
>QHWY01000038.1 GCA_003223875.1 Acidobacteriota bacterium | reverse complement strand
CCGGCGCTCTAGTTCGTGAAAGGATTCGCTGACGCCTCTGGCGCCTCGCCCGCCGCCTCGTCGCTCTTTGGCGCCGGCAACGCGCTCACGAGGCGCGAGATATTGGAGACGTGCGAGTTCCACCTGAAGCTGCGCCTCTTTGGTTCGCGCATGACGATGGAAAATTTCGAGAATGATCGCCGGCCGATCGTAAACATCCACGCTCGTTGCTTCTCTAATGTTGCGAACTTGTGTCGTCGTGAGTTCGTGATCGAAAACGACGCTGTCGACTTCTGGAGGCGCGTTCACGAGCTCACTCAGTTCTTCAAGTTTGCCCGGCCCGATGAGTGAAGCCGCAGTAAGCGACGACATTTTCTGAGTGAGCGTCCCCGCGATTTTCCACCCCAGCGTTTCGATGAGCTGCCTAAGTTCCTGAAGCGAAGCATTGCGTTCCTCGGCGTCTGTTCTCTGGAGCTGAACATCGACGAGAATGGTTGTGGGCATAATCTCGGACTCGGAAGGATTGGTCATCTTTACAACGATACCAGAAAAACGAGGAGACCCATCCGACAGTGAGCACGTGGTGCACGTCCTGCGCTTCCTCAAAACCACATCAGATGAAATGCCAGCCGTTCGCTTGCTAATGCATTGTCAACTTGAGTTGCTGGCTGTGACACTAACCCTGCCTGTCCTCCTTCATAACTTCGACGAGTACGACTACCAACTGTCGGATATGCGTACGGGGTTCGATCACCGGTGTCCTTTAGAATAATTTTTCTGCGTGGCGACGCTGCAAACAATCCTCCAGCGGTTTCACGGTTACGAATGGATGAGGGAGGCTTCCAGGACACGTCCCCGCCTGGCATTGCGTCCGTACCTCGCTGCGCGCGTGAAGAGGCGATCAGTGAACACAGTGATGATTAGCCAGTTCTCGTAGCGTCCAGTTTTTTTGATTTCCACTTGAGAAATGGCGAAGGTACGCATGGTTGCATGAGTTCATCCAGGCTCTGTAAGTGGAAGATGACTTCCTTTTGATGTTCCATATTTGGATAATCGAAGGATCGGAATGTGAAAAAAGCTTATCGTGAAAAATGCGGGGTCACAACTCCGTAGACCCCGGGTACCATCGGGCGCTCATTTTCGGGTTTCGCTTGTGTGGACTGCGGACGGTTGGAAAAGTCAGGGGAGTGGCTCAATTGGGCTGATTTGCGGCGCCGTCAGATTGCCCGCATACAACGAGACTCGGAAAAAACACAGGCCGAGTATATGGGAGAAATGATGCGTGAAGTTGCATTGATTGAAGGTGCACTCACCGGGGATCAGGTGCGGGCGATTGATCGATTTTGGCATGCCGCAAACTACCTATCGGTCGGACAAATATATCTTCGCGACAATCCTCTGCTGCGCGAGCCATTAAAGATTGAGCACGTAAAGCCGCGGCTACTTGGACACTGGGGAACCACTCCTGGCCTCAATTTCATCTATGTTCACCTGAATCGCATCATCAAGCAGCATGAACTCGACGCGATATACGTGACCGGCCCCGGTCACGGTGGGCCAGGGATCGTCGCGAACACCTATCTCGAAGGTTCTTACAGCGAAATTTACCCGAACGTGTTGCAAGATATGGAGGGAATGAAGCGATTGTTCCGGCAGTTTTCATGGCCAGGTGGTATTCCCAGTCACACTGCGGCGGAAACGCCTGGTTCCATACACGAGGGTGGTGAACTCGGTTATTCGTTGCTTCACGCCTTTGGCGCAGTGTTCGACAATCCCGATCTGATCGCGTTTTGTGTTGTCGGAGACGGAGAAGCAGAAACCGGACCGTGTGCCACGAGCTGGCATTCAAATAAGTTCCTCAACCCAGTGAGTGATGGAGCAGTGCTGCCGATTTTGCATCTCAATGGCTACAAGATCGCAGGCCCGACAGTGTTGGCGCGCATCCCGAAAGAAGAATTGACTGATCTGTTTGCCGGCTACGGTTATGAACCCTATTTCGTCGAAGGTGATGACCCACAGATCATGCATCAGGCGATGGCCGGTGCTCTCGATCGGGTGCTTGCACGTATTCGGTCCATCCAGCAGGACGCTCGAGCCAAGGGGGTTACGGCGAGGCCCGTATGGCCGATGATCGTTCTGCGAACTCCGAAGGGCTGGACTGGACCGAAAACTGTCGATGGATTACCCGTCGAGGGTTCCTTTCGATCGCATCAGGTTCCAATCTCCAACATACAAGAACGGCCGGACCATCTTCGGCTTCTCGAAGATTGGATGCGAAGCTATAAACCGGAAGAACTTTTCGACCCGAATGGCACTTTAATTCCTGAGTTGGCCGAGCTGCCGCCAAAAGGCCAACGGCGCATGGGGATGAATCCCCATACGAATGGCGGCCGGATAATGCGCGAATTAGAGCTTCCCGATTTCCGCTCTTATGCCGTCGCTGTGCCGCAGCCTGGCGCCGTCAATGGAGAAGCCACTCGAGTCCTCGGCGGATTCTTGCGAGATGTGGCGCGTCTCAATCAGGATTCGCGCAACTTCCGCATCATGGGGCCAGACGAAACGACATCGAATCGTCTTGATGCGGTCTTTGAACTGACGAACCGTGCTTTTATGGGTGAGATCCTTCCGACGGACGATCACCTCGCGATGGACGGCCGTGTCATGGAAGTTCTTAGCGAACATATGTGTCAGGGGTGGTTGGAAGGCTACCTATTGACCGGCCGCCATGGATTTTTCTCATGCTACGAGGCCTTCATTCACATTGTCGATTCCATGTTCAACCAGCACGCGAAATGGCTGAAGGTTTGCCGCGACATTCCGTGGCGCCGCCCGATCGCCTCGCTCAATTACCTCTTGAGCTCTCACGTGTGGCGGCAGGATCACAACGGTTTCAGCCATCAGGATCCCGGTTTCATCGATCACGTAGTGAATAAGAAGGCCGACATTGTGCGAGTCTACCTTCCACCCGACGCCAACACGCTCTTGTCTGTGGCCGATCACTGCCTGCGCAGCAAGAATTATGTCAACGTCATTGTCGCGGGTAAACAGCCGGAACTTCAGTGGCTTTCCATGGAAGAGGCGGTACGGCATTGCGCAGCTGGTCTAGGCGTATGGGAATGGGCAAGCAATGATGTTGGCGCCGAGCCGGACCTCGTTATGGCTTGCGCTGGGGACGTTCCGACTTTAGAGACGTTGGCGGCCACTTCGCTTCTCCGAAAGCACCTGCCCGATTTGCGAGTGCGGGTCGTCAATGTGATCGACCTCATGACGCTGCAACCTGCGAGCGAGCATCCGCACGGCCTCGCAGATGAAGATTTCGATGAAATCTTTACTCGCAACAAACCCATCATTTTTGCTTATCACGGATACCCGTGGCTCATTCATCGGCTGACGTACCGGCGAACCGGCCATCGAAATCTCCACGTTCGTGGGTATAAGGAGGAAGGTACCACGACCACTCCTTTTGATATGGTCGTCCTCAATAACATGGATCGTTTCCAGCTTGCGATGGACGCGATTCGCCGCGTCCCCCGACTAAAAGGAAAAGCCGATACACTTTTGCAAACGCTTTCAGAGAAGCTCGTCGAGCACAAACAATTCATCCACGAACATGGTGAGGACATGCCGGAGGTTCGCCTTTGGCGCTGGGAGTGAAAGCTAAATTACCGGGTGCCTGATTCTTGTATATGGATTCAGCCTGCAACGTCCTTTGCCTGAACCACGGATCCTCATCGCTGAAGTTCGCGCTATATGACATGCAACGCGGAGACGAGTTGCGTGTTGCCGAAGGAGCAGCGGAAGGTATCGGCCTGCCCACAAGACGATTCTGGCTGCGGGGCTCTAAAGGCGAAACCCTGATCGATAGATCCGTTGAGTCTGGGACGCTCGAGGCGGCCGTCGCAGCGATGTCTCAGGCGCTGGGCGAACATGGTTTCCGGCGGTTCTCCGCAGTTGGTCACCGCGTTCTTCATGGTGGTCCCGATTACATGAGTCCGCAAAAGGTAACACCTCAGCTGATCCTTGCGTTGAGCCGGTGCGTTCCTTTCGCGCCGCTTCATCTCCCGGGACAACTGGAAGTGATCAGAACGATAACCACTCACTATCCCGATCTGCCCCAGGTCGCCTGTTTCGATACGGCCTTTCATCGACGCATTCCGGAAGTGGCTCAACGATTCTCGATGCCCCGTTTCTTGTGGGACGAAGGGATTCGACGATATGGATTTCATGGCCTGTCGTTCGAATTCATCGTGGCTTCTCTCCCCCCGGAAGCGGGAAGCCGGATGATTATTGCCCACCTCGGCAACGGAGCAAGTATGGCTGCCGTCTTAAATGGCGTTCCAGCGGACACCACGATGGGGCTAACACCCACCGGCGGCATGATGATGGGAACGCGCAGCGGAGATCTCGACCCGGGTGTTCTGTTGTACCTGATGAGGCAGAAGCATTATGACGCTGCTGTATTGGAACGCATGGTCGATACGGAATCGGGATTATTGGGCGTTTCCGGCTTGAGCAGCGATATGAGGACATTGCTTGAGAGCAGCGGTACTCATCCGCATGCGGCACAGGCAGTGGAAATGTTCTCGTACCAAGCCCGCAAGTGCATTGGCGCACTGAGTGCGGTATTGGGAGGGCTGGACACGCTCGTTTTTACGGGCGGCATTGGCGAGCATGCTTCCTTCGTGCGCTCTGAAATCTGCAAGGGTCTGAAGCATCTGGGAATCGAGTTGAACGACGAACGCAATTCGAGGCATGAGTCGATCATCAGCGTCTCCGGCAGTCCATGCACGGTCCGTGTTATTCGGACGAATGAAGACCTGATGATTGCTCGACATACGCGAAACGTGCTCGAGTCGGAAAGGCCCCCGTAGTTTTTCGAAGATTCTTCGCGAGGACGAACCGTGGGTAAGATGATAGTGGGTGTGGATCTTGGCTTAGATCTGGCCGAGCCGCAGATTCGAAAGCGAGCCATTTCGACGGCGACAAATCGTCTGAAGATATTGCGATCGTCGCTCGGCACAAACGCCGGATGCATCGGCGCCGCCGTCTTGCTCGCACTGTGTTCCTGGACGAAGTGCAATGATTTCGGACCGCGATACCAAGAACTGAATTATGGATGATGACGTTGTCTTCTTGTTAGACGTGGACAACACCCTGCTCGACAACGATCGTGTTTCAGGGGATCTGAAGACATACCTCGATCGCGAGTTCGGCACAGATTGCGGCGATCTGTACTGGATGATCTTAGATGAGTTGAGGAATGAACTCGGCTACACGGACTATCTGGGCGCTCTGCAACGGTACAGACTCGTCGTTGCGTATGACCCTCGCGTTTTAGAGGTGTCCTCATTCCTGGTGGACTATCCATTTGCAAACCG
This sequence comes from Acidobacteriota bacterium, assembly GCA_003223875.1. Taxonomy (GTDB): domain Bacteria; phylum Acidobacteriota; class Terriglobia; order 20CM-2-55-15; family 20CM-2-55-15; genus 20CM-2-55-15. The sequence continues at coordinate 5,255 of QHWY01000038.1, read as the reverse complement.
GTTATACGCGGGTTCGCTGGAAACCGTCAGGCATCTTCGACAATGGGGTCCGACGGTCATCCTGTCCGACGGCGATGTTGTCTTTCAACCTCGTAAAGTACAGCGCTCGGGACTGTGGGACGCCGTCGAGGGCCACGTACTGATCTACATCCACAAGGAACAGATGCTGGACGATGTGAAGCGGCGTTATCCCGCGCATCATTACATCATGGTCGATGATAAGCTGCGCATTTTAGCCGCGATGAAACGAAGCTGGCAGGATCAACTAACGACGATCTTTCCGCGCCAGGGGCATTACGCGTGTGATCCGAAAATCGTGGCAAGGTATCCGGCGCCCGATATTACTGTTGAACGCATCGGCGCATTGGTCGATTACGATTTACAGGCATTGATCGATGGTCACATACGGGAATCGTAAGTGCTGCTCGCTGATTTACATTTTGAGTTCGGCCCGCGTCAGCAATTGATTCATGATCTGATCTCGCGAAATCATGCCTTCCAGATGTCCGTTTGAGACAACCGGCAACTGGTGGATATTTTCACGGCCGAGAATTTCAAGGGCTTCGGCGACAGGCGTCTCCGGCGTTACCGTGCGGAGACGTTCCAGAGGGACCATGACGTCGTAAACAGTCGTGAATGGCCAGCGCGCATGTGGAATTTCCTTAACTTCATTCAGTGTAATCAGGCCCGTGAACTTACCTTTTTCGGCGACCAGAAAACACCGGCGTCCCGTGCGCAGGAGGAATTCGTGAACAAAGGTCTGCAGGTTCGTGTTGCCATCTACCTGAGTGCAGTCGCGCGTCATTAAATCGGCAACTCGAACGCCACGGAACGTTTCGATGACTTCCGCTTGTGCAGTACTCGTGTGGGCGGCACTGAGAAGAAACCAGCCGATGAATGCAATCCACAAGCCACTGAAGCCGGCTCCGCCAAAGAAGCGAAAAATACCGAGAAAGATGAAACCGTATGCGATGACCTGGCCGGTTGCTGCAGCCGCGCGGGTGGCCTTGGCCGCATTGCCTGTGATCCACCAGATGACCCCGCGGAGTACGCGACCGCCATCCATCGGGAAACCCGGCACCATATTGAAGATCGCCAGTCCAAAGTTGATGTATCCGAGCCACACCAGCATTGCCGTAACCGGGGTTGCCGGCTCGCCGGCGAAGGTCCAACCCAGCGTCCACGCTATCCCCAAGCAGAGAGCCCCGATCAGTGCGCTCGTGAGCGGGCCAACAATGCCCATCCAAAACTCGGTCTTCGCGTCCGCGGCTTCCTTGCCAATCTGAGCGACGCCACCGAGAGCAAAAAGTGTGATCGAACGTACAGGGAGGCCTCGCAATCTCGCTATCGCCGCGTGAGACAATTCATGAACGATGATCGCGGCGAAAAAAAGCAAAGCTGTCATAATCGCTGTTGTCCAGATTATGGTCGTTGCCCAGTCGGGATAGGCTTCACTGAAGTGTCCGGCGAGTGAGGTTGCAATCAGTACTGCGATAATCAGCCAGCTGTAGTGCAGTCCGATCTCGATCCCAAAGATTCGGCCAAGTCTGATTTGTGCCTGCATCGTGTCCCCCCTTGCGATCAGGAATTCATCGCACAGCTAAATCGTGACCACGATACCGTATGGAGTACTGCCGTGCTGGAAATCGTGGTGACCACTTCCCAATCCGACGATCGTTCACGTGCTGTTGTGCCCGAGAAGTCTGGTCCCGAGGTCGATGGTGGGCTGCACAACCGAAGCAATCCAATACTAAACCACGCGATTCTTGTCACTGGAGGCGTCTAAGTAATTCCACGTGTTGTTGGATGTCGTGTACGCAAAGGCACTCTACACGGTTGTGCAGCTTGCAATGCATATTTACCCAACGGTGCCGAATTCCTTCGAACCTTTCTTTTGCACTGCAACATTTCATTTCACTCTTTTTCTCCGTCGATCGGATCATCGCTGCCACAGGATTCGTGCGTCTTCCAGTGGGATCGCAACGCCATCGCAGTGCGGTATCGCTCGCGGCGTGTAGTCCGCTGGCGGGCGGGCCGCAGACACAGCCGTGCTATAAACGTAGCCGCCCGACACGCCGGCCAGTTGGCGAACGCGCTTCATCGCCTCCCGCACGGGTGCACTGCCAATGACACCGTCGGCGTAAAGTTCTACCCGCACCGCCTCGGGGTCGAGGTCATTGAGACAGACCTGAACCTCAAATACGTGTTGCTCGCCACGAGTCTCAACCTTCACTTCGCCGAAGTGTAGCGTGGCCCACTTCTGTTGCAGACTGTGCTTCCAATCGACGATTTGCTTACCGATTACGCATCTATTGGCGGTGCGCAAATGGTAGGCAGTGGCAGCGGGGAGGTAGTGTTTCTCGGTGTATTCGCGCACTGTGCGATCGGCGGAGAAGCGCGGTGTCAACCGCGCCATGCTTTCCCGCATCCGCTTGACCCATGCGAGGGGAATGCCGCTCTCGTCTCGGGTATAAAACTCCGGGATCACCTGCCGTTCGAGCAGGTCATAGAGCGCGTCGGCTTCGAGAGCGTCCCAAGCGGGATCGTCGCCATGCTCGCGGCCGTCCCCCAACGCCCATCCCACTTCAGGCGTGTATGCTTCCGCCCACCAGCCGTCCAATTCCGAGAGATTGATGCCTCCATTGACGAGCGCCTTCATGCCGCTCGTTCCGCTCGCCTCCCAGGGTCGCCGTGGCGTGTTGATCCAGACGTCCACCCCCTGCACCAGGCGCTCCGTTAACAGCATGTCGTAGTCGCTTAGGAAGACGATGTGGGGCCGGGTCTCTGGCTGGCGGATGAAATCTATCCATTCATGGATCAAGTCCTGACCCGCCCGGTCCTCCGGATGGGCCTTGCCGGCGATGATGAGTTGCACCGGGCGCTCGGGATTAGCCAAAAGGCGCAGCAAACGTGCTGGATTGTGGAGCAGCAGGTTCGGCCTCTTGTACGTCGCGAAGCGCCGCGCAAAGCCCAGTGTCAACGCGTTGGGATCGAATAGATGTTTCGCTCCTTCAATTGCCTTGGGCGACGCGCCGGAAGCGGTCAGGTGCCTGGATAATCGCTCACGAGCGTATTCAACAAGAGACTTGCTGGCGGCGATGCGAAATTGCCAAAGGCGGGCGTCGGAGACGCAGCGAATGTTCGGCTCCAGGGTTCCCGTCGTCCCCAGCCAGCGCCCTTTGCCGCAGTAATTGGTCCAAAGATCGTCGGCTTCCGCCGAGTCCCAGCTGGGCATGTGAACTCCGTTGGTCACATGCCCGACGGGCACTTCGTCCGCTGGCCAGCGGGGAAAGAGAGGCTCAAAGACGTGTCGCGCGACTTTCCCGTGCAAGCGACTCACGCCATTCACCGCTCCGCTTCCCCGGATTGCCAGATATGCCATGTTGAAACTTTCCGACGAGTCGTTCGGGTTCTCGCGGCCCAGTGCCAGCAAATCGTGGAGTGTTATGCCGAGTTTCTCCTCAGCATAACCACCGAGGTATTGCTCGATAAGGGCTGGAGCGAAGCGGTCAAAGCCGGCGGCCACTGCCGTATGGGTGGTGAAGAGATTCCCCGCACGAGTGACGGCCAGCGCGACTTCGAAGGGCTGCGCGGTCTCTTGCATGAAACTGCGGGCGCGTTCCAACACGGCAAAGGCCGGATGCCCTTCGTTCAGATGACAAACTTCGGGCTGAATGCCAAGCGCACCAAGCAGTCGCCATCCGCCGATCCCGAGCAGCAGTTCTTGCTTAAGGCGCAGCTCCGGCCCGCCGCCGTACAGCTCGCTGGTAATCCCTCGATGAACGGGAAAGTTCGCCGCGTCGTTGCTGTCCAGCAGGTAAAGCTTCGCTCTGCCGACCTGGACCTGCCAGGCGCGCAGCCAGACCGAGTAGCCTGGTAAGTCGATCTCCAACCGCAACCATTCGCCGTTGCCTTGGCGCAAAGGCGTGATCGGCAACTGTGCGGGGTCGTTATATGGGAAGAGAGCCTGCTGCTTTCCGTCCTTGTCGATCACCTGGCGAAAATAGCCTTGCTGGTAAAGCAGCCCCACGCCGACCACTGGCACGCCTAGATCGCTGGTGGCTTTGAGCTGATCGCCGGCTACATTGCCCAGTCCGCCCGAGTAGATGGGCAAAGCTTCGCTCAACATAAATTCCATGCTGAAATAAGCGGCGCAGGACAGGGAACCCTGCGAATGATTCTGCTGAAACCACGCTGGCGCCTCTACCGTTTGCCGCCTGCTCTGCACCAGGCCATCAACGTTCTTACGAAAGACCGGATCGGCCAACACACGCTCGATCTGGTCGCGCGAGACCGTTTGCAGGACAACCCAGGGGTTATGCGTAATTTCCCACAGTTCGGGATCAAGCTGCCGCCACACGTTGTCGGTAGCATGATTCCACGACCAGCGCATATCCAGGGCGAGTTCCGCAAGGGAATCGAACCCCTCGATTTCCGTGGGCAGAAGGTTGTAGATCGGATGGCTGACGCGGGTTCTTTCGCTCATAGATTTTCCCTCAAGCTCTTCCGCTTGCGCTCGCGTTCTTCAGCACCGCCTTTAGCGCGCGCTCCTTTGCGGCGTTCCCGAAGGTGTCGTAGCCGTCATGATTTCCGATACCTCGAATCGGTGGCTCACGAGTTTCTTTGCGTCGGGCGTCCCGGCTGAACTATCTTGAGCAGCATCGTGTTGTGACCGTATCCACGAGCCTCGTCGTCAGCCCGCCGCCAAAGCATCGCTGACAATCGTTTGGGCTTCCTCCAGGATGCGGCGCAGATGATCCGCTCCCCTGAAGCTCTCCGCATAAATCTTGTAGATATTCTCGGTCCCTGACGGACGCGCCGCGAACCATCCGCTCACGGCCACCGCTTTCAACCCGCCGATGGCAGCACCGTTGCCTGGCACGTGCGTGAGGACAGTTTGGATTTTTTCGCCCGCCAGTTCTGTGAGCTTGACCCGCTGGGGTGAGAGTTTCGCCAACAGTTCCTTTTGTTCCGGAGTAGCTGGCGCCTCAACGCGGCCATAGGCAGGCTCACCGAACTCGCGCGTGAGTTCGTGGTAGATTTCGCCGGGATCGCGGCCCATCTGGGCCGTGATCTCCGCCGCCAGCAAAGCCGGGACAATTCCATCTTTGTCCGTCGTCCAAACCGTGCCATCCAGACGAGCAAACGAGGCCCCTGCACTCTCTTCTCCGGCGAAGCCAAGCGAACCGTCGAGCAAGCCATCAACGAACCATTTGAAGCCAACCGGCACCTCGTACAGCTTCCGGCCAAGCTTC
>QHWY01000412.1 GCA_003223875.1 Acidobacteriota bacterium | reverse complement strand
ACGGTGACCAGCTCCTCGTTGACGGACTGCAATTCCTCCTTTGAAGTTTCCAACTCTTCATTGGCCGACTGCAACTCCTCGTTGACGGCCAAAACCTCCTCATTGGCGGCCGTGAATTCTTCATGCGTGCTTTGGAAGCTCTCGATAGCGGTTTGGAGGTCCTGTTTTAGCCGCTGATTATCGGCTTCGAGCTGCGCCACGATATCGACGTCCTGCGTATGGGCTTCCTGGACGCTCACAGGCGAACTCTTCGGCAGCGCCGCCGCAGCTTCAAAGATGACGGCGAGCAGCCTCTTATTTGACCTGGGCTCTACGACCGGCGTGACCGTCACGTCGGCGAACTCAGTGCCATCCTCCCGATTGAGTTCGGAAAGCCGCAGTTGAACGGAACCGTTCTCGCGGACCGCCCGTTCGACCGCGAGACGGAGCACCAGAGAATGCTTGGCGTCGATCATTTCAAACAGATTCAGGTTGGCATCGCCGTACGGGTGTGCCAAGTACTTATGGGTTGGCCCGTAAAAGTGCGCGATTTCGCCATTTTCATTGATCAAAACTATACTCGCGTTAAAATGCTTCAGGAGGACTTGCTGGTTGAGATCCGAGAGTTTGATAGGATGCTGTTCTTCAAATCTGGCAGGCCGGATCCCTGTTCTTATTGGCAAGCCACCTACGGGGAAGGCCACAAGTTGCCTGCGCTGGAAAATCCGCCAGCTTCTGGAGACCGGCTCAAACAGGTCGCTCTGTTCAATCGTGTTATCCGCCTTGCCGAGAAAGAGATATTTGCCGGGCAACAACGCGAATGCGAATAAGTTGAGAACCTTTCTTTGCACCTCGGGCTCGATGTAAATCATCAGGTTGCGACAGCTGATCAGGTCCATCCGCAAAAACGGCGGATCCGTGATCACGTTGTGCTCGGCAAAGGTGACGGCTTCCCGGACCCGTTTGTCGATCTGATAGGCGCCGTCCTTTTTGACAAAGAACCGGGCCAGGCGCTCCTCGGAGACATCGGCCGTGATGCTTTGGGAGTAGATCGCCTCGCGAGCGCACTTGAGAGCCTCGCGATCGATATCCGACGCGAAGATCTGCAAACTAAAGTTTTTTCTCGCCCGAGCCATTTCCTCCATAAGCACCATGACGACGGAATAGGCCTCCTCGCCCGTCGCGCAACCGGCAATCCAAGCGCGTAGAGGATTAGCATTATCTTTTTCCTGAACCAGGGGAACGATGACCTTCTCGCGCAGATTCTCAAAGGCCTCAGCGTCGCGAAAAAAACTCGTGACGCCGATCAGCATATCTTTCGAGAGCTTCTCCCGCTCATCCGGACGTTCGCACAGGAAGCAATAATAGTCGGAAATATCCGAGATCTGGCTGAGACCCATGCGGCGCTCGATGCGGCGTTGGACCGTGCTCCGTTTGTAACAGCGAAAGTCGCTTTTGTTCTGATCGACCAACAGATTGAGAATAGAAGAGACCACGTCGTCTAGCTGGTCGACATCGGCTCGGTCATTTAACCGGGGTTGTTTGACGTACTGGAGAAGCTGACCCGGTATCTGCCGTATCGGCAGGACGTAATCGACCAGCCCTGTGGCAATCGCGCTTTCGATCATGGAATCGAACTGCGCCGTCTCGGGATTCTGAACGATCACGAGACCGCCTGTCCCCCGGATTTCCCTGATCCCAAGCGTCCCGTCCGAGCCGCTGCCGGAAAAAAGCACGGCTATCGCTTTCTCGTGTTGGTCTTGGGCGAGAGAGCGGAAGAAAAAGTCGATCGGCAGCCGCAAGCCGTCGCGCTTTACCGCCTCGGTCAGACGCAGCGTGCCGTCCCTCACGGATAGAAATTTATTCGGTGGAATCGTATAGATGCGGTTGGCCTGAATCGGCGATTCATCTTGGGCCTCGGCGACTTTCATGGTTGTCTGTCGCGCCAAGAGGCCGGCCATATGGCTCGCATGGGCCGGGTCCAGGTGCTGGACCACGACAAATGCCAAGCCGGAGTCTGCAGGCATCTCGCTGAAGAATTCCTTCAACGAGTCGATCCCGCCGGCCGAAGCGCCGATGCCGACCGCGAGAACGGTTGAGACCGGCTCATTCATACTTTTACACGCTAGTCTCGCTCACGGGGCGAAGTCAAGAGGATTTTTTCCAACGTTCTCCACAGGCTCTGGAATCTCTGTGGCTTAGTTTCAGCGGAATCGACAGAGAATGCAGCGGAGCCCCGAAAATTGACATGGATTCTCTCTAAACGACCGCACTTCTGTTTCCCCCGCAAGCTTGTTGACGGGCGCGAAAAAGAAGTGATAAACGTGCCGTGTTAAAGCTGGCGATCCTTGAAAGGATACTGCGTGGCTAAGAATTCAACCGAGACGCTAACCCAACAATACGGCAACCTGGTTCCCACAGGCCGGCTCATAGACGGCAAACCCAGAAGCATTCTGTTCGATGCGACCAAATGCATCGGCTGCCGTCACTGCGTGCAGGCGTGCAAAGACTGGAACGACCACCCGCGGACGACTCTCTATCAACTATCCAGCACGAACTGGATCACCATGGAGCCGCCGGTGCTCGAAGGGCTCGCGCCGCTCTGGGCGCGGAACAGCTGCATGCACTGCGATTTTCCCGCCTGCGCCGCGGTCTGTCCTGTGGAAGCGATCACGAAATA
>QHWY01000037.1 GCA_003223875.1 Acidobacteriota bacterium | reverse complement strand
AAATTCGCCACAGACGATTCGTATTCGTGAGCCATCATGTACCGCTGGCGGATGTCGATGCGGTACGGGAGTCCGTTAATGGACCATGGCACGCCGCGATCACCGGCGATCCAGCCAACCACAGCACTATAAACGGGTCGCCCCCACTGGATCAGTGGCGTGTTGAGGCCGAAGCGGGCGGACAGTCTCGATGCGTTCGTCTTTGATAACTCTCCAGTCTGTCTTACTAACTCTGCGATATGTGTTCTCAGTTCAGACATCATTCGATCCCTCTGCGGCCCAGCCTGCTGCGGCAAGCATAAGAGCACTGTGCGGTACTGAAGTCAGCATTCCTGTTCCCAAAGAGGCGAAGGCAAAGTAACTCAGGGTGGCAAATCGTGCGAGTTTGCGCCCAGGTCCAACTTTGAGCCTCATCGCGCTTTGGCGTGTCAACAGCCATAGGAAGAAGACGATCCATAGGCCGAGGCCAAGTACTCCTTCCTCCAGCATGATACGGACGTATTCATTTTCCGCGGCAACGGGTTCCAGAATTTGGTCCTGAAGGAAATAAGGTATGCTCGTGCCTCCGCCGCCGATACCAACTCCAAAGGGATATTCCAGAGCAGCTTCCACCATGGGAAGATCGATGCTTGCCGCGATACGTGCCGACACAAAATCCGCATCGAACAAGGTTGCAAAGCGCTGGAGTCTCTCATTATTGGATACAACCCACGCAATTAAGAGAAGCATCGCAATCATGCCTGCCCGCGCCAACGTCTTCAACTTGAACGCGAATACGGCAACAATGACAACGGCAAAGAACACCACCGTATGCGAGCGGCTGGCGCCCAAGAACACGCCAAGCATAGCGGCCGCCATTCCTGCGCAAATCAGGCTTCTGGCCCAGGATCGTGACTCCCGGTTCCACGCGCCGAGCAAAAACGGTATGGTCATCACCATCGTTCCGGAATACGCATGGGCGTTGACGAAGAATGCCGGAATACGAAATGCCGTATTGCCAGCGACGTCCCGGCTGTTGTACATCAATTGGGTTACAGGGTTGTGCGGGAAAAACCTTTCGAGTCCAGTGAAATATTCCGTGACGCCTATTCCCAGTGTGACGAGATTAAACGCTGCCAAGAACATGGCAAGCTCGTCCAATTCCTCCGCTTCCAAACGTGCGCCGATCAAAAGAAAGGGCAACAGGAGCGTATTACCGCGAAGGCCGACCAATTGAATCAAAGGGTATTGAACCGGCACGATCGTAAGCACCACGGGCCACAAAATCAATACTGCGACCCATAGCCTCAAACCTGCCGTTCTGGCGATTTCTTCAGGTGTACGCTGAACCGAGAAATAGCCGGCGTAGAGTCCAAGGACGGATGCATCCCACATCAGGAAGGAAAATGTATCCAGAATATTTGCGCGCAAAACTCCAAACACATAACCAAATCCCACGCACGCCGCCATTCCCCATACCAGCGATCGGCGAGTGAGCACAAAGGTGCCGATGAAGGCAACGATACAAATCAAAATTGAAAGCATATGTTTTGGGACCGCGGATTACGCGGCTAATTCAAGATTCGTGAGAATTTCGCAGAAGTCCCTGATCCGCTCAACGGGATCGCAAAGACGTCGCGCCCGCGCGGGTCCGCGCTGGCCTAGCTGCTGACGTAGAGCGGCATTTCCGATCAAGCACTGCAAGGCCGCAGCAAGTTGCGCGATATTCTGAGGTCGAACAAACAGACCACATTCTTCGTTCAGGATTTCATTTGCTCCCCCGATGTCGGTCGTGACAACGGGCATACGGGCGTTGAGCGCCTCGACCAGAGTGATACCAAAGGACTCGGGTGCGACGTTAGGCTGACAATAAATATCGGCCGCTCGTAACACACGGGGCACATCGGAGCGTTCGTTCAGGAACCGAACACGGTCTAAAATCCCAAGTTGCAGTGCTCGACGACGCATTTCCTCGAAGTACCGTTTTTCTTCCGTCTGCTGAGGTCCCCCCACAAACCAGCAGATCCAGTTCGAGAGTGTTTTCAATCTACCGAGAGCTTCCAGATGCAAAAGTTGTCCCTTGCCGCGTTCGATCCTGCCAGCCTGCACTACGACAACGGCATGTTCGGAGGTATTCAATTCCCGCCGCAAAGTATTACGATCTGTGGAACCACTGTTTGTAGAATCCAATTCCACTGGACAGTACAAGACGCGTATCTCTACTTTCGGATATACCGCCGCTGCGCGAGAGGCGGTGAAGTTACTGTTGCAAACGACGACGTTCGGCCGCACTCTCCGAGACCATCGTTCGGACCAGTGGCGGCCGCCTGTTGTGCCATGCACCCACACGATCGCCGGCAGACGCTCGGCGCGAGCCACGGGCGCAAATATAGCGTGTGACCAAGCCGAATGAAACACGAGCGCTTCGAATCTCCGCTCGCTCAGCAGCCGTTGAAGTTGCCGGCGGGAACGAATCACTGAAACCGGTCGGCTTACGCGAACCGAAGCCAGCGGGTACGCCGTCGCGCCCAGGTCTGCCAGTTCCCGGCTCAACCGTCCTTCAAAACAGAGCGCAAACTCCTGCTGCAACTCTGGACAGGCATCGGATCTGCGGGCCAGCGTCGTCAACATGGTTTCGACGCCTCCGTACAGATTGCCGCTATGGACGTGAAGTACACGCACTAGTTTTGGGTGCTTACGAGCCTTGTATAGATTTGAACGAAGTCCCGGCCGAATCGGGCGCGGCTGAAACGTGTTTCGGCTGTCCTTCGGGCAGCTTCACCGAGCCGTAGCCGCAGCTCCGGGTTTTCTACAAGTTCACGAATGAGCGCTGCCATTGCGGCTGCGTCCCCCGGTTCGTAAGTCAGCGCGTTCACTCGATTTCGAACGAGTTCCGTCGCACCGCCGCAATTGCTTACGAGCACGGGTTTACCGCACGCCATGGCTTCCACAATGACTAATCCGAATGGTTCGGGCTGCTTGCTGGCGTGGACGAGGACGTCGAGCGATCGAATAGCCGCAGCAGGGTTTTCGACAAATCCGGTGAAGCCGACTCTGCCGTTCAATCTGAGGCCGCTAGCGAGTGTTTTGAGTTCAGTAATCGTGTGTTGGCTGCCATTGGTCTGGTAAATCGGTCCTCCCACAATGTAGCCACGAATAGGCATCTCCGGACCAAGCATGCTCAGCGCCTGCAGGAAGATCTCATGCCCCTTCCAACGAGCGAAAGTCCCCAGAAGGCCGACGCGCAGAACGCCGGAAGCAGCTTGCGGCAAGCCGGCCAGGCTGTCCAGGTCAATCGACGAGCCGTACGGCGCAAACACGTCCGTATCGATTCCGTTGTAAACCGATTCGATGTTGAAGCTGCGCATCCCTCTCGAGCGGAGATCCTCCGCCACGCTGCGGGAGTTTGCCACGGCAGTTGAGCACCGGGCCGCGTGTAATCGCAACAGAGGTCCGGTCACAGGCCGGGAACTGACGTAATCATGGATATGCCAAATGATCGGGACGTCAGAGTTCGACGCGTAGCTCGATAACAGATGCATCTTGACGCCGTTGGAGTGCACCAGATCGGGTTTAGCATCGCGAATCGCCCGCCGCAGTCGGGTCAGGTACGCCGCTGCGCCAATCCCGCCTGAAATCAAGTTCATTAAAAAAGCAGACCGGCCGACGCTTGGACCACGCGTCGCGCCAAGACCAGAATCGCCCAATCGCCTCAGTGACGCTGGTAGCGGAATGACCCTGGCGTCAACCCCAAGGGCCGCCGCTCGAGATAGGAGCGGTCCTTCGGCGCCGGCCAGCAGAGACAAGTTCCAGCGCGGCTGGGTTGTTCGCAGAACACTTAACAGATGCAATAGCGAAGCTTCCGCTCCTCCAATCTCACCGATTGGATTTAGGTAGACAATGTTCATGGGTTCGAAACCCGGCTGTAGCGGCGGTCTATGACGCCGACGATGCCACAAGCAGGCGGATCGTTGGGCGGCTCGCGCTACTAGCTTTTCACTTCTTCCGTTTCCTTATGGACGTAGTGCTCGTAGTACGTATTGGAATAATAGTACCGCTTCTGAGACGCGTCACGAGGATCCCACATATTCAGAACCGTTCCGATCACGCGGGTGCGGTCTTCACGGAACCGGCGGCACGCGCTTAACGCCATATCGCGCGTGGTTCGGCCGGACCGGATCACGAAAACGACGCCATCCGCGAGGCGGCCCAGGACTCGCGCATCCGCCATCTGCAACACGGGCGGAGCATCGATCAGAATGAGATCATAGTCCTTGCGAAGACGTTGGAGCAATTCGGGCAAGCGGGTGGAATGCAGGAGATGGACAACGCTGCGACTTGCCGTCCCGCTGGTCAGCAGGTGAACATTCGGGACTTCGGTCTGACGAGCCAGCATGTCCAGCGGGTAGTCGCGGATCTCAATGTCACCTTGCAATATGTCGATCAGCCCCCAGCGATTCTCCGCGTGAAAAATGCGGTGGAGGTCCGGGCGGCGCAGGTCCGAGTCAATGACAAGGACGCGTCTTTGCGTTTCCGCCAGTGCGACCGCGAGGTTTGAAGCCATCGTGCTCTTGCCATCCTGTGGATTAGCGCTCGTAACGACGAGGATCTGCGGAACTGTTCCACCATGTTCTGAGAACAGAACAGAAGCCGCTGTCGTCCTAAAGCATTCGGCGAACAACGAGAATGGCTTCTCCCACGCCATCAGTTCGATTTTCGGTTTCGGACGATCTTTTCCGTAAGGAGTTGAACGGTCGCTTCCCGCGATGCGCTTACCGAACTCGATGGCATTCCGCAACGAGCGAACAGGACTCGACTCCGGCGGCACACCCAGACTGGAGTCCGCCTCGGCAGAAAGGACGACACCGAGCTCGGGCACATTCAGATACACCGGCGCTTCGGCGGGGGCGTGGATACTTCGGTCCGCTTGTTCCTGCCGCACGATCAGCATAAGGCCGAGGAAGACGCCGGTGGCGAGGCCCAGCATGGCGTACATGTAAACGTCTGGTTTGTAGGCTCCGCCCGGCGGCCGCGCAGGATCAACAATGTTCACGTTGTTTGCAGTGACTGCAGAAGCAATGTTGTATTCCTTGACCTTTTGAAGCATTGCTTCGTAGAGCTGGCGATTGCTGTCCGCTTCACGCTTCAATCTTGCATAGTGAGCGACTTTGTCCGCTTGATCGGACACCACGCGCGTTTGTGCGTCATATTCCTGAGCGAGTAGTTCTTCGCGGCGTTTAGCATCTTCGTATTGGTTTGCGATTCCCCGAAGAATGTTTGCTCGTTCTCGTTCGAAGGCTGTTTCCAGTTCCCCCATTTGTGCCTCAAGCCGCTGGACGCGGTAGTGAGCGGGAGTCAGCGATACTCTCAGTTCGGCCGTCTGGCTGCGCAGTTCGGTCAACTTCGATTGAAGGTCACGAAGCGTCCCGTCGTCGAGTATCTGAGGTAGCGATTCCACAGGCGCCGATTTTGCTATTTCGTATTTCGACTGCTTCTCTACCCGATCGGCGAGCGCTTCGGACAGGTCTGCCTCGAGATGGTGCAATTTCTCTTCGGCGACGCTGCTGTCCTTTTCCGATGTGAACATCAGTCCGGTTGCACGTCCAAAGTCTTGAAGCTCTTGTTCCGATTTTTCAAGATTGACTTTCAGCTCTTGCAATTGCAATTGCAGCCATTCCGCCGTCCGTTCATTTGTTTGTAACCGGCTTCTGAGTTTCTGATTGATGAACTCGTCGGTCAGGGTGTTTAGAAACTCCGCCGCAATTTTCGGATCCGTCGAATCAGCGGTGATCTGAATGATGTGGGCTTGTTGCAACGCTTCAACTTGGAGAGTCGCAGCAGCCAAAGATATCGCAGCCTCGCGAGCAGAGGCCGCACTCGTTTTAGCGATGCCCAGCGCGATTCTCCACCTTGTCAAACGCGTCAATGGGTCCGCTGAATGGGTTAGGCCGAATCTCTTCATCGCCTGGCCAATCAGCGAATCGCTCTTTAATATTTTGATCTGGGTCTGAATTTCTTCAAATGCGGTGCTAATGACGGATGGAGCAGACGGGTTCACCTCGCGCGTGTTCAGAAGATTATCGTTCAGGCCTTGAATCTCGAGTGTTGTCCGCGCCTGATAGATTGGCGTTCGGGGAAAGCTGATGAGCAAGCCTATGGCAGTTCCTAGCACTGCAGCGATGAGGACGGTTCCCTTGCGGTTGAGAAACACCCGCCAGTAATCGAAAACGCCAGCCGGCGAAGTCATGGGGCCGCTGTATGCGGGACTCTGCTGCGGCTTCCCGCTTTTGCTGACTTTGCGAACCGGGTCCTGCGACGGCTCGCCATTGCCCTTGTTTGTCAAGTCGTGCTCAGAGAACTCCATATCCATCTCCAAATTCCTCTTTTCTAAAGTTGCTATCTCGCACCACTAATAATGATACCGGCTCCGGCAGTTGTACCCAGGGACGCGAGAGCTTCCAGAGTCCGCAAGATTGCGCGCTTTTCTTTGCTGTCGGGTACAAATAGGATGTCATCTTGCTGCAGTGGCACATCTTCGGCCTTACCGGAGAAAATCTGCTCGAGGTTCACAGGCAATTCGCTGCGCTTGGTGGCGCCGGGCGTCATACGTAAGATTTTCGCGTTTTTGGGTGACGCGGTCCGATCGAGGCCTTCCGCAAGAGAAAGCGCTTGCAGGACCGATAGCGTGTCGCGCTCGGCCATCGGAAAGCCTCCGGCCCGTTTGACAGCGCCGAGTACATAAACAATTTCATTACGACTCACGGAAATCACGTCGTTGGGCCGAATCAGGATGTTCTGTTCCGGACTCCGCGCCCCGAGGACGTCCTTTAGCTTTATTTCAGCCGTGCTAAATTGCCCGCTTACGTCCAACTTGGCGTCTGGCAGCGGCAGAAGACCCCACTCGCGTTTTCGTGTGATTTTGATACTGGAACCGGCATCGTTGCGCACTCCGCCCACCATCGACAGGATCTCAACAACGGTCTTGTTGCCCTGAAGTTGCAAAACACCGGGATTCGTAACGGCTCCAATCACCGACACAGGTTGGCTGCGGAACTCGCTGACAACGACGGACACCTTCGGTTGACGGATGAATTCCTGGAGCGCGTTAACCAAAACAGATTCAAGTTCTTCCACCGTCAGGCCGGCAGCCTTGATTTTTCCGATCATCGGAAAAGTCACATCGCCCGCCGCGCTGATACGGTATGGCTTATCACTGATTTCTTCTGCATCGAGGGCATGCACGGTGATTTGATCGTTCGGCCCCAAGATGTAACTGCTCTTGACGTTGGTGTCATCCTCGGCCGGCATCGCAAAGGATGAAATCGTGAGCGCCGCGGCAAAGACAACAGCGGTAACAAGCACCCGAAGGAAAGGACTCTTCATAAGTTTTCTAATCCTCACTGGTCGTATATCCGAAACTCTCGGCGCGCGGCGGCATATTGAAAACATGCTTGCGCTGGGCCGAAAAAAGCGGACGCACCAGGCTCAAGAATTTGGCTCGATAACCCGCAGGCGCCAGAACGAAGGAGCCAAGCAGGTATACGGCTGAAAAAGGTAAAGCACCCAAAATCAAACGCTGGATCGCCGTTGCGGTTGCGTCGCCTGCAACGAGATCGCTGGCGAGGCGTCCGCAAAGGCTGGCCGAAACCACGCAAGGCACTAACCAGCCCGCGCTCCGGATCATCCGGCTAAAGAAACCTGGAGCGAAGTTGTACAACAACAATATGGCGCAGACGGTATTGGCGGCGACGTACGCGACCGGAATGCCAAGAAACCCGATTCGGTGAACGAGCAAGGCCGATATACCGAGATTCACTGCTGTCCTTGCTGCAAAGATTTTGACGGCGCTCCAGTTTCGATTCAACGCGCGATAGGAGAGTCCGACTGTCCAAATGATGATGTCCATCGGTAGCGCAACTGCGAAAATCAGAAGCGCCGGCACAGCGGGCAGCCATTTCGCCGAATAGATCAACATGACCAGTGGCGAACCGGAAGTCCATAAGAGCCCCGTCCAGGCAAACATCACCCAGAGCAGTCCCACGAGGTAATCGTTGATAGCGTTGTGTAGCTCGCCTATGTCCGTTCGCAACCGCGAAAAATGCGGAAAACTCACTCGCGTCACGGATTCTGCCAGGAACAGCGGCCGCTTCGCATTGGCGAGGGCCAAACCGAGATAACCGACAGCGGTTGGGCCGGCAAGAGTTCCGGCAATTGCCGGTATCGCCCATTGCGAAAAGACGTCCAACAGAGCAGCGGATTGAAAAGAAATTCCCTGACGCAAAACCCGCCGGATCTCACACCAATCGAAGCAGAGTCCGACCGGCCAGGGAGCGGAACGATACACAATCACCAGGCCGGTTAATCCGGAGACCAGTGTGGCGAAAACGAAGCTCCACACGCCCAGGCCCTTCAGCGCACAGATCACCGCGATAATCTGATACAAAGAAATACCGATGCCTTCTGACCAAGCAATCGGTCTGTACCGCAGGCTGCGTTCGAGTTGAATCGTACTGCCCGATCGAAGGACGGGAAGGTACAGCAAAAACGACATCACGCGTATGAGCCAAACGGTTTGTGGGCTCACCGAGCTGTAAAAACCGACGATCCACGGTGCCAGCATCCAAGTCAGAGCTACGACGGTTGTCACAAGTACTAATTGGATCGTGAATGAGATCTGGAGATATTTGTCGTCGGGAGACTTCGAGTTCTGGATAAACGCTGCGCCCAGTCCCAGATCCCCCAAAACCATAAAAATATTTACGGCGAATGTGGCTATCGCGTAAGTTCCGAACTCGCTCGGATTCAAAACACGCGCGAGTACGACGCTGCCCCCGAAGGAGACCGCCGTTGCGAAAATCTGGCGTACAAACATGTCGCGCATTCCACGCCTTGCCAAAACACTCAACATGTCCTTTCGAACAACAGTCATAAAACACCCCAGGCGGGTGCCATTGGTGGGGACGATAGGCTGGTCGCTCCGTTGCGTTGTCTTGATGAACTCGCAATCATTTGCTTTTTATCTTTTTTGAATCCCGGTACCGAGCGGGCGCCCTCGGAAAGCACTTGAGTCGCCAAGAGATAGCTGTTCCTGGTAACTCTTTTGGTCCGTTGGACTAAAGCCGAAATTTCGTTTTTTTTGCGAATGCGGGTAATGGAATGCCCGTTCCACTTTTTGCGGTCTCTCAAACGGCGGAAAACTCGGAAAAGTGGAATCGGAACGGACTTTGCACGTGCTGAAGCCCTCGTGCTAGCAACGTCTCAAGTGTTCCCGCCAACGCCGGCAAGCCCGGCAATCAACGGGCCTCGAAACTGATCCATATTCAATCCGCTCATGGTCTGTCGCGCGGCACGTCCCATCTCGCGCAGTAGCGAAGGGGAGTTGGCGAGGTGCTTCAGACGCTCCAGAATCGCCTCTGAATCGCGCGGAGGCACAACGTAACCGTTCTTGCCGTCGATGACCAGTTCGGCCGCTCCGGTTGTCTGCGTCACGATGACCGGAATACCGCTAGCCATTGCCTCGGTAACGACGTAGGCGAATCCGTCGCCAAGCGACGGATGCACGAGAACCGATGATTTACCGTAGACGTTCTCGTATCCTTCTGACCGGATATCCCGAGCGGTCCGGATTACAATCCGCGGATCGAGCCTACTTTGTTCGGCCAGATAGTTCGTTATAGAACGCCACCCCGATGCGCCCCATAACACCAGTTCGGTGTCCGCTACACTCAATTTTCGAAAGGCCTCGATGAGATAATGAAAGCCTTTCCAGGGTTCAAACAGACCGACAAAACAGACTCTGAATTTCGGCTCCGAAAAGAGCGCTGGAGTAAATTCATCCAGCGTGACGGGAGGCGTAGCGACCACAACCCGCTTTTCCGCAAACCCTCTAGCCAAAAATGTCTGGCGGGCATAGTCGGACATCACCCGAATGCGATCCGCATTGCCGTATTCGGCTAAAGTTCGTTGGCGCATTTTGGGATGAATGAATGTGCCGACGCCGAACCTCGCGGCTTCACGATTGGCCTCGATAAAATCGTCAATGTGGGGATTCAAGACGTCCAGTATTGTGCCGCATCCGTTTCTGCGTGCTTGAGCTATACTGATTGCACACTGACCGGCAACCCCTTGAAAAAGGTCAGCCTTTGGTAATTGCCGCGAGACACGCCAATCGAATTTCAAGTCCGATGCCAGCACCTGCCAATCGTGGCGCCGCCGCAAAAGCGGAACTTTGCTAATGAAGGCGCCTAGCTTGGATTCAGGGACGAAGCGTAAAGGCGGCAGTGCGTTGGAATCCCGGCAGAAGACGGTGAGATCGAATTCGCTTCCGTACGCACCGATCATCTGCGACAGGTTGACGCCTTGGCCTCCGCGCCGCGGCACGGCATTCGCTGAGAGCACCAGCCGGCCCCGCGCTTGAAATTTTGAAGCCGTCTGTCTAGGCTGACTTGATTCGATAATGGATTGATACATGGACGATGCGAATCGCTGTTGTTAACTGGAACCGCCGCCGGGAGGGAGGCGTCGAGACCTACCTCGACATCATCATTTCTGCCTTACACCAGGCCGGTCATGATATTGCGTTCTGCCATGAAATCGATCAACCGCCCGAGCGTTCGCCCATCCGGTTGCCG
>QHWY01000413.1 GCA_003223875.1 Acidobacteriota bacterium | reverse complement strand
GATTACATCCGAATCGAGAAGTATATTAGCCAAGCTTTAGTCGCTCTCGGCGAGAGTCTGTGCGCAACCGTCGAATGAGTCGAACTGTCTTGCCGAGATCTCTGCGATGCCTCCAAAGGCCCGCAAGCTGGCGTGCCAGCGCCGCTTTATCGACCGCTTTCTTGTGGCCGAATTTCTCTCGGACACACTCGCGAACCAGTTCGGATACCGTTTTTCCTTGCTGGCGGCTCACCGTGGAAAGGATCTTGGCGATCTCCTCGTCGAGGTAAAGCTGCGTGCGCTTCATAACGATGTATATTATACATCATTGCATGTCGGTCTTATGCGGCAATCCGGTCTCGCGGGATAACTCCACAATAGTCGTTGAAGAACTTTTCGCAGCACGCGTAACATAGTGGCGATTCACTTCTCTCACATCTGAAAAGGAGGAAGATGCGCATGACGCAAACTGATCGTCGCCGGAGCAATCGGAGCAGGTGGTCCATGATGGGCTTGGGAGGCGTCGTTATCCTCAGCAGCGTGTTACTCGCAAACGGCGGCTTGCCATTCAACCTGAGCAGCGAAGGCATCGATGCGGGACGGAAACCCACAGGTTACCCTCAATTGGTTTCCGTAGAGCCGCTGCCGGAAGTGGCGATGGGAGGTGAGATGTGTGCGTGGGTGCCGGCGCCCAGCCCGGTTCTTTTGGCCGCCGCGCTGCGGCAAGAGCGCTCCGCGTCCCCGTCGCCGTCCGTTGCCGTCGCGGATAGGCGCGGTCCCGTCGCCCTGAACCGGTCACCGGTACGAGTAATTCGCGATCCTTATCCCACCTACAGCGCCGTGGCGGTCGATCCGAAGAACAACGAAATCGTCCTCCAGGATGAGAACCTCTTTCAACTCATGGTCTATGACCGCTTGACCAACACTCCGGCCACCGCGCGTCTTTCGGAACCCAAACGGATCATCGGCGGGCATGATACGAAGGTGGAGTTCAACTGCGCTATCTATATTGACCCAAAAAGCGGAGATCTCTATTCCGTCAATAACGATACGCTCGATACGATGACGGTTTTCTCACGCAATCAAAGTGGCAACGCGCATCCAGCCCGTGAACTGAGCACACCGCACCGAACTTATGCAATTGCCGTAGACGAAGCCCGTGAGGAAATGTTTCTGACAGTCCAGGATCCTCCAATGGTGGTCGTGTATAACAAGTACGCCAAGGGCCAAGACAAACCCCTCCGGGTGCTCCGCGGTAACCGAACTGGATTGGAAGACCCTCATGGAATCGGCTTGGACACGAAGAGTGGCTTGATGTTCGTGGCCAATTATGGAAACGTCGCCGCTCACCCGGACGGAGGCGGAAACAGCTTACCCGGAAGGGGCTATGGAGAAATGCTGGCCGGCTCCGGCAGATATGAGCCTCCCTCAATTACGGTTTATCCGATCCGGGCGAGCGGCGACACCATGCCGCTGCGCATTATTGAAGGAGCAGACACGCAGTTGAACTGGCCCGCGCACATTTCGGTGGACGAAGAGCATGGCGAGGTATACGTCGCCAACGACGGAACTGACGCCATTTTGGTCTTTGGCGTGACGGATTCCGGCAACGTTGCTCCCGCCCGCGTGCTGAAAGGTCCCAAAACCCAGATCAAGAATCCCACCGGCGTCTACGTCGATACGGTCAACAACGAACTAGTGGTGGCCAACATGGGCAATCATCGCGCGACGGTTTATCCCCGCACGGCCCAGGGGGACACGCCTCCGATCCGCACAATCCGAACCGCAGCCGACGGTACACCCGCCCTCCAGATCGGGAACCCGGGCGCCGTCGCCTACGACTCCAAACGGGACGAACTCCTGGTACCGAACTGAGTGGCCCATCCGCAGATTGCGGCCTTCGCCAGGCTGGCGAAGGGAGGCGACGCTCCACGGCGGCGGATCTTCGGACAAGCAACCAAACTCAGCCGGACAATGCATGATATCCGCTACAACGAAGCTCGCGACGAGCTCTACGTCAATAACCCTTTTGCGCAGGCGATCCTCACCTTCCGCGGCGGGGCCGACGGACAGGAAGCTCCGATCCGCGTGATCCAGGGACCGAAAACGAAGCTGATTAGCGCAGACACGCTGGAAATCGACACCACCAATAACGAGATCTTTGTGCCGCAGGGTGACGAGGTCCTCGTTTTTCCGATGATGGCCAATGGTGACGTGGCTCCGACTCGAGTCGTCCGGGGTGGCGCCAAAATGGGCTGGAAGTCCGGAGGTGGAGTCGCCGTGGACCCGGTCCACAATCTTTTAGTGACCGATGGAACCGTCGAAGTCGAGGGCGAGGGATGGCGGACAAGCTATCGGGGAGGCCGGGAGTCCATCTTGATCTTCGAGCGGTCGGCGAATGGAGAGGTCAAGCCACTGCGGGTCATCCGCGGCCCGAAGACAGGGATTCACGGTATCCGCCAGATGCAGGTCCTGCCGAAGGGCGGCTGGATCGTTATCACTCAAATCACCGACGGGGGCATCGCCGAGCCGGAAGGCACCTTCGTCGGCGTCTGGAGCATCAACGACAATGGGGATGTCCCGCCACGCTGGAAGATTGAAGGAAAGGAAAGCAACATCATGAAGAAACCGCGCGGCGTCGCCCTCGATCCGAAACACAAGGAAGTGATCGTCTCCGACATGCGGCTGAATGCGGTGTTGACATTCTACTTTCCGGAAATTTTCTAATCCGTGCGGTTGCCCAAGCGCGAAGCGGCGCCAAGAAAATAGCCC
>QHWY01000036.1 GCA_003223875.1 Acidobacteriota bacterium | reverse complement strand
CCTTGCATCACCGCAAGGAGGGGCGGCCGAGCGATCAGGAAAATATGGCGAAGCGTCCGCTGATCGCGAGGCCGGGGTGGTTTTCCGAATGAATCCAATGGAAAACCACCCCGGCTGCGTCAGCTTAGGTGGCTTGGCGAAATTTCTTTGATGCCGCAGCCACCCCTTGCGGTGATGCAAGCAGGGGAATGGCACCTCAGCACAATTGATTCACATCTTCTAGACCGCCGCTACAGCGCCATTACTGATTCAACTGATCCAGTTTCAGATCCGGCAAGTGGTGCTCGAGGAGACTCTTGTTGTTCTCCATGCACCAATATTCCAGAAGTTCGTCGCCCGGCTTCATGCGCGCATAGACGCGCGTGTTCTTCACCGGCTTCGCGTACATTTTCGGATCTTCCCACGTGATTTCGTAATTAACGTGTTGCGGATCCGCGTAGCTAATGCGCTCCGTCACATGAAGCGCATCGCTGGACGGGTGCTCGGCTGTGTCAATGTAGGTCTTTCCATTAAAGCCAATAGTGTCGATGACCAGCGTGTCGCCCTCCCATTTACCCACGGAATGTCCCATCCAGTTCGGTTCCAGATCTTTGGGATGATCACGTCCGTCCATATGAACGACGTGAAAAATATTGTTGGATTCATACAGGAAAGCGAGACGATCGGGCTTTTGCATGATCGAGAGTGGATATTCCACCTGACTCGATCGTGAATAACCCCAAGGCAGGCAGTAAGCCGTGAAGTCAATTCGTGGACCTTTGAATTTTTTAGCGCCTTCAGGGGTAAAGGAAAGTTCTCCATTGCCTTTTTGTGTGCAGCCGGCCGTGCCGCCGCCGCATCCTTTTCCATCTCGAGTCACATCGAGAACGCGTGGATGATCCCAATTTCCGCTGAAGTCCGGTTTTCCATTGGGAAGGCGCGGAATATCCTTCGAAGCAGCGGACTGGGCCGCGGCTGAAATCGACGTCAGGCATAAAGTAGTCACGATTCGAAAAGCGATGGCCATCGAACCACCGAAACGGATTTTCATCTGAAAATCTCCTTTCGTCTTGCGAATAGGCATACAAATTCCATAAATCTCGACCAGATGTTAGCCGAAATTGCCCCGAATTCATAGGAAGGCGTAACTGCATACGTTTTAAAATCCGGGAGATACCGACATGAGCAAAAGAAAATCCGACAACGGAGTGATGTACTCCGGCGATCCCAATCTGAAGCCGTTCTTCGACCATGGAGGCAAACTGCTCATGTATCACGGCTGGTCCGATCCGCAGGTCAGCCCGATGCTGAGCACGACTTACTACAACAGAGTCCTCAAAAAAAGGCGCCGGTATAAAGGTTTTCACCCCGCTCGTCGATACGCAGAAAGTGGTATTCGTTAGAACATCTTATGCTGGCTAGGTGAAATTGTGAGACGCATACTCTTTGTCGATGATCAAAAAGAAATCCTGAATGCGCACAGTGAGTTGTTGGAGAAGTACCGCGGACAGGTCGAAACCATGTTCGCTCTGGGGGTCGATGCCGCTTTAGAGCTGGCTCGGAGCGCCCCGATCGATGTGGTTGTCGCGGATTTGCAGATGCGCCAAATGGATGGTCCGGCGCTACTTCGAAAGATGAAGGAAGAACATCCCGACATCATTCGGCTCCTCTTGTGCGGCCGACACGAATTCGATTCGATCTTCGTCGCTCTGCCAACCGCACATCAGATCATTGCGAAGCCTTTGGACATAGAAGTTCTGTTGAACATCATTGAGCGCACCTGCCGGTTGCGTGAATTGCTAACGGATTCACTGCGTAAGAAGATCGGCGGTGTCGAGGCGCTGCCTTCGATTCCGACCGTCTATTTGGAACTGACGCGCGCGATGGCGGATCCAAACGTGACGAATCTAAAAATCGCGCGAGTCATCGAAAAAGATCCAGCGATGGCCGCTAAGACCCTCCAATTGGTTAATTCTGCGTGTTTCGGGATGTCGAAACAGATCATGAGCCTGGATAGCGCAATCGCTCTTTTAGGCATGGACCTGATCAAGAATCTGTCGCTCTCAGTTCATATTTTTGCGGCTCTCGAAGGTCTTGCCGTCCGCTCGTACTTCTCATTTGATGCCGAACAACAGCATTCACTCATCACCGCCAAGGTGGCGAAGCGCCTCGTTTCCGGACGGCGTCCGAGCCAGAACGCATTTACTGCCGCCCTGCTTCACGATATCGGTAAGCTGGTGTTGGCTGTGTGTATTCCGGAAAAGTTCATAAAGGCACAACTTGCGTCCAAGGCAAGCGGCCGGCCGCTACATGAAATTGAGGCTGAGATGCTCGCAGTCACTCACGCGGAGGTCGGGGCGTACCTGCTGGGCCTTTGGGGCCTACCGTATCCGATCGTCGAAGCGGTCGCGTACCATCACAATCCAACCGCGGCGATGGAAAGAACATTCGACGTGCCTTCGGCAGTGGCCGTTGCCAACGCTCTTGTCGACAACACTCGAGGAGACCCACCCCTGGCTATCGCCGAACATTTACAATCGCTTGCGGTGATTGACGAACTTCCCGCATGGACTGCAATTGCGCATGAAGAGCTCGAACGGCTCACGCCAGCAAACGTAAGGATCTAAATCCAGACGGCCGCGACAGCGCCGCGGTTATCGCCAAATGGAGCTCGATCGCACCGTCTGATTGATGTCTTCCGTAAGCGAGGCAACACTCCTCTCGAGAAAATAGATATGGTTTCGAATATTGCGCTGCACCGGTGCAACCTCGACATTCAGCCGGCTACGTTCGAGCGCGAGAATGCTCATGATTTCCCGCTGCCGGGCTTTCAAAACCTGTAACTGTTCAAGCACACTAGCGGGGATTGGCCGAGCTTCCGGCCGAACCAGCTCTGCAAAATGTGCCAAGAGCTCGGCATGACTTCGGTCTGCGCGCCCCTGGCCCACCGAGCGAGCGAACTCGCGTACATTGCGGCGGGAAACGAAGGCAAGCGGCAAACCCGTCGTGGCCAGAGTTCCGGCGACAGGCAGCTCGACGCCGCCTTGTGCTTCAAGCACGATGATTTCCGGCTGCACGGATGTCAGCACCGTCGCGATTTCACAAACACCTGCATCGTCGGTGTTCGCGAACCATTGTTGACCTGCCGGCCGCGCGGCAGCCTGCAGGCTGGAGCGACCGACGTCCAAACCTACAAAAATTCCTGCGTTCATTGACACTTTTCCCTTTCAGACGAAGTTTAGCAAATTCGCTGCCAACGCTTCTTGGTGAAAATGCACGAAGAACAATGGAGCCCGCGCGTGACATATGGAAATTTTGGATGATGCGACGGCTTTGCCCACACCCCCTCCGGGAGAGGCGTTTCTCTTTTATCGGTCCGCCGCCGGAGCGGATCCTCCGCTAAAGAGCTCGCGGCCGTCGGCCAGTTTGATGGAACGGCCGTTCCCGACCGGTCCTCCGGCCTTTGCACGAAAACCGGTGATTTCGACCTCCGTTCCGGCTTTGACCGTATCCGTCTTCCAGCCGAGCCGGATCAAGGCGTTCGGCGCGCCAAGTTCGAAACGCCAGTTGGTAACGGTGCCATCTGGTTCCTTGACGTCGACGTAAAGCCAGGCGTGCGGATTCGTGAATTCGATTTTGGTAATCGTTCCGTTAACCTTGACCGGTTTGTTTACATCGAATTCCGCGGCGAATGCATGATGTGCGACCCCCGGCACGGCATTCGGCAGCAGCGCCAGACCGGCAAGGACAATACACAACTTCGTATGCATCGCAATCCTCCTTTAAGCTCAACGGGATGGCGGCAGTCCAAAAATGTTCTGCAGCGTCTGGCTTCCCTCGGCGCAAGCAAATTCCAGCGATTCAACTCCCTTAGCCACTCTCGAAAAATAACCGGCGACCTTCCAAGGCCCGGTGAACAGCTTGGAATCGTCGATCGTCACTTCGTAATCAATCGTGTTGTCATCGACGATCGTGAAGCGCTCGATTGTGTGCAAATCTTCACTCAAATACGGTATTTCGCGGGAATATGCCACGCGGCCGTTGAAATTGGTGGTGTCCACCACGAGCGTATTGCCTTCCCAGTGGCCGATCGAGTCGCCCATGAACAAGCGAATATTTTTGCCGAGGTGTTCCCGGCGGTTGAGGTCGATTTCGCGGCTGGTGTGGTTGTAATCGTAGACAATCACGACTTTCCCCGCAGGTTGAAGGATCGAATACGGGTTGTTGCCGTCTTCCCCCTCGAACAAGCCGGGTAAGGCGCATCGCGAATTGAGCTCAACGTGACGGAGATCTCTCGCCGGATTCATTTCCAGCAGGAATTGCCGCCTCTTCGCCTCTTCTTCGGGACGCCATGGAAGTTTTCTGTCCTCCGGAAAAACAATACCGAGCCGCCGTTGCGTCCGCTGACTACCGCGCAAAACGTTTCCACCCTGTCCGAAGATTCGCGGATATGGTCCGAGTCCGTCTTCCCGATTTGAAACAGAAAAAGGATTCTTTTCGCCCGGGTCAATGGGATTGAACGGCGGCTCTGCTTCGAGCGCCTTAACACCGGCGCGTGTGTACGTCCCTTGCATGTTGGGCTGCCCGTCTTGCAGTTTTTTCGGTGACTGACCGTTCGCAGCGGACGCAAGCAGCACGACGCTGATCAATGCCGTTCGACTATTTGAAAGGCGCATTCTTGTATCGCTCCTCCTGGAGATAAAAGACGCATTCGTACTCCAGCAATTTCGCGTTTTTGTCGACGTGCCGATACAAAGGCATGCTCATTTTCCACGGTCGCGTGAATACCTTTGGATCTTCAATTGTTGCCTCGTAGAGCATATGGTTCGCGCTCGTCATCGTGTAACGCTCGACCACGCGCAATTCGTCACTGTGAAAATTGCCGGCGTGGTCAAACCACGTCTCGTTGTTGAAATTCGCCACATCGACGACGAGGGTGTCGGCCTCCCAACGGCCGCGGGAGTCTCCCATCCATGTTGAAGGAACGCCTTCGGCATGTTTGCTCCCATTTACGGGAATCATGCGAAGGGCATGGGCAAATTGGTAACGAATTACGACGTTATCGGACGTTTGAACAATTTGAAACGGATAGGGCATGTACGTCGCACGCGGCACGCCCGGCAAAAAACAATTGGCTTCGGTAGGATCGGCCGTCATCCGTTTTGCGTGGTTCTGCTGCCTTTTGGCCAGCGCTTGTGGTTGGTATGGGATTTCACCGCCTTCCACAACCCCCAATCCTGGTGGAATGCCCAGCTCCCCTCCGTGATCCTGAATGTCCCAGGCAGCCGTGTTCAACACCTGCCAGATACCGTTCAGGTTCGGTTTGCCGTCCGCTGTTCGTGGGAGGGTTGGTGCAGATTGGGCGGATGCGGTTAGCTGTAGCGCGAGGAAGACGATCAAGAGTTTGATGACGGGGTGGCGCGTAGCGCGAACCCGATAGGGCGAAGCCCCAGTAAAAGACCGGCGAAACGTGTCGCCGAACTGACCACCCCGGCGCTTCGCGCCACCCCTCCTCTGCGAGGAGGGGAATGTATTCTTCTCAACCATCAGTCGAATAGTTCCGGAAAGTAGAATGTCAGCACCCGGTTCTGAAGAGCGCTGGCGATCATAATTTCTTTGTGCTTTGGAATGACAGCAATCCCGGAGTTCTGTCCTCCGCCGGTGATCTGCTTGACTGGAATTCTCCACCGTGGAGCAACATCTCCATCATCATTGATACTCCAAACAGCCCAGCCATCCATCGAGTTGCTCAAGATCAATCCCTTTTCAGCGTAGACGGTGATTTGGCCGCCGCCAAATCCTCCGGTCTTGGGTCCTCGAATGACGCGCAAGGGTTTGGTGTTGCCCTCGGCGGCGCGATCGAAAATCAGCAGACCGTTGCTCTTGACGACGAGCAGATTGTGGATGGGATCTACAGCAACCTGGGGAGTCGAGTTTCGAATCTGGGTATCCGGGCCGGCCAGCATTCGTTTCGGCGCTACATCTCCATTGCCCATGCGATCGAAAACCAGCACGCCTTGCGGCCCACCGGTTCCTTCCCCTCGGTATCCGCCGGAGCCTATCGGAAGAAAGATCTCGTTGTGTACCGGATCCGCAGTGACGGTGCTGAGAGCGGCATAACCCATACCGAGGATGCGCGTTTTCGGCCCCTGGATAACGCGGAGAGGAGCTTCTTCTCCGTTGACGGCTCCCCGGAAAGTCAAAATTGCTTGTGACAACGGGCTGTTCACAACAATTTCGTCATGGATCGGATCATACGAAAAACCGTGCATGGTCCTGCTCAGCAGCGTTTTCTGACCCTCGATCGTTCTTACCGGCGGTTGATTCTCCTTCGCCTCCCGGGCGAAAGCCGCTATCTGCGGATGGGTCACTCAGTTCGGCACCCAGACTTGATCCCGCCCTTCGTCGTAGGCCAACGCCTCCACTTTGCCGAATTTCAGAGAAACTTTATTAGAAGGCGCGCTGCGGATCGTGCGCAGGGGCGCGACATTTCCATCGGCATTGAGCGGAAAGACATCGGCAGAAGAATTACCGAAGTTGGAAACCCACAGTTCCTTATTCTTGGAATCCACGAACACTCCAGAAGGATTCATCAGACCGGTGCGGTTTCCTTTGATGACGCGCCTCGGAGCCACATTACCCTGATCGGTTCCCTTGAATACGAGAACCGAATGGCCGATGTCGTTGGCGACATAGAGATCTCCGGTTTCCGGATCGATGGTCATCTGTGCAGGCCAATCCATCTGGGTTTTCGGACCTTGAATGGTTCGCAATGGAGAGGTGTCGCCTTCAGCATTCAGAGGGTAGACCGAAATCGAAGGATCTTCGATCCGGCCGGTGCCGACAATGCGATAGTCGCTGACGTGACCCCAATTTGTCGTGTAAAGCAACTTGTTCTTAGGATCGATCGCGATGCCATGCACATCCGAGAGCCGAGTGCTCTCGCCTTGCAGGCTGCGCAGCGGCTTCTCATTCCCCGATGCACCTTTACGGTAGACGGCAACCTCGGGCGGGTACTGCACTCCCACGAAGAGTTCCTGCTTTTCCTCATCGACAGCGAGCGCGAATCCTCGGTGAGGAGTGGCGAGAATACGCGCGGGCTTGATGTTTCCCTTCGCGTCGCGTGGAAATACGACCACCTTGTCGCCGGTGTCGGTTTCGACCGAATAGATGTCTCCATTTTGCGGATCGATGTAGACGCCATTGTTGAACTGGATATCCGTCTCAGGCCCCGCAATGATTCGTTTGGGTTCGGTAAACGGCGCGTCGGGTGGCGTGTTATCCAGCCGGTTGAAGACGCGAAGTCCCCAATTGTTGTTGTCCATGAGGATCACTTCGTCATAGCGGGTATCGACCGCCACGGCGCTGTAAATCGGATCTTTATCGCGAATCGTGCGCATCGGTGGTCGAGTAATGACGCCGGTTTCCCCAGATTGCGGCGACCCCGCGTAAACGGAACCGTTTCCAAACGCGGAAAACAAGTTCGTGTCGGCGCGTATTGCCGATGCCGGTGGTGGACACCAGTCTGGGCTCGTCGGGAAATCCTGAACGGAAACCAATTGGGGATAACCTGCCGGCTGACGGACGCGGGGCCGTTCAAACAGAGAGAGGCAGGCTACAACCGTGAAGAGTACTACGCCAACCGCGATATTCGCCCTTCTGACACTGGTTTTTTTCTTATGCATGATGACCTCGTTTAAGCGATTGCAGCGAATGTACTAAAAGCCACAATTCAACGCAATTTGTATCTCTTGCCCCTCATTCCCTTCCTCTCGGCTTTGCACAGAAAGTCGAGAATGGCCATTGTAGCGGCGGTCTATGACCGCCGGCGATCTCGCAAATTGCGTATTGTCGGCGGTCATAGACCGCCGCTACAGCGGGGAGCCCGACATCATGCACTTTTTGTGCAAAGCACCTCCTCTGCGAGGAAGAGAATATTAAAGCGCGAGCCAGCCGCCGTCGACGCTCAGCAGCTGGCCTGTTACATAGGACGCGGCATCGGAAGCGAGATAAATCGCGGCGCCGACGATCTCTCCCGGCTGTCCAAGACGTCCGAGCGGCACTTGCCGAATCAAAGAGTCCAGGTGCTTTGGGTTTTCGCGTAAGCCTTTGGTCAAATCCGTCTCGATGAACCCCGGCGCGATCGCATTGACCAAAATGTGGTGAGGCGCCCATTCCACGGCAAGCACGCGTGTGAGTTGATTGATCGCGCCTTTGGCGGAACAGTACGCTAGAAGCCTTGGAAGAGCGACCGTACCCCCGATCGAACTAATGTTGATGATCCGGCCCGATTCTTGAGGAATCATCACGCGGCCTGCGGCGTGGCAGCACAAAAACGCGCCTTTCAAATTGACCCGCATGATCTCATCCCACTCGGTCTCGGTCATGGTTTCGGCCGCCTTGTAATACGGCGATATGCCGGCATTGTTGACCAGAATGTCGAGCCGCCGGAATCTTTCCAGGGTCGCATCTATGAGACGGTCAACATCCGTGCTGTTACTGACGTCCGCAGCCACCGCGAGACTCTGACCGCCGGCGGCGACGATGGCTGAAGCGGCAGCTTGTGTTGTTTCAGCATCGCGGCCGTTTACCGTCACCGCCGCGCCAGCGCCGGCCAGACCCTCAGCAATGGCCCGGCCGATGCCGCGGCTGCTGCCGGTAACGATGGCAACTTTGCCTTCGAGTGAAAATTGACGGAGTACGTTCATAGAAGTGCTGCCGCTATAGTCCCGCGACCCAGCGCGCATAGTGCTTGACGCGTTCGCGGTCGTATTCCCGCAGGATTGTGAGCTTCTCGGCTTCGAGGGATCCTTCGGCGTGGATGGCGAGCGTGGCCTGGTAGCCGCCGAAGTCACCGGTAGTGAGGTCCGAGATCAGGTTGATCATCCGCAATCGTTGCTCGCCGGAAGCGCCGGCAGCTCCGCCAAAATAACGCTCAATGTATTTGCCCGTCTCGGGATTTTTAAGGTCCTCTTCGCTGGGGCCTGTCACCAGAAGCCCTCCGGTCAAATCCTGCACGTGCATCAGCGCTTGATGGTAATTGGAAGCGAAGTGGAGTTTTGCGATGTTTACCGCCGCAGTATCCGGAACCGCTATCCCATCTTCAATCGTGCAGCGGATCGCCGCCATTTTCGTCAGCATCCGTACGGTCTCGGCATAGCTGATCAACCATGTGAGCTTTTCGCGGACGTGGCCGGCGCGGTCGATGCCATTTTGCTCGGCGATCGAAAGACTCGTGCCGGCCAGCAAATCCAGCAGCGGCAGCTTGTAGGAAATTGCGGTGAACCTGTGAAATTCGACAAACGTCTTGGCCAAGGCGCCGGCAAACTGCCACTCACCTTTCATGAAGATGCGCTCGTTCGGCACGTAAACGTCGTCAAAAACCGTCAGGGTCTCCATCATTTTGTGCCGAGAGCTGATGGGGTGAGTAAATGCATTCTCGTGGCCGGAGCCGTAGGGGCTTGCGATCTGTTTGAGACCGGGCGTGTTCAAAGGTATACAAAAAGAAACCGCATAATCCTTATCGGTTTCCGTCAAATTCCGGGTTGGAATAACAAACAACTCATTCGCGTTGGGCGTGACGGACGTATGGACTTTCGCGCCTCGTACGACAATGCCGTCAACCTTCCGCTCCACGATGCGGACGTAATAATCCGGATGATCCTGTTCAGCGGGTCCGCGGCTACGGTCGCCTTTGACATCGGTTTGTGCGACGGCCATGGCTAGATCGTTGTCCCGGCAGTGCTCATAAATCGCGCGTACGCGCGGAAGGTACTTGGTTCCGAGCTTTTCGTCCATCTGCTTCGCAACCAAATGGAGCGCGAGCAGACAATCAGTGCCGATTTCCTTGACCAAGACAACCAATGTACGCCCGATGCGCGTCGAGGTCTCGATCAGTTCGCTGCGTTTGAGGAGATCTTCGGAAGCCGAGGGGATCTTGAAATATCTGCTATATTCCTGGCCCGATCCGGGATCCCGATAAACGGCTAAAGCGCGGTGCTCCGGCTGATGAGCGATTTCATAGTCAATCGCGGCATGGTTCACGGCAACGCGGATGACCGGGTGCTTCGTCACATCTTCCACGCGATGGCCGCGGAAATACACCAGACGTCCGTCCCGCAAACTTTCCTTATATTGCTCGACTGTTCGTAGCGCCATGTTCAATTCCTTCCGTGTAAGCCGGCAGATTGTATCGCATAGAAGGTCTCGTGAAACGATACCCTTGACGCGGCAAATGCCAACAGGCACAATCGCGCAGACCCAAATAAAAAGGAGAGGATATGTCTGCCCAAAATAAAGCTCTGGTCCGGCGGTGGATCAACGCCGCTTACAACAAAGGTGATTGGAAAGTGTTGGATGAAGTACTCGCGCCAAATTTCGTACGTCACGACGACGCAAGCGGTGTCACCGGCGAGGGACCGGATGTTGAGAAGCAGGTTGCGACCTTGTACCGCACTGCCTTTCCGGATCTCCACCTCAAGATCGAAGAGATGGTCGCGGAGGGAAACACCGTAGCCGTACGATGGACAGCCACCGGAACCGCCACCGGCAAGCTGAGGGATATTCCGCTCAGCGGAAGGAAAGTAGTGACGCCTGGTCTGAGCATCTGCCGGATTTCGCGCGGAAAGATCACCGAGCACTTCGTCTACTGGGATACCGCCGCGTTCAATCAGCAGATCACTAGACAATCGACCCAAGCTGCCGTGGCCGGTGCGCGCTGATCGACTTGTGGAATCCGGATTCTCTTTTCGTCAGCATGGGCGGAGGGACACGGTGTTTTGGTGGCCGAATCCGAAGATGCCCACTTTGGCACCCGCTCCGCCAGCGACTCATCATGGCGAACAACAAGCCTTCAGTTGATCTGTTGAACTGGAGGAATTTTTTTCCGCCATCATCCGGGCGATTTTGCGCGTCAGTCTAGAACATCGCGGACTAAGACCTTTAAATCCGATTGGCAATTAGCTTGCATCTCCCCCGCGCCGTAAGTGAAAATACTAGTCATTTGACCTGCATCAATTGAGCATCTGATGGAACGGCGCGGGGCCGCATTCATCAGGTTGATGTAGAAAGAGCTTAATAAAACACGGACGAGACTGTGAACAGAGGGTTCCGGGTGTCGAGTTACCCCCTCCCTACGACGGGTTCGCAGTACCCCATAGAGGGGGCCCATGAAGGATTCGCAAAACGCGGTCTGGACTCCACGGGAATCTAACGAGAAA
>QHWY01000429.1 GCA_003223875.1 Acidobacteriota bacterium | reverse complement strand
GCGGAAGCTTTTCTACATCGTTGTTGTGGATCTCGTGCGTGAGGCTCTCACGAAAGCTTTGGACCTGATGGGCATCGCAGTCCCGCGCCGTATGTAATCACACGACGTTCATCTCCACTTCGGTCACTCCTTTTGCAAATCTTTGAATCGTAAGTGAAGAGATGTCCAAAGTGTGCGCCTTGCCGTCCACAATCTCCTCTGCGATCAACTGCCCGACCGCCGGAGCATGTTGGAATCCGTGGCCGCTGAAACCATTCGCCAAAAAGAAACCCGCGAGGCCGGGAACACGCCCAAGAATGGGATGAGCGTCAGGCGAAGTCTCATAGCTTCCCGCCCACGCATTCTTGATCGCGGTGTCGGCAATTGGCGGGAAACGATGGATCGCCACTTCCAGCACTTTGTCGAAGAATGACCAATCGACGCTTAGATCGAACGTGGGCTCCTCCTCCTTGTTGCCCATTCCGAACAGCACGCCGCCGCTTTCGCGATGAAAATAGAAACCAGTGCTGAAATCGATGATGAGTGTCCAGCGGCGGGGCGCCTTCGCGAATGGCTTTGTTGTCCAGATGAACCGGCGTAATGGCACGACAGGGATATCAACACCCGCCATCTTTCCAACCAGAGCGGCGTGCGGACCGGCCGCATTTACAAGAGTGCGGGTCCAAATGAGATCGGTCTTGGTTCGAACTCCGATAACTCGTCCACCCTCGACATTGATCGCGGTGACTTCCTGACCGGTGGCTATGGTGGCCCCCAAGCGCAAAGCATTCCTGCGATATCCTTCTGTAACACCCGCGGGATCTGACAAACCATCTTTCGGACAGTAAGTCGCAGCCACAATGTCGTCCAGTGCGACTTCGGTGTTTGGCAACACACGCGCAATCTCTTCCGGTTTGATGAATTCTACTGGGACGCCTAGGCTTTGCTGGAGCTGGAGGTTCTGCTGGAATGATTCGACCTCTGGCTTTTGTAACAGGAACAGGTAACCATCTTGGTGAAAGTCGATGGATTGCTGCAATTCCTCAGAAAAACATTCGAGCTTATTCACGCTGAGCAGCGAGAGGCGAATGTTCACCTCGGTCGAGAATTGATGCCGGAAACCGCCTGCGCATCGGCCGGTCGATCCAGTTCCGACCATGTCTTCCTTTTCAAGAACCACAATATCGGTTAGACCGCGCTTCGCAAGATGGTAGGCGATGCTTAAGCCAATCACACCGCCACCAATGATTACGACTTCAGCCGTGTTCTTCATTTGGGATAATTCAAATTATCCCATGACGGAAATGAAGTTCATCGCGGATGTGATGGTAGGCAAGCTGGCTCGCTGGCTACGGGTACTGGGGTTTGATGCTGCCTACTCCAACCAATACGATGACGATGAGATCATTCGGAGAGCCAACGCCGACCATCGCGTCATCCTGACGAGAGATACGCGGTTAGCCGCGCGCAAGCACAATGGGCGCTGTTTACTCATCGACAGCGGGGATTACAGAGAACAGCTCCGGCAGGTCCTCGGTTTACTTGGTCTGAAGGATTTCAACGTGTTCTCCCGCTGCCTGGAATGTAATGCAGTCCTCGAGGACATCGACAGAGAATCCGCCTTCGAAAAAGTCCCGGCATATGTCTATCTCACGCACGAGCGTTTCGCGCGGTGTCCTTCTTGTGAACGGATTTATTGGCACGGCACTCATGCCGAGGAAATGCTGAAGCAGCTTCGGCTATAAGACGGGTGTTTAGAACTCAGATCGCAGTCTTAGCGTAAAGCTGCGCGGCGCATCCAAAGCAGTACCCGAAAAAACACCGGCGAAATTGATAACGTTCAGACGATTTGCGATATTGAAGACATCGGTCTGCAAGTGGATCTTCAGCTTCTCGGAATGGAGGAGTTCTGCGCCCCCGGAAACGTCCAATGATGACGAGGGGCGTACACGACCACGGCTGAAGTTCACTCTATTGAGAATTCGTGAACCGTACTGTTGCGCGAGAAAATCCACAGTCGAAGGACCTTCGATTTCGAATGGCAATCCGCTATTGTAGGACGCACCAAAGGCCGCCCACAGCCGAGGTCGAGGTTGGAAACGTAGCTGTGAGCGAAGCGTGTTTCGTTGGTCTTGCGATATTGGAAACGAGCCCATTCCTTCCAACAGCTCGCGCGCGTTATCGCCTAAAAACAACCCGCCTGCAACCGGGAGTCGACCAACGCCAACCATATTGCTGTAGCTGACATATCCACTCAACAGACCGAGCGAACGAATTTCGATCTTGGATTCGAAACCATGAACGACAGCAGAGCTAAAAGTGATTGGGAAGCTGACGCCCGTATTCAGGAGAACGCTGTCATCGGCGAAATGTTGGAAACTACGGCGATACCAGCTCCCGTCAACGCGAATGCGAGGCGACACGCTCTTGGATAGAGCAACTTCGACGAAGTTCGCCCGAGAGGGAACCAGCGGAAGAAACGCCCCTTGACCACCAAGATTCCGGACTTGGTCGGTACTGGCAGCAAGAATGTTTTCTATCGCGGGAATCTGGAATGCGCGATCGTATGATGCACGGAGTACGAGGCCCGCGTGCGGAACTTGATACGCGACTCCAAGTCGAGGGCTCCAGGCTCGTTCCTTTTCAACTAGCCGGTAATGGTCGAAGCGAAGACCCGCTGTCAAATGGAGGTCACCTGTATGCCAGGCATCCTGTATGAATCCGGATTGTGTACGGCCGGCAGAACGGCCGGAAAAATGAAAGTCTTGCGGAAGATCCCGATCGAAGATGCGAAGGGTCCCCAGCCTATACGTCACGATGTGAAAGCCGAGATCCTCCCGAACTGAGGAGAACCATCCTTCAACTCCACTTTTCAAT
>QHWY01000417.1 GCA_003223875.1 Acidobacteriota bacterium | reverse complement strand
TGTCTTCCCGCTGCTGCGAGAGCACTGCGCCCGCTGCCATGTCAAAGGGGGACCGGGCCCGATGTCGCTCATGACGTATGCAGACGCCATGCCGTGGGCTGTATCGATCCGCGATGAGCTTAGCGCGGGCCGAATGCCGCCGTGGCCGGTCGATCCGACCAGTCCCCCGATAAAGGGCGGGCGTCCGATCAACGCACGGGACCTTAACACGATCATCGTTTGGGCGTCCGGCGGGACGCCGGAAGGCAATACCGACGTAAAGCTGCCTGCGGTGACTTTCAATCCGCAGTGGAAGCTCGGCCCGCCCGATCTCGCGATTCCGATGGATGCCGAACATACCGTGGCGCCGGGGACGATCGAGGACATCTTTGAATGCTCGTTGCCCGTCAACCTGACGGGTCCGAAATGGGCGAGGGCCGCCGACTTGATGCCCGGCGCCGCGTCGATCGTGCGCGACGCCGTCATCAGCATCGAGAACGGTCCCGTGCTGGCGCTGTGGCAGCCTGGAAGCGATACGACGGCCGCGCCAACTGGCGCAGCGTTCCGGCTGGCGCCCGGCTCGAAGATCCACTTGCGGATTCACTACAAGAAGCACTTCGATCAAGAGCAGAATGCAGTCGCGGATAAAAGCACGATCGGATTGTACTTCAGCGATCCACCGCCTTCGGGCCGCGAGCTGCAATCGTTTGTGATCGAGCGAAGCGGATCGTCTTTTTCGGGCACGCTCGCCGAGTCGGCGCGCATCGTCGCTCTCCGGCCCATGCTGGATCGCGCGTACGAATCGCTAAATGTCGACGCGATCACGCCGTCCGGGGGGCACGTGCCGCTCCTGCGCTTGCACGGTCCCCGGCCGCAGTGGCTCCAGCGCTACTGGCTGCAGGACCCGGTTAATCTCGCCGGCGGTAGCGAGATCAAGGTTACCCTCACGCCGCTCTCCGACTATTCAGAAGAGCCAAAGGTGACCAAACAGGTCGCGCTTCAGATGGCTCTCGATTATGTCCCGCAGTAGCATCTTGTGAATTTGTGCCTTTTTGTGGCTATTCCCCTTTAGGTGCGTTAAGCTAACAAACAAAAAGAAAGGGGTTATGACGATGAAGACCACCCTTACGTTTTGGATGTCCATTGCTGCTGTGGCCTTAATGTGTACGCCAGCGCTGGCGCAGCAACAGGTCACGTTCACGAAGGACGTCGCGCCGATCCTCCAGCAGCATTGCCAGACTTGTCACCGTGACGGGACGATTGCGCCGATGTCGTTGTTGACCTATGAACAGACACGGCCGTGGGCGAAGTCGATCAAGGCGAAAGTGATCGCTCGAGAGATGCCGCCGTGGTTCATCGACAAGAACGTGGGGGTCAAACAGTTTAGTAATGATATCTCCCTAACCGATCAGGAAATCGCGACGATCGTCAAGTGGGTAGACGCCGGCGCTCCTCAGGGAAATCCCGCCGACATGCCGGCGCCACGCCAATTCCCCGATGCACTGGCGTGGCAGATCGGCAAGCCGGATGTCGTCATCAGTCTTCCGAAAGATTTGGTTGTGAAGGCCGCAGGGCCCGATTGGTGGCCGGACATTACAGTGGATCCTGGTCTCACGGAGAACCGCTATATTGAGGCGATTCAGATTATTCCGACCAACGGCTATCCGAATATCCATCACATCAGAACTTCCATGATAAAACCCGGAGACGACAGCATCCATGGTGGCGCGGTCGACGGGAACGTCCAGCTCGATATGACACAGCAAGGTGTCTTCCTCGACGAGTATGCGATTGGAAAAGGACCGGATGTATTTAAGGACGGCTCGGGCCGCTACATCACGGCCGGGACCAAGATCAATTTCGAGTTCCACCTCCATTCGAACGGTAAAGAAACTCCCGTCAACGTTCTTCTGGGCCTGAAGTTCTATCCCAAGGGTTACACGCCCAAATACGCAGTCACTTCAATGACTATGGGCTCCCGCCAAGTCGACCTTCGCCCGCACGAGGCGAATGTGCGGTCCGATGGCTACCTGAGTCTGATCAAGCCGGCTCGGCTGCTTTCGTTCCAGCCTCACATGCATACCCGCGGGAAGGCCGAGTGCATCGAAGCGATTTATCCGAATGGAAAAATCGAAACCTTGAGTTGTGCTCGGTTCGAATTTAACTGGATGAATAATTACGTCTATGCAGACGATGCGGCGCCCTTGCTGCCCGCAGGCACGATTCTGCATACGATCATGTGGCACGACAACAGCTCAGAGAACAGGAACAATCCGGATCCCGACGCGCAAATCACCTATGGATTACGGACCGTGGACGAAATGTCATCCGCCTGGCTCAGCTACTACTACATGTCGGAGGAAGAGTTCAAAGCGGAACTCGCGGAGCGTCGAGCAAAACAACAAACACTCACGAGTCAGCGGTGATTGCGAACGTTGCGCAGGGCGCATTCCCCTCCTCGCAGAGGAGGGGTGGATGCGCCGAAGGCGCAGACGGGGTGGTCAGAACGGGGAAATGGTTCGGCCGAATTTCAATTGAGGCTTCGCCCTATCGGGCTGGCGCTTCGCGCCACCCCTCCTCTGCGAGGAGGGGAATAGGTTGTCTGTGTGCGGCTTTTCTTCTGCTCGGGGCCTTCCTGACCCTCCACGCTCAGCAGCCGTCGTTTCCGGGAATCGAATATCCTCGCGGACAAGATGTGAGTCCCACTTTTGATGGATGGGAGAGGAACCCTGATGGGACTTTCTCGCTGTGGTTTGGGTACTTCAACCGTAATACCGAGGAAGAGGTCGATGTGCCGCTCGGTCCCGAGAACAACTTCGACCTTGGGACAGGCGATCAAGGACAGCCGACGCACTTCTACCCGGGACGAAGATGGTGGGTATTCAAAGTCGTTGTACCCAAGGATTGGCCCCGAGAGAAACGTCTCGTGTGGACGCTTACGAACAGGGGCCGAACAAATCTGTCCAAGGGTTGGCTGCAGCCGGAATGGGAAGCGGACAAACTGCTGATTTCCGCAAATGCCGCTGCGGACCCTTTCCTGATGAGTTTGGGGCGCCCCATCTCCGACGCCATTATCGAAGGTGATACCGCTCCAGTCATTGCCGGCAGTCCTACTCAAACCGTTATTCTACCTGCGACGGTAACGTTACGGGTCACCGTTACTGACGACGGCCTTCCCAAACCTCGGCGCGGAGACCGTACCGCTGATGGCCAGATTCGAGGAGGAGTGGAAGGGTTGCGGGTCCGGTGGATCCTGTATCGGGGTTCCGGCAAAGTACAATTCAATCCGGAAGTCAGCCCTCCTGTTTACGGAAAACCGCTCATAGCAGAGACGAAAGTAACTTTCAGCGCACCCGGT
>QHWY01000416.1 GCA_003223875.1 Acidobacteriota bacterium | reverse complement strand
GCGGCGGTTGTTTCTGCCAAATTGCCCTACCTGGACGGCTGGACAGCCGCTCGCCAGCGCAACGCGAAAAGATATAACCAGCTCTTGGGCGAAGGCGGTTTGGCGATTGGCCTTCCCGCGGTCGTTACGGATCGGCATATCTTCAATCAATATGTGATCCGCGTTTCAGATCGCGACAAATTACAAGCCCATCTTAAGAGGAATGGCGTAGGCACGGAGGTGTACTATCCCGTGCCGCTTCACCTGCAAGAGTGCTTTGCCTACCTTGGGTATAAAGCGGGCTCGTTCCCCGAGAGTGAGCGGGCAGCGAAAGGAACTCTGGCACTGCCGGTTTATCCAGAACTCACGGACTCGCAAGCACAGTTCGTGGCCGACTGTGTCCGTGAGTTTTTCGCTTGCGACCCGCCCCGCGCCCACGCCCCGCTCCACACAGCCCCAGCCCTTGCCGGCGCCACGATGGAGCGCGTCTCTTGATCGGAGTCATTCCCAAATCCGAGCAAGCCCGATTTGTAAAGGAGTTCTTCGAACTCTTCAAGACTCCATGGGAGTTATACCGCCCGGACCGCGTGTATGACGTCATCATCGCCACTGGAGACAGGCTACCGGAAGTCAGCCCCAGACTGCTTCTCGTGTACGGCCCCGCCGAAAAAAGCATTGACGCACGAATCGGAGTCTCCGTTCGTCGGCGGCTTCAATGCGCGGTCGTAAATAATCGAGATGCTCTGCTCCCGATCTACCGCGAGATGGCGATGTTCGCGGACCATAGTAACGGAGTCGCCTGTGTGACAGCGGAGTCTGAGACTGCGGGTATTAGGACCGGCTTATCTGGTTCCACCGTAATACGGCTTGGATATGACTTGTTCGATGAGATTGAGCACTTGCTCTCCAGTGGACAACCCGTTGAGAATGCGCATCTCCCTACGCTTGAGATCCACATCAGGATGTTGCGGCAATGGATTCTTGAGGCGGGCATTCCTCTCATCGAAATTCCTCCCACTCCTGCCGGCCACAGCTTTTTGGCTTGCCTGACTCACGACATTGATTTTGTGGGGATTCGAAATCATAAGTTCGATCACACTATGTGGGGATTTGTCTACCGCGCGACCGTAGTGGCGGTTCGCAATTTCGTTCGAGGCAGACTCTCACTGCGCCGCCTGGTCAGGAATTGGCTTGCGGTGGCGTCGTTACCGTTCGTGTATGGAGGTTGGGCGAAAGATTTCTGGGAGCCTTTTGAATGGTACTTGGATGTCGAAACGGGTCTTCCCGCAACATACTTTCTGATCCCTTTCAAACGGCGTTCCGGTGATAACGTGCCCGGGCGGGATGCATCGCGCCGTGCTACTGCGTACGACGTCAGCGATCTCCCACACTGGACAACAACTCTCTTGAAGAAAGGCTGTGAGTTGGGTGTCCACGGGATCGATTCCTGGCACAGCGTTGATAAAGGTAGAGAAGAGTTGACGAGAATTGCGGCCGTTACCGGCGACTCTGCCATCGGCACACGAATCCACTGGTTGCTGCGTGATGCTAACACCCCTGCTGTACTAGAGCGTGCCGGTTACGCTTACGATTCCACTTTTGGCTACAACGAGACCGTCGGATATCGCGCAGGAACTGGTCAAGTATTTCGCCCCTTGGGAGCAAAAACGTTACTTGAGATCCCTTTGCATATCCAGGATGGCGCGCTCTTTTATCCGCAGAGGCTCGACCTTTCCGAACCGGAAGCCCAAGGGCGATGCCAGATTTTGATCGACAACGCCGCAAAATTTGGCGGTGTGCTCACGCTTCTCTGGCACGATCGCAGCCACGCCCCAGAGCGCTGCTGGGGTGACCTTTATATCAGGCTGCTGCGAACACTGAAGGCAACTGACTGCTGGTTCGGCACCGCCGGCCAGGTGGTGGATTGGTTTAGAAAGAGGCGTGAGGTTCGTTTCGAACTAGTTGAAACTGAGGACGGCAGCGCTTGCGCTTGCCCCTGCTATGACGGAGGGGAAGTAGTGCCGCCGTTAAACATAAGGCTTCATCGGCCACGCCATGAAGGGAACGACTCGGCGATGTCTTCCCCGGACACACAGGATTTTGTGGACATCCCCTGGAATGGTGTGAGCCGCGATGAAATAAGCCAATTGCTCCAAGAAAGTTTTGTGGGCCCATCTGACCCAGTTCGCGCTGAGCTGGCGAGTTAACAATCAGCGCTCTGTTGAAAGGACAGCCGCTTCGTCGCATGAAATCCATCTGTATGTTGCTGCAAAATCAATATGACGTCGATATGCGCGTCAGGCGAAAGGCGGAAGCCCTGGTCGCCGCGGGATATTCAGTCGATGTGCTCGCCTTGCGCGGCGCTAAAGCGCAGAAGACTTACACGCTCGAAGGGGTAAGAGTGCATACGCTGGCGCTGGGTAAAAAACGCGGCTCTTTAGCCCGATATGCATTTGAGTATGTGGCCTTCTTTCTGTGGGCTTTCGTGTGGGTGACCTTCCAGATGCCGCGGAGGCGGTATGCGGTAATCGAGGTAAACACGCTGCCCGACTTCCTCGCATT
>QHWY01000035.1 GCA_003223875.1 Acidobacteriota bacterium | reverse complement strand
TTAGGTACGGGCCATCGTGATTTCGAAATTCAATTCATGACTTAGATTGCCCGCATTGAGGCTTCAAGCCCCGAAAAATATTTTTTCCCACCCAACCCGTTGGTTTCTTTAAGCTAACGACCCTTTTCGCGCCTCTCGACCGCAATTGTCGATGGTCCAGTTTCCATTCTCCGGCAATTTAAACAGTATGGGCGCAAGAACGGGCCCAAATTCAAAAACAACTTTAGAAAGGAGCTCGTATGACAAAGCCAAAGAAGATTAAACCATTGGATGGCTTTTCCAATGTCGCCGACGCGGATGTCGTCTCACGTTGCACCAACATTCAGACCAGCATGACCGGCAATCCGCATTTTCCGAACCCGCCTGTCGATTTGGCGGGTTTGAAAACCGCTATCGACGCGTTCTCGGCATTGATCGCTCAAGCTCTCGATGGAAGCAAGAAGGTCATTGCCGAGAAGAACAAGCAACGTGAAGTCGTCGTCAAGATGGTACGGCTTCTCGGACGTTACGTGGAGGTTACCTCCAACGGTGATATGGCGGTGTTTCAAACCAGCGGATTCCAAGCCGCTTCAACGACGAAGACGACATCCGAACCTTTGTCGGAGAAGATCCGCAAGATCGACCATGGCGCCAATAGCGGACAAATCCTGGTTTGGGTCCGGACTGTTCCCAAGGCCTCGAGCTATGAGATCCGCTACGCCGCGGCGAATAGTCCAACACCGACTCAGTGGTCATCGATAGGCGTGCCGAAAGTGAAAACTCCGGCAACGATTACCGGCTTGACGCCGGGTACCACGTACAACTTCCAGGCGCGCGCTCTAACCAAGGACGGCTACACGGACTGGAGCGATCCCATCTCGTTTATCTGCATCTAAACGAGGAAACCTTTAACCGTTAATTACTGGCTGCGCCCTATCGGGCTTGCACTCGCAGCCGCTCGTGGGACGGGGTGTACTCCCGTCCCCATTTTTTCGCGAAGCGCAAGCGCGATAGCGCGCAGCCTCAAAGAAAGGAAAGGATCATGGATGCCTATGCGGAAATTCTCAGAGCCCTCGGCCGGATCGAAGGCGAACTGGTCGAGATCCGCAAGTTATCCGAGCGCGTTTCGAAGCTCGAAGTCCTGCAGTCCTGGCTCAAGGGTGGATGGGCGGTACTCGTGGCGGCCTATGTCTACCTCTGGCGGCACGCGTTCGGAAAGTAAACCGACGCCATTAAGGAGGTAAAACGATGTTCGAGTTTTTCATTCAACACCAACTCTGGACTCTGTTGCTCGTCGTGGCCGTGCTTTCGATGGCCGCATGCGCAGCACATTACAAAGTCCATCCGGGCGCGCTGAACGCAACCGACTCGGTGGCCTATGACACGTTACTGATCGCCGAGGCGGCCATCGATCAGGCGCGCGCGGAGAACCAGACGCATCCGCTGTCTGCCCAGGCCAAAGACGCGCTCAACACACTGATCGATTCCTACAACGTTGCGCGCACCGCCTGGCTGACGTATCGCGGAGCGATTGCGACAAACACACCGTCGGATCAGTACTTCCAGCTACTCACACGAAATCTGACGGATCTGACCGATGCACTCGAAGTCCTAAAAAGAAGGGAGGTGAAACCATGAAGGCGAATCTGATTTTGGAATTCGTAGATCTGGCGATTTCCTTGATTCAGACCCATCTCGACAGTCAAGAGGCCGAACAGACGTTGATGGACATTCTTCAGAAGGCTGTTCAGGCATACGAAGACCACACGGGTGAAACGCTGGATCCGCGTCTGATCGGAGCCGAAAGCCGATTATGAACGAGGCGGTGATCTCTAAAATTGCCGACGCGATTGCTTTTGCCGAAGGGTTCTTCGTGGCGGGATCCCGTCCGCACCGCAATAACAATCCGGGCGATCTGGAGCGGGATCTGACATCGAAGGGTAGAGGTTGGGACGGCCCTTACGTGATCTACGCCACACCGCAGGAAGGATGGGAAGCGCTACGACATCAGGTCCGTTTGATGTTTAACGGAAGTTTCTTTGCATTGCGGGCACGGCTGCCTTATTTTGTACACAATTTTTTCAAAAAAAGATGGTCCAGAACGAAAGCTCTGGAAATTTACCTACTATGAGCGATTTTCCAAGGCGTCAGGAACCCGGTTCTCTCGCCCCGGTGGAGCCCCTGACATCGAAGACGGCGGACGGCAAACCGTACGAGAGGTCCGCATCGGTTCAGGCCGAAATCAGCCGCACATTAGCTATCCATCCACCCGAGTGGCTCCGGCAAGCGCCGGACCTGCAAAATGAGACCATGGTCCATCTCATCCGGCAGAGTCGCGACCGCGACAGTGATCTCATGGGCCACCTGATGCAGGTACTCAGCAAGCGTATCCACCGCCTCGCGCGCAGCCGGCTTCGAGGGTTTGACAGGATGACAGCGGAAGAGTTGGTCTTGAAGGTCGAAATCGATATCCTGGAACTCGTTCTCGCGCCGAAACCGTCTCTGAGCAGTGAATTTCTCGAGGTTGCCTTCGCCGAGGCGGTCATCATACGAACCTTAAGGGCCTTACGGGCATATAAACGATCCCCACAGGGACATCGTGGCGAAATGCTTCCCGGCGCCACCGATGAGGACGGCAATGAGATCGAGCGGCCCATCGAACTGGCGCCGGACAACCGGCCCGGGCCTGAAGCGGTCCTCCTACAGCTTGGGGAGGAGACGGCCAGAGCTGATTTGGCCGAGAAGGCACGCAAGGCGGTGAAGCATCCACAGCATTTTGAGGCCGTGATGCTCCACTTCGGCGACGGCAAGCCGATCCGGTCGTCAGACCCGAATGAACTGGATTTAGTGCGGCACTTGCAAATAAGCGAAGGCCAGGTCCGATACCGGCTCAGGGCAGGCATGAAAGCCATTCGCAAAGCACTGGGAGTTCAAAATGACGAGAAATGAATCATTCGACGATGTTTTAAATATGTTGTTGCTCGAGGAGCCCGCTCCGACCGATGAGGCGCTCGTCCGGTGGTCGGAACGATATCCGCAATATCGTGAAGATCTCGCCGAATTCTTTGCTGCCTGGACCATGCAGAAAACCCAGAAGGGGCCGGAACCGGATACGGATGAGGATCGGATTGTCCAGCAAAGCGTGAATCATGCGATGGAGATACTCCGGCGTCAGGGCCGATTG
This sequence comes from Acidobacteriota bacterium, assembly GCA_003223875.1. Classification (GTDB taxonomy): domain Bacteria; phylum Acidobacteriota; class Terriglobia; order 20CM-2-55-15; family 20CM-2-55-15; genus 20CM-2-55-15. The sequence goes on along the minus strand of QHWY01000035.1, from coordinate 7,444 downwards.
ACGCCGGCCGAGGCTGTGCAGTTACTGAAGCCCTATGATCAATTAGTTCTGACCGCCGTCTGGGTGCTTGGCGGCAGAGGCTATGCCGTGACGATTGCTGAGAAAGTCAGCGAGATGCAGAGAAAGCGGGCCCTGCTCGGTTCCATTCATATATCGTTGGACCGGCTGGAACGCAGGGCTCTGGTTTTGTCCAGGGCGGCTGACCCTGTATCCGAGCCGGAACACAAGCACAGACATTATTTTACGGTGACAATGGCGGGTGCACGCACGTTAGCCCACGCGAAGCAGACTTCGGCCGAGCTTGCGCGTTTCCTGCCGGACTTCGCCTGACGCGATTATCCACGGATTTGTATAAGTGCGAACGAATTGGAATCCCGCGCATTTAACCGAACGATTATATATATGATATCATATGCATATACCTATGAAACGGACAACGATTCTCCTCGATGACGAGCTCCTGCTTGAAGTGAAACATATGGCCCAGTTGAAGGGCATGACGGCCACAAATGTGATTAAGGAGGCCGTGAGAGCCTATGTCGGTGAAAAACCTAACCGCAGTCTTCCTTCATTTACAGGAATCGGCAAAGCCGGACGCCGGCTTGCGGAGAACTCCGAGAAAATTCTTCGGAAGGCTGCACTGAGGCGAAAAGAGTGGTAAGTGGCAGTCATTGCAGATACGGGTGCTCTAATTGCGCTCGCCAATGCAGAGGACCGGTATCACAAGACCGTTAAACAATTCTTCGCAACGAATCGCGACCCTGTCATCATTCCTTGTCCCGTCATTCCCGAGACCTGTTTCATTCTCAGAACAAGCATGAGCGTTGCTGCCGAACTGGAATTCTTACGTTCGATCCGTGGCCACTTAATGCTCGAACACTACACTGTAGCCGACGCTGCCAGAGTTATCGAGATCAATGACAAGTACGGCGATGCGGAATTCGGATTTGTGGACGCCACGGTCATGGCCATGGCCGAACGACTGAATATTCAAACCGTCTTAACGGTGGATCATCGCGATTTCTCAATGTTTCGTCCCAAGCATTGCGCCGCCTTTCGCCTCATACCGGAACGTCTTCGGCGACGTTAAATACCGAAACCCCTCAACTCTAATCACGTCCTGTGGCCGGCCATGCGGTATAAACCAAAAATGGTTCTTTGCAGCGTTCATTTCCAACACGATCGGCATGCTTGATTTTTCAATGGCTTAGCGGATGGCGAGTGGTGTACACACCGCAGAATCACGTTTTTCGAAAACGCGATATCGCGGGTTGAGAACTTCGATTGTCCCTTAACCGGAACAGCGAAATCCCAACACCATACCGCCTTCCGGTGGGGATGCCCCAACGCGGGCGCAAACGGCATGACCGCTCTACAATTGTTCCGTCAAGGTGGCTACCGCTCTACCCGGCTCATACGCCAGATCCGTCTCCCGTTGAAAGAGCGTATACAGCATAGGCAGGACAATCAGTGTTAGCAGCGTGGCAGAAAAGAGTCCGCCAATGATGACCACAGCCAGCGGCTTTTGCACTTCCGATCCAATGCCGTGCGACAAGGCCATCGGCAGAAGCCCCGTCATCGCGAGCAGTGCCGTCATCAAGACTGTGCGAAGACGAACCATGGCACCCTCTAGAACGGCTGCCCTTGCCGTCATACCCGATTCGCGAAGTTCGTTGAAGTAGCTGACCATAACAACGCCATTCAGGACCGCTTGGCCAAACAGAGCAATGAAACCGATAGCGGCAGAAACGCTCAGATGAATGCCCGTTAGAAGGAGGGCGAATACACCTCCGACAAGGGCAAAGGGAACATTTGAAAGAATGAGCAGTGCACTCTTCACGGAACGGAAGGCATTGAACAGCAAAATAAAAATCAAAAACACGCTCAGCGGCACAACGATCATCAGCCTTCGCATTGCGCGCTCCTGGTTTTCAAATTCGCCGCCCCAGGTCGTGAAGTAGCCCGGAGGCAGGCTCACGACGCCATCGACGCGTTCGCGCATTTCCTTCACAACGCCGCCCATGTCGCGGCCTCGAATGAAGACGCCGATTGCGGCGACGCGCATGCCGGACTCCCGGCTAATATTCATACTTCCGCTGCCAACCGAAATTCCGGCGATCTGTTCTAGCGGAATGCGCGCACCACCAGGTGTATCGACGAGGATGTTTTTGATGGCTCGAATGTCCTGGCGCTGCTCGTCACGAAGGCGCAGGACGACACCGAATCTCTTTTCGCCTTCCCAGATTTCAGTTGCGACTTTCCCACCGAGGGTTGTCTCGATGACGTCTTGAACATCTTGTACATTCAGCCCATAACGAGCTGCCCGTTGCCGGTCGATGTCGATGCGTAGTTGGGGCACATCGCCACCCCGGTCGACGAATGCTCGATCCACACCCCGGATTCCTGAGATCGTCTTCAGAATCTCTTGCGCCTTCTGCTTGACGACCGCCGCCTCTTCACCGAAGACTTTGATGACGATTTGCCCGTCGATTTGAGAAATACTTTCGAGCACGTTATCGCGGATGGGCTGTGAGATGCTGGCTTCGATTCCGGGAAGCGCGTCCATCGCGCGCTCGATCTCGCCAATCAGTTCATCTTTGCTGATCGTTCTTGTCCATTGCTCCGGCGGTTTCAGGTCGACGAAGAACTCCGCCATGTTGATGGGTTTCGGATCTGTCCCGTCTTCAGGGCGGCCGGCTTGTGATATGACGGACGTCACCTCGGGGAACCGCCGAATCGTCGAACGGATAATCGCGGTCTGCCGCTCGGCCTCACTGACTGAGATTCCGGGAGGCATGGTGACATTCACCCACAAAGTGCCTTCGTTCAGCTCCGGCAGAAATTCCGTTCCCAAGCGCGGCACCAACGCGAGCGTACTCGCGAGCAGGAAAATCGCGGCCACCACCACGATAATGGGATGGTTGAGCGCGCCTTGTAGCGCGGGACGATAAACTCGCTTACACAACGAGACCAGCCTGTTATCTTTTTCCGGCAGGTTCTTTCTCAAAAGAAAGAAGCAAAGTAGCGGAACTAAAGTCAGCGAAAACAGCAAAGAGCCGACAAGAGCGGAGACGACCGTGTAAGCCATCGGCGCGAAGATTCGGCCTTCATGACGCTGGAGGGTGAAAATGGGCAAATGGGCCAGAATGATGATGAGCATCGAAAAAAGCGTAGGCCGGCCCACTTGTGTGGTTGCTTCCAAAACCGTGGTTTTGAGCGAAACGCCGGTTGGTTCGTCGTGAACGCGCCGTGACAGTCGTCTGAAGACGTTCTCCACAACAATTACGGAGCCATCGACGATGATTCCGAAATCCATGGCGCCGAGCGAGAGCAGGTTTGCGGGAATGCCCCGAATTGTCAACCCGATGAACGTCGCCAGCAAGGACAATGGAATAACGATCGCGACGATCGCTGCCGAGCGTAAATTGCCCAAGAAAAGATAAAGGATCACTGATACAAGAATCGCGCCTTCGAGCAGGTTCTTGAACACGGTGTGCAGCGTTGTATCGATCAGCCATGTCCGGTCGTAATAGGACTGGATTTGGACGTTCTTGGGGAGAACCGAAGCGGTCAATGACGCAATCCGCTCCTTCATTGCGGCAAGAACTTCGGAAGGGTTCTCTCCTTTCCTCATTAAAACGATGCCCGTGACAATCTCATCCTGCTCGTCGCGTCCGACCAGACCTTGACGTGGAACGGTGGTGGCGGTAACACTCGCAAGGTCGCGCACCAAAATCGGAGTTCCATTGCGTTCGCTCACGACGGTTGCGCCGATATCGGCAGGCGACTGCATTAACCCGATTCCGCGTATCAGATACTGCTGCGCGCCTTGCTCAATGTAGCTGCCTCCGGCATTCGTGTTGCCTCGCTGCATCGCTGAAAAGACCTGTTGGATCGATACGTTGTACGCCTTCATCTTGGGCAGATCGAGATTCACCTGGTACTGCTTAATGAAACCACCGCGGCTGATCACGTCAGCGACGCCAGGCGTCAAGCGTAGATATCGGGAGACAATCCAGTCCTGAATTGTTCGCAGCTCGATTGGACCCAACGTATCGCTGACCAATTGGTATCGATAAAGCTCACCGACCGGAGTTGAAAGTGGCGCGAGCTGCGGCTCGACTCCCTGCGGCAGCTCAACGCCTTGCAAGCGTTCCAGGACCTGTTGACGTGCGAAGTAGTTGTCGACCTTGTCGTCGAAAGTGATTGTCAAAAAAGACAAACCAAACTGGGTGTGCGAGAACATTCGCACCGCATGTGGTAATCCGCTCAGCTCGATCTCGAGGGGAATCGTGACTTGTTTCTCTACTTCTTCGGCCGCACGGCCGGGGAAAAGCGTGACGACAGTGGCTTGAATGTCGGTGACGTCGGGAAATGCTTCAACCGGCAACGAACGAAACGCCAGAATTCCACCCCCGATGAAAATCGCCGTGACCAGGATTGTCAGTAGCGGCTGATTCAGCGCTAGCGAAACAACCTTCCGCACCATTACTCGATTCCTTTGAGCTGTTCAGCGTGAATCAACAAAACGCCATCGGTAACGATCTTTTCTCCTGTCTGGAGGCCGCTCACAACGCGAAGCCTTCCACCGCCCTCTTGTGCAACTTCGGTCTGGCGTTGCTCGAACTGCCCATCGCCGACCATAACGTATGTATAGCTACGGCCGCTATCCGTGAAAACCGCGCCTGCCGGAACGAATATCGCGCGTTGCGCGCCTTCGAGAGCGATTCTGGCGGAAGCAAACATCTCGGGCTTGAGGCGATGCGCCGGATTAACCACGAGAAAACGAACCTTCACGGCCCTTGTGTTGGGATCGACGACGTCGCTAATGCGAGATACGCGAGCCGAAAAATGCTCGTCCGGGTAAGCGTCTGCGATGACGTCCGCTCGATTACCAACAGAAATAAATCGCAAATCGCGCTCGAAGATGTCCGCCAACACCCAGACGGTCGACATGTCGGCGATCGTGATAAGCGGGTTGACATCGGGCTGCACGAATTGTCCTTCCGTCACCTTCCTCTCAATCACAGTCCCGGCCAACGGCGACCGGACAGATATTTTCGCCGATGCAATCGAATGCATATCGTTTTCGGCAATGCCCAAAACCCGTAACGCTTCTTCCGTGCGATTCACCTTCGATTGTGCCTTGGCCCGCTCGCTCTCTGATTGTTCAAACGCTGTCCTCGAGGCGGCTTCGTGCTCGAACAGATCTTTAGTTCGCGCGTAGGTCTTTTCAGCGAGATCGAGATCTTTGTGCGTCTCGATGTGCTCCGCTAACGCTGCCGCCACATCGCGGCTGTAAACGGAGAACAAGGCATCTCCCTTTTGAACATGGTCACCGACTTTGATTTTGAGTTCCTGCACCTGGCCCGGAACGGGAGGAACAATGTTGGCCAATTCGTCTTCGTTGAACTGAACTTTCCCCGAAGCCATCAGGTATGAGGGCGCCGCGTTTTCTTTCAGGGTCTCGATTTTGATGCCGGCCAGCATCTTCGGGTCGAGCTTGAACGCCCTATCGATCTTCCCAGTAGCCTTCGGCGTTTCGGGAGTCGTCGCTTTCGTGGATGCGGAACAGCCAAATGTCCAAAGGGCCGCGAGCATTGCGAGCGTTGAAAGAAGCTGAGGCCGATGTGTCACTTCACTGCCTCCAGAGGTCTCCCGATGGCTTCTTCCATCTGCCATAGGCTGAGTTGATAATTGAAACGCGCCTGGTTATAGGCAACCGCGGCTTGATTAGCGACGCGCTGGGCGTCGAGTAGCTCAAATAAACTTGTTCCGCCGGAGCGGTAACTGTAATCGGCGATGGTTCGCAGTTTGTCGACCTGGACAAGATTGTCGGAGCTATACAAGGTCATCGACCGGCGCGCAGCGAGATAGGATTCATAGGCCTTGGCTGTATCGGTTCGCGCTTGCCTCTCCGCCTGCTGAAGCTGAGCTTCGGCAGCCTTTTGCTGGGCCTCCGCCTGCGCGATTTCGGTGGTGTGGTTGTTATACAAAAACAGTGGAATTTGTGTGATGACCCCCGCGGCATGATCATTACCGACGCGCTGATATTCCACGCCCACCGAAACGTCCCGCACTCGTTGGGCCTGAGCGAGCTTCGTCGCCTGGATCGCCGCGTTGAGGTTGGCTCTTGCCACCTGGATGTCCGGCCGATTCGCTAGAGCGATATCGAGAAGTTGATCAAGACCAAACGGCACGTCCTGATCCGTAAGAGTTCCGGTCAAGTCAACAGGTGACGATTGCAATAATGCAGGAAGAAGATCTTGAGGTTCGGCTGCGGCCGCGGCACTCGCACTGACCAGAGTGAGTGTCGCGTCGTTTGATGCGATTCCGGCAGCGGTAAGATCCTCCGGCCGGACATTCAGCAGATTGAGCACATCACGCGCGGCTTGGTTGTAGCTGGTCTGCGCGTCGAGGAGCGCCTGTTTGTACTGCAGCCTTCCCGATCGTACACGATAGAGTTCGACGGGAGCCGAATCGCCGGTGTCGACACGAACCTTGGTTAACTGCTCCGTGCGGTCATATTGACCGTCCAGAGCCTCGGCAAGCCGAAGATTTTCGCGCGCCAGGATCGCCGCCGAAAAAGCCTGCCGTAGCTGAAAGAGTTGCGTTCGAAACGTGTCCTGAATCTGCGCCTTCGCCGCTTCGACGTTCGCTTCCGCTTGTTGAATGCGTAGTTCCCGCTTGCCTCCGCGTTCGATCACCTTGTTGAACTGCATCGTGTAGACCGGGTTGGCGCCGGCATCGGCATTCGTGCCGAAAAATCGCGGCACGCTTCCCGGAACCGGAGAAATAAATGGAATCTGCTCAGCTCCGAGCTGGAGTACGGGATTGGGCTTGAATCCAACGATCCGGCGCAAAGCTTCGCTAGCGTCCAGTTGATACCGATTCGCCGCGATAATCAGATTACGCTGCAATAACAAAGCTTCCGCCTGAGGCAGCGTCAGTCGAGGGGGGCGAGCCACTTGTGGCGCCGCCGTTAAAGACGTGGCCAAAAAAATCCATAAAGGAAAACAAGTCAGTCGCTTCACTGAAACCTCTCCAAAAGGGATTCGAAATTTGGGACGGTAGACTAGAAAGCGATTGGAGGGGCGCGTCCGCCGTAGGCCGGCAGTTCACGGCGGAACGTGGAAACAGCAAACGAGCAGACAACGGCGCAAAAGGAAAGTACAAATGCGAAGAGATAGAGGGTCGTAACCTGGAAGGTATCGTGCTCTTCCAACATCCTGTCCAGTTGAAGCTCAATACCGAGCGCAGGAGTTCTTGGGACCGCGTGCATTCCATCATCGTCTGTATCGTTGATGGTCAGTGTGCGGAGACTCACAAGGTCGTCATCCGCCGACACACACGGAAACACGACGACAACAATCAGAAAGGCTGCTGTGTAGAGCTTGATCCAGGATATCGACATTCAAAGCGCCTTGACACTGTAATAGTACTA
>QHWY01000414.1 GCA_003223875.1 Acidobacteriota bacterium | reverse complement strand
CACCAATACGAACCGAACAACAATTACCGCCCGCATCGCTTTGTCATGAACTATCTCTGGAATCTACCCCTGCCACAGCGGCCCGGAGTTGCCGGCAAGGTGATGGAGGGTTGGGCCTGGTCGGGTGTGATCACCGTCCAGAATGGCTACCCCATAACCCTCACCGATCTCGGCGGATCCGTTTTCTGCGGCGGCAACGGTTGCTCCGGCAACGGCGTGGTGTCGACTGCGAATTTCTGTCCGGGTAAGTGGGTGCAAGACGTGGCAACGCACGGCAGCATTCAGCA
>QHWY01000415.1 GCA_003223875.1 Acidobacteriota bacterium | reverse complement strand
CAGTACCCGGTCATCGATATCAAAAACGGCGGCAACGTTCAGGGGCTGATCGACGCATTGAACACCATTCTGGATAAGACCGTGTACAAACACGAAGAAGAGGGCGGAACGCTGATCATTCCCGGCCACGGCCGCATTTGTGACGAATACGAGGTCGGTGAGTATCGCGACATGATTGCGATTATTCGCGACCGCGTCCAGGCCATGATCAACCAGGGCGCTACAGTCGAGCAGGTCAAAAACGCGAGATTGACCGCAGATTTTGATTCGCGCTATGGCGCCGTCGCGGGGCCGTGGACGACCGATATGTTTGTCGAGGCTGTGTACACGAGCCTCAAGCAGGGCCGGCCGAAAGCCGGCGTGAAGTAGGTTGAGTAAAGAGATATTCCCCTCCTCGCAGAGGAGGGGAGGCGCGACAGCTTAATAGAAGCTGGCGCGCCGGGGTGGTCAGGTGGGCGAGACATTCTCCGAGCTGACCACCCCGGCTGCGCCTTCGGCGCATCCACCCCTCCTCTGCGAGGAGGGGAATATCTTCATTAAAAACAGGAGGCGGTATGGTGAGAAACTTTCTGCGCATCGCATTGTTTATTGCCTTGGTTCCCTCCCTCATGGCCCAGACCGCGGGGACAGGCGCACTGTCTGGCCAGATCATGGATGCCTCAGGTGCGGTCTTACCGGGCGTCATGATCACAATCGCAAGTCTGGATACCGGCCAGAGCCGCACCGCAATGACCGGTGAGGATGGAAGGTACAGCTTGGCGCTCCTGCCTCCGGGCAATTACAGAGTGCGGTTCGAACTGATGGGCTTTAACACGTTAGAGGTTCCTTCCGTAAAGGTGAACGTGACCGAGACGGCCGTGCTGGACCGAACCCTGCAGGTGGGCGCACAGACGGAAGCGGTGAAGGTGGAGGCCGAAGTCGAAACGATTCAGACGACCAGTTCGGCTCTCGGCACTGTCGCGACGGCTGTCACGATAACGGAACTCCCTCTCAGCACCCGGAACTACACCAATCTGCTCGCCAACTCGACGGGCGCCAACGCTTCGGTTCAGGACGCCAGCCTCATTGGAAAAGGTACAACCCTCATTGCTGTGAATGGCGCGGGCAACGGTCAAAACACGTTCCTTCAGGATGGCATCGTCATCAACAACTGGTTCAGCTTTAATACTGGAGTCGAAGGAGTGTCGGTTGGCGGTTTTGCCATTCCCAACCCCGACGCGATTTCGGAATTCAAAATTCAAACGTCGAGCTACGATGCCGGATACGGCAGGAATCCCGGCGCAAACGTCAACGTGGTTACCAAGTCCGGAACGAATAGCTTCCACGGTTCCGCGTTTGAATTCTTCCGCAACAGTGCTTTGAATGCGAACACCTGGTTCCGGAACTATCAAGGTCTTCCAAAACCGCTCTTGAACTCTCATCAATATGGTGGTGCGGTCGGTGGGCCGATCAAGAAAGACAAGCTGTTCTTCTTCACGACCTATCAGGAGACCGGCCAGAAAAACGGTCTCACCGGATATGGCGCTGCTAGCGCAACGGCTCCGCCGATTCCGATGGGAAACCGCGGTAAATGCCCCACAGGTTGGACGTCGCTCTCGCAGTGTGACGGCCCTGGACAACAATTCGTCCCCGCGCTGGCTGCGGCACTCAGTCCGCAGGCCCCGTGCAATCGGACGGGTAACCCCAACAACACGACATCCAACGGCGGCATACAAATTCAATGTCCCACCGGTGCGGTAACGGACCCGCTTTTCAACCTGAATCCCGTCGCGATCAGCCTTCTTCAGCTCCAATTTTCGGACGGCCGCTATTTGGTTCCCAGTTCCGGCGCCGATCCAGGCGGGCGTAATGGCGGATACATGCTCCAGAACTATTCGATCCCGGCCGTTTTCAACGACCATAATTTCATGGCGAATGGCGATTATCTGATCAACAGCAACCAGTCATTGGCCATGCGGTATCAGTATGAAAAAGACCCACTGCTTGCACCCTTTCCTGTTCAGAATGCGCTGCAACAGGGCAATTTCCTCCCTGGAAATCCGATCCGTACGATCAAGTCGAACCAGTCGGCTCTCCTGAGACTCACGTCGATTGTGTCCACGAACCTCATTAACGAAGTCCACGCCGCCTACCAGCGCTACCCCGTCACCAACGATATCCTGACTCCATTCAAAAATTCGCAGGTGGGTATTACCAATTTGCGGGCCGGCACCGATTACCTCTCGGGTATAACCATTGGTCAAGCGTCCGGCCCCGCAATTGCCGGCGGGATGTCGATGGGCGGACAGTATCAGTATGGGGGAACCGTGGCCATCAACCAACATCAGTTCGGTGATCAGATTTCCTGCAGCTACAGAAAACATACGCTTATACGCTTCGGACTGGCTTTGAGGGCGCACGGATCCAACAAACGGCAAATAACTACGGTAGTCCGGTGGGCAACCCGACGTTCCAGAGGTGGGCCGACCTCCTTATAGGACGGGCCGGATGTGCTGCGTTCACAGGGACGGGCACATGCAGTCCAACGAACCCAGGCAACACGAATGGTACGGCGGGCAGCAGCATTACGGGTGGTGTTGGTGGCACTATTAGTACGGGAACCTCGATTCCTTATGACTGGCGGATCACCGACCTCGATGCCTTCGTTCAAGACGACTTCAAGGTCAATTCACGGTTGACGTTGAATCTGGGAGTCCGGTGGGAGTACGACGGCTGGGCAAAAGAGAAGAAGGGATACTTCACGAACATCTGGCCCAGCCTCCTTTCTAAGGTCCCGAATCCCGGATCAGGATGCGTCATTAATGGAGGATCGATTGGCTTAGGAGCGGCTGGAACGGGATGCAGTCTGGTCGGATATGTTGTCCCAGGCAACTACAAGGGCACACCGCCGGACGGCATTTATCGCAACACGATTGATAATGTACTTAACAACCATGCACCCTATACGAACTTCGCTCCTCGAGTTGGGTTTGCCTGGCAACCAATGGGGAATGGCCGATGGGTCTTACGGGGAGGCGGTGGCTTCTTCTATGAGATGATCCCCGGCCAGAACACAACAGGTATGAGTGGCGGTAATACGCCTCTTGCGGGCTCTCCTCTCGTTGGTGGGCTGACGACGGCGAGCCTCGCGAATCCATGGCAAATACCGGCCACCATTCCGGGACCTCCGGGAAGCTTCGGCTTCACGCCGAGATGGATCAACTTAGCCACCGGAGCGAATTCCAACATCGCGCAACAGCCCATGGCAGAGGACTTGACTGTGCCGGTTACCTATGAGTGGACCTTGAACACTCAATATGAATTCTTGCCGAGTTGGATGTTGGAGATCGGTTACGTTGGATCGCATGGTATCCATCAAGCGGCTCAGTCCCGCGCGGGACAGATGGGACAGGTCGCGAATGTCAATTACAACATTGCGCAACTGGCAGGGCCTGACTGTGTGAGCTGCGCCATCACCGGTGTGACCACGAGCACGCCGGCCAATGCGACCCTGCGCGTGCCTTACCTGGGTTTCGCTCCGACCGCAATCCGGCTGGCGAACGACGATTCGTACAAATTCAATAGCCTGCAAGCGTCGGTACGGAAACAGTTGTCGCGCGGACTCCAACTCCAGGGCTCCTACACCTGGAGCCGC
>QHWY01000034.1 GCA_003223875.1 Acidobacteriota bacterium | reverse complement strand
AAAAATGAGCAAGTCGCAGTGCTGTGTCGCCAGTGATCCCACGCTGACCGTTGATTATGGCGGTAATACGATTTGTCGGCACGCTCAATCGCCGCGCTAATTCTGCCGCACTCATACCCAGCGCTTGAAGTTCTTCCGCAATGTGTTCGCCCGGATGAATCGCTATGGTTGCCATTTGTTTCTTCCTGATGATAATCGACGATTTCGACATTTTGCGGACCCGGAGACTTGTCCGGCCACTCGAAACAGATTCGCCACTGATCATTAACGCGAATGCTGTATTGCCCTTTTCGATCGCCAGCAAGTGCTTCGAAACGATTACCAGGCAGTGCCGCAAGATCCCCGAGCATGCTTGCTGCCTCCAGACGGTCCAGCTTCAAACGCGCGGGACGTTCGATACCCGAAAATGCTTTTACGCGCTTGCCTGCGGCGAAATGTTCAGTCCGCTTGTCGTGATAACTAACGATCATATTGATGATAGCGGTCGATACGTATTACGTCAAGCGTAACGTAGTTTTCAGGCATCACGCACCTTCGACCGGCCGCTTCCTCGGCAAGACACAGGCAAATGCAATACGTGGGTTGGATTGAGTTGGCGAAATAGCTCAGTGACCCGGAAATCTCGGCAAGTCCACTCCTGAGTGAAGGCATAATTGATCATGTAATAATTTTGCGTGCGCCACGGTAAAGGCACGCTTTAATTTAGCCGACTCTCCCGAGTCCGAGCCACCGGTTCACGCGGATAGGGTCTTTGTCGGCAGGTCAAACCATCGAATCGATCAGACGGAGATTTGCCCGCAAACTCGACCAGAGGGAGGACATCAAGCAAGCTGTTCGTAAGACTACCTTCATGGTTTGAGATCGACACGCCGATCGGGAAATACGATCCTGATTGGGCCATCCTGAAGCAGGATGCGACAGCCATGTACCTCGTCCGTGAAAGGAAGGAAGGACTATGTCCTTACGGATACGAGGGGGACCAATCCGTTCAGCAAATGGCAGATAGACAAGGACGGAAGAAAAGTCCTGCTCTCTGAAATTTACCCCACATACGATTGGGTAAACGACGACGGCCGGAACAACATGGGCAACTGGATCGAGGCGGCAGCAGAGAAGGCTGGCCGTTGACTTGTCCGTCGCAAGCAGCGGATGCGAAGGTCTGTCTACGCATTCAGTAGCCTCCGGTTCAATCATGCTCGGACCTGATTTCAATGGCTTCCTCAATCCAGTCCGCGAGATTCTCCTCGATGTGCGCATAAACATTCCTGCTCGTCGTGTAGGGTGGATTGTGCGCCCGAAAAACGCCCCTGCACCCCGAAAGATACTGTCCTCACGCCCGGATTCGGGTATTCCATCACTCCGGTCCAGAAATTCCCGGATCGGCCAGGGAGGAAAAACCGCGTTCATTTTTCCTAGCGCGGCCGGAGGCCGCAACCAAGCTTGAAGATTCGGCTGCCGCGCGCGGTCAGCATTCAGCGATCAGCAGTCAGCTTCTGAACCAATACCGTAAGCATGCGTTTGAGTTCGACGGTCTGTAGAGACAGTTGCTCGTAGTCGGCGGGTTGGATCAATTTTAAATCTCGAGCCAGCAGAAGTTGATACTCCAATTCGCTGGCAGAACCTCTGGCGATGATGCAGAAACGAGCCAATTCGGCGTCTCCTTGTCTGCCGCAACCTTCGGCGATGTTGGCGGGAATCGAGGAGGCGGCGCGACGGATCTGAGACCCCAGGCCATAAGTTTCATCGCGAGGGAATGAAGCGGTAACCGAATAGACGGCCGAGACCAGTTCGTGCGCTTTTATCCAAACGTTCAGATTCCGGAAGTCCTTCATTGGGACAAGATTGTGTATGAATCCTTTAGCAGCGTCACCCGCCAATTGGCGACTGCCTGATGGAGGATGGTCATGAAGGAGTTTGTCGACAAGTATCGGGATCGTATTCACGGTGTGCTGAACTGTTTTGACCGGATGTTGTTTCGCGGCTACCTACCGATCATGTCAGGTTGGGCGATGGCGGAGTTTCTCAACAGCCTGGATCTGAAGTTCAGCAACCTGAAGCCCTTCCTGATGGAAAACGCGCAGCGGGTGAAAGACCATGCGCTGGCGATGGCCACCAAACACAATCGGCCGTACGTGTATCTTCAAGGCAAGATTCGAATGGAGGACGCTGCCAAGGAGATGGCCAAGCGTGATGGAATCACCGCGGGGCTGGTCTGTATCTTCTCGATTGTCCAGCCTTGCCGCAGCTTTGCCTTCCGCTTCGAGAAGGGACGGCCGTTCGTGCAATCGGCAAAACGGAAATGCCTGCATCTGTACTTCTATTTTATCGACCGCGAGTTCGGATTGATTCACGTACAGCTGCAGACATGGTTTCCGATGCAGATTCAGGTCTATCTGAACGGGCACGAGTGGCTGGCCCGGAAACTGGCGGACAGCCGGATCCGTTATACCAAACTGGACAATGCATTCACCTGGATTGAAGACCTGGACCGTGCGCAACGTTTCGCCAACCGTTTTCAGAGTTTGGACTGGCCGGCCATTCTGGACAAGTATGCCCAATGGGTTGTTCCACAACTGAGAGATTTGCTGGGTGGGTACCGCTACTACTGGGTTACCACACAAAGCGAGTATTCCACCGACGTTTTGTTTAAGAACCGCCAGAGTCTGAGCGAACTCTATCCCCAACTCGTCAGCCACAGCATTCAATGCTTTGGCGCCCAGGAGGTGATGCGCTTTCTGGGACGGAAGCTGTACGGTCAGTTCAAAGGGGAGATTGTTTCCGATCTCTCCAGCTTTGCCTGCCGCCGTATCGGCGGATGCCGCATCAAACACCGCGTCAAAGAGAACTGGATCAAAATGTATGACAAATCCAGTCTCGTTCTCCGGGTAGAAACCGTCATCAACAGCCCGGAGGAATTCCGAGTTCGCAAAACGGTCCGGCGTCAGGGCCAGGCGCGCATGGAATGGGTTCCCTTGCGCAAGGGCGTCGCTTACCTGTTCCGTTATCAGGAAGTGTCGATGCTAGCCAATGCCCGCTATCTGACGGCGCTCGCCGCTGTTGATGATCCCACCGAGGTTAAACGCGATCTGGACCGGGTGACGACCCGCAAGAAAGATGCCTCCGGACGCTCCTGCGCCGCCTTTAATCCTCTGGCTCGTCCCGACACGGAACTGTTTCGCGCGGTTATGGACGGCCAACACTGCTTACGTGGCTTCACCAACCGCGACATCCGGGCAAAACTCCAATCCACGCCTCATCTGAAGTCCTGCGTCAAGGACCCTAAGAAGCAGAGTTGCACAGTCAGCCGCATCTTCCGCAGGCTCCATGCCCACGGCCTCATCGCCAAGATCCCTCGCACACGCCGCTGGAAAGTCACTGTCTACGGCCGACGTGTCATGGGAACCACTCTCTATCTGCGTGATTCCGATTTCCCGCGTGCCTATGCCGCACGCGCTGCCTGATCTTGCTTCGTAAATCGCAAAGAAGTCACAAAGAAAGAATCTACGCTTTGACCTGCCGACGTGTTCCAGACCGCATCTGCCTGTGGCCCCGCTCCGCCAGAAATCTCTGGTGTTCCTGCTGACGGAAGCATCGTTCGTGTTTCGGATTTTGGCGGCCACCAATTGCAGCAAAAAAGACCAACACATCCGAATGGAGTGGGCGATTTCGACGGTGATGGAGTCGATGATGTGTTCCTTGCCACCGGTGCTGCCTGGTATTACTCTCCGCGCGGCAAAGCAGAGTGGCGCTATCTTGCCGGAGGTCGGACCGATAGGATTGAGAGCCTCCTCTTTGGCGATTTCGATGGCGACGGCCGCACGGATGTCGTCGGTAAGAACGGAAACGATTTGATGGTTTCCTGGGGCGGCATTTCCGCTTGGGAACGCCTAAATACAACGTCGGCACCCATCAGCGACCTGGCGATTGGCGACTTCAATGACGACGGGTTTGCCGATATTCTCTGGGCCGACGGCACAACCGCAAACTGGTACAGATCCTCCGCCGGCTCCGGACCGTTTCTCCTAGCCAACACCTCAAGCAGGCGGGTGAGCGAGCTGCGCTTCGGACATTTCTCGATTTGCGGAGGCGGCCACGAAACCGACGTATTCGGAATGAATGGCGGCCGATGGAGCGTCAGTTGCGGCGCCATTTCCCCTTGGGCGTCCTTGCTGGTTTCGCTGACCTACTCAATCGACAATTCCCTGTTCGTGGCCGATTTTGACGGTAATGGATATGCGGGCGTCGCGAGAGCGACGCCTCTGATCAATCTCGTTAACGGCGTCATCGGCTGGATGTGGCAGTTGTCGCCAGATGGGACACAAGACTGGAGTTCTCATCAAAATTATGTCACTTCAACGAGCGCATGTAATCTGACGTTTCCTGACGTCTGGAATGCAGGCGTGGTCGGCATTGGCCGGTTCGACGAAACTAAAAAGTCGGACATTTTGCTCTGGGGCGACGCCTACCACAATAACTTTTGCATCGTACCCGGCGGCACAGGGTCCGCTCAGCGCCAGAGCCGACAGGACATGCGGTGACGTGCTTCAATACACCGTGGATGCGTGAACGTTTCGGTGGAAAGCCTTCGTTGCTGCAGACGCGGAATCCCGAAAACCTTGCACGTCCTCAGTGCGGCAAAGGCAAAGCGGGTTAGGACATATTTGCTGATGCGCATGCTGGTGCAACTGGTTGTGTTGCAGCTTCAGATGAGGCGGATGAATCGGAAGAGCGACTCGGAAGACGGCCAGTCAAGACTCGTTCGAGTTCTGAAGCGAACGCATCACTTGATGTCGCCGGATAAGAAGTCGCGAAATCGCGGCGCCTTCGCGATTTCGTGAAAAAGCTCCTCGCGAATCTTTAACAGTCTTTCGATGATTCAGAAATGGATTCAGCAGGTTAGAGCCTTGGCCCATCCGTTGCATTGACGGAAGCAGGTGGTGACGGATATGCGTTATTCGTTGTTGGCCGGAAGAGTTCTTTTTTCTCTGTTGTTCGTGCTGGCGGGCTTGGGCCACTTTTCAAGCCAGGAGATCGGATTTGCAGCAGCGCAAGGTGTTCCGCTGGCTTCAATTGTAGTTCCGTTCTCCGGACTCATGGCAATGCTTGGCGGTCTTAGCATCGCGTTCGGTTACAAGGCAGAGTGGGGCGCATGGTTGATCGTTCTGTTCCTGGTTCCTGTAACGTTCATGATGCACAACTTCTGGACCGTAAGCGATCCGGCCGTTGCGCAAGACCAGATGGCGCACTTCATGAAGAACCTGGCGCTGATTGGAAGCGCGCTTTTCATTTCGTATTTTGGCGCTGGGCCCTCGAGCATGGATGCACGAGTTCGCAGCCAGTCGGAAGAACGCAAGCAACCAGCAGTAGCGTGAAGGAGGTGGGTCATGGGCAGGCTCTCAGGTAAAGTTGCAGTCATTACAGGCGGAAACAGCGGCATTGGTCTGGCGACAGCCAAGCGCTTCGTCGAAGAAGGTGCCGAGGTGGTCATCACAGGGCGCCGGCAGAAAGAGTTGGATGAGGCTGCCGCCACGATCGGCAAGAATGTCACGGCGGTCCAGGGGGATGTGTTGCACCCTGAAGATCTGGATCGGCTTTATGCCACTGTCCGGGAGAAACACGGCCACATCGATATTTTGTTCGCGAATGCAGGGGTGGGATCGCTGGCGCCGCTGGGGACGATCAGCGAGGAGCATTTTGACCGCGAGTTCGGTATCAACGTCAAGGGAGTGCTCTTCACAGTACAAAAAGCTCTGCCGCTCATCAAAGACGGCGGCTCCATCATCCTGAACTCTTCCATCGCGGGACAGAAAGGCCTCGGAGGATTCAGCGTGTACAACGCAACCAAGGCGGCCGTTCGCTCCTTCGCCCGAACCTGGACCTCCGATCTCAAGCAGCGCAAGATTCGCGTCAATTCGCTCAGCCCGGGCCCGATTGAGACTCCGATCTTCGGCAAGATGGGGCTTAGCAAAGAGCAAATCGATCAGTTCGCCGGGTCTCTGGTTTCGCAGGTCCCTTTAGGAAGGGCCGGCCAATCCGAAGAGATCGCCTCTGCCGCTGTATTCCTGGCGTCCGACGAAAGCTCCTTTATCACAGGAATCGATCTAAACGTCGATGGCGGCCTGGCGCAGGTGTAGGGGCGCTCTAGAAAGGCGGCAGTGTGCTGATCCGTTATTTGGTGGACACTACGCTCGTTAACTCGGCGCCTCAGTTCATCCCCGAAGTTGAGCAGAAAGGTGACGTGATTTTGCTGTTGCCTACGAACGGGTGAGGTAGTACTGAATTGCGGGAGTAATAATCAGCGACAGCACCATCGAAATCAAAATGCCGCCGATTACAGCGATCGCGAGAGGCTGAAGCATCTGTGACCCCGCGCCGATTGCCAACGCCAAAGGAAGCATGCCGGCGACGGCGGCGAGCGCCGTCATGACGATCGGCCGAAGCCGGCGGCGCCCGGCCTGGATCATCGCGTCCTCTATCGGAATGCCTGCAGCGCGATATTTCTGGTTCGCGTCCAACAGCAGAATGCCGTTCTTGGCGACAATACCGACGACCATGATGAGGCCCATGAAAGACGAGACATTGAACTCTGTCTTCGTAATCAAAAGTGCGAAGAACACGCCCGAGGTCGAGAGCACCGCGGAAGATAGGATCGCGATCGGCGCGCTGAAGGAGCGAAATTCGAACAACAGCACAAGAAAGATCAAGACGATGGCAAGTACTAGCACTGTGACCAGATCACGGAACGATCTCTGTTGTTCCTGATAAGTTCCGCCGTATTCGACCCGGATCGCGGGCGGCAGCTTCAAATCGGCCACCGTCTTCTGAACGGCGGCGATGCCGGTTCCTAAGTCGATGCCCTCCAATCGAGCGGTCACGTTTGCGTCGCGCTGGAGGTTCTCTCTCAAGACTTCAGTCTGACCCGGCGCTTCGGTAATGGCGGTCAAAGAACCCAACGTGGCAGTCGCGCCGTTGGAGTTCACGAGCATCGTGTTGCTCATGGCCTCCAGGGACGCGCGATTCGCCGCCGGATAGCGCACGCGCAGCGTATAAGGCCGCTCATTGACAATGACAGGCTGTAATGCAGGTTCACCTTCCATGATCGCTGTCGTCATAACGCCCAAATCGTCCGCTCCAAAACCGGCGCGCGCAGCGTTGTCCGGATTGACGTTGAATACGATAGCCGGTCCGCTCGTGGTGTTTTCTATTCCATCCTCGATATCAACGATCGGTTTCTTGCCGCCGATGTCCACTTTCATGAGCGCGTCTGCAACTTGCGGCGCCCAGTCCTTGAGGAGATCGGGATTGTCCGAAAAAAGCTTCACAACAACCGGCTGTGGCGCGCCAGTAAGATCGCCGATCATGTCTTGCAAGAGCTGAACGAATTCGATATCGAGTACCGGTTCTTGCTTGCGGATCTTCTCGCGGATTTCGCTGATGACTTCTTCGATTCCGCGTTTACGCGCGTCTTTCAGCTTGACTGTGAAATCGCCGGTGTTGGGTTCGGTAACTGGGAAAATGCCCATTTGCAAGCCGGTACGGCGTGATGTGCTTTCGATTTCCGGAGTCTCGCGAATGAGGCGCTCGACATGATTGAGAACGCGATTGGTCTCCTGAAGCGAACTGCCGGCCGGCATGACGTAATCGAGAATGAATCCGCCTTCGTCGAAGACAGGAAGCAGACCCGATCCGAGTTGCCGGTACGAAAGATATGAAACCGCGACCAATAAAATGCAGAAGATGCCGAGTATTATTGGATGTTCCAACGATCGGCGCACCCATCGCTCATAGAATCTCACGACGCGGGCAAACAGTCCGTGTTCTGAGGCCTCATGCGCTGCTTTGCCGCGGCGGATGAGACGCGTGCCCAAGTTGCTGGTCCAGACCAACGCCAGAACGAGTGAAGTCAACAGCGCGACACTCATCGCAATCGCAAGAGCGCTAAAAAATACGCCGGTCACGCCGGTAATCGAAATCAAAGGCAGGAACACCACGATTGGTGTGAGCGTGGAGCCGATGAGCGGAACCGTGAGTTCCTTCAGCGCGCTGGCTGTTGCCGCCAAAGGTCCTTGACCGCTATCTCGATGCAAAACAATGTTCTCGACGACGACAATCTTGTCGTCAATAACGAGCCCGACAGCCGCGGCGAGTCCCCCGAGTGTCATGAGATTGAAACTCTGTCCGAGCAGTTTCATCGCAATGAACGTGACAAACATCGTAACGGGTACCACCAGTCCCGTCATGAGAGCCGTGCCCCAGTCTCTCAGGAAAAGCCAAATGATGAGCGCCGCCAAAAACAGTCCAATAATAATGGCGTCGCGGACACTCGCAATGGACTCCGTCACGATATTCGATTGATCGTAGAACGGCCGGACGTCGACCCCGGCCGGAAGGCTTGGTCGAATGGCCTCCATCTCCCGGTGCACTTCGTCCGCAACTTCCACGGTATTGCTGTCCGGTTGGCGGCTGATGCTGAGCAGCACGGCCGGCTTGCTATTTGCGGTCACAACAGTGTAGACGGGCGCGACGGCGGGTTCCACAGTTCCCACGTCACCCACGCGGACGGGCACATTGTTCACCGTCTTGACGACCACGCCGCTGATTTCCTCGGGACTGTGAACCTGTCCGTTCACCAGACCGAGAAACAACTGGTGATTCCGGCTCAACAGACCTGGAGAATCGATGACATTCGTGTGATTAACCGCGTTGAGAATGTCGTTGATGGAAACGCGGGCTCTCAACATCTTGGCCGGATCGACGGTTACGTGAAATTCTGGCTGCTGCCCTCCCTGAACCACGACTCTTGCCACACCGCTCAGCCGATTGAGGCGCGGTTTAATGTCGTACGTCGCCAATTCCCACAGATCCGTCTGTGGAACCTTCTCCGAGGTCAGGCTGTAGCCGATGATCGGAAAACTGGCGAAGTCCATCCGGTTGGTTTCGATTTTGGCTGTCGGAGGAAGGCTGCTTTGGATACGCGACACTGCGGCATCCACCAACTGCAACGTTTCAATCATATTCACGTTCCAGTCGAAGAACAGATCGATATCGGCGGAGCCGCGGCTCGTGACTGAACGAACGGACTGCAGCCCAGGGACGATGTTGACGGCCTGCTCGATGGCCCGCGTGATCGTCACTTCCATCTGCTCGATGGGCATGACACCATTGTCCACACCGATCTTGATGAGCGGAAAGTTCGTCGTTGGAAATACGGCGACGGGAAGCTGGAATGCCTCGTAAATTCCAACAATACCGAGGATGATAATCAGGAAAATGATCGACTTCGAGTGCCGGGCGAACCAATAATTTTCGGAGCTTTCGTCTGTCATAGGGATCGAAGTAACGGTCAACAAGAACTTATTCCCCTCCTCGCAGAGGAGGGGTGGCGCGAAGCGCCGGGGTGGTCAGTCCGGCCGACAGGTTTCGCCGGTCGTCTATTGAGGCTTCGCCCTGCCAGGCTTGCGCTTCGCGCCTCCCCGTCTGCGCCGCCAGCCCGCTGGCTGTCGGCGCATCCACCCCTCCTCTCGGAGGAGGGGAATGTTCCGCTCAACCATTCGGCACCATAACTCAAACTTCTCACTACTCGTCCTCGTCTTCTTCCTTAGGCGGCTGGATCTGAACCTTCGTTTTGGCGAGGACGTCCTCTTCGAGTTTCGCAAGCTCAAATGCGCCAATGGTCACGACGCGTTCTCCGCTTGCGAGGCCTTCGGTTATTTGCACATTGCCACTTTCTCGAATACCGAGCGTGACGGGCTTCTTGTGAGGTTTATTTTCCGAGTCGATGACCATCACCGAGGTTTTCCCCGAAGGGCTTGTCAGCACGGCGGCCTGTGGAATGACGAGCGCGCTGGGAATCGGCTATCATCTCGGCGCGGACACTAGTGCCCGGCTTTAAGCGGCCGTTTGGATTCGCCGCCTGAACCCAGATCTCCACAGTTGTATTGAGCGGATCAAGCGCAGGACTGATGACCATGACCTTCGCTGGAATGAGAGCACTCGCATCGGTCGGCACCAGATTGGCAGCATCCCCGACTTTCAAGTGTCTGGCATCCTCTTGCGACACATGCGCGCGAGCGATAACTTGGGACACGTCCATGACAGTAATAATCGGAGATCCGCTCGATGCCATCTCGCCCGCAAAAAGCGGTCGGTCGGTGACGACGCCATCAATCGGGCTCGTAATTCGCGAATAATTCAATTGAACTTGTGTGTTTTCATGACGCGCCTTCGCAGCGTCGCGCTGCGCCGCTACGGCTTTCACCGACTGTTCGCCGCCGACGCTCTGCACAATCGCCAGGTGTTTCTGAGCGATCTCGTACTGATTCCGCGCTTGAGCGAACGCGACCTGCGCATCATTGACGTCTTTCTGCGATATCGCGCCTTCTTTATATAGGGCTTGGCGGCTTTGGTAGAGTCTCTGCTGCTGGTCCATGACTTCCTTCGCCGTTCTGACATCGATCTCCGCTTTTTGCGCTTCCTCCGGTACTGTAGCCTTCAAAACCGTTTGATAATTTGCCTCCGCCTGCTCGTATGCGGCCTTATTTTCCGCAACGGCCCCGGCAAGATCCTGGTTCTCCAGCTCCGCGAGCAATTGCCCGGCACGCACCCGTGAGCCGCGATCGACGTAGAACTTTTTCACCGGAGCGGAGATCTTAGGAACAATAGCGGCCTGTTGCAGCGGATAAAGCAACGCGTCGGACGTGACTTTCAAGGAGATTGACGTACTCAGCACGGGCGCCACATCCACCGTGACCACATGTTCGCCTTCGGGTTGGTCTGCCGCTTTTTTCGCCGTGCACGCGAAGAGCACGACAGCGGTCATGAGAATAGCCACGCAGCGCGAAAACTCCCCTCCTAAGTTAGGAGGGGTGGCTTCGCGAACCGCGAAGCGCGAGCCCGATAGGGCGAAGTCTAAAAAAAAGTGAGCGAAGACGGGGAGGTTCTTATGGGAACCACCCCGCCTCGCTTCGCTCGGCACCCCTCCTAACTTAGGAGGGGTGTTAGTGTATAGCACCATATTAAAACGCTCCGGTCACCGTCTGCAGTGTCGCGAGGGCGACACGATATCGAGTTTGCGCATCGTCGTAAGCGTTGCGCGCCTGAACGAGCGTATTCTGCGCATCAACGACTTCCAAGGCCGTCGACTCGCCCGCCTGATATCGCAGAACGATCAGGCGAAGGCTCTCCGCCGCCAAATCCGCGGCGCGCCGGAGGCCATCGACTGCAGAGCGCGCGGTCAAGGCCTCGTTGTAAAACAGATAAAGATTACCGAGCAACTGCCGTTGTACTTGCGTCAACTCGACCCGCGCCTGTTGCTCGCGAGTTTGCGCCTGACGGATTTTGCTGCGGCGTATTCCCCAGTCGAAAACCGGCAATGTGAAGTTTCCTACGACGTAATATCCGAGGTTCGGCAGCGGACCATATTGCGGAGCCGCCGCGACGACACTGTGCAAGGCAAAGGCATTGGCCTCGATTCCGTAGTTCCCGTCGATGGCGAGCGACGGAAGCAGAGCATTCTGTGCAATACGAACGTCTTGAGTCGCTTGGCGAAGCGCTTCTTGGGCCACTCTTATATCCGGATTTTGATTGCCGGCCATTGTTTGAACTTCCGAAAACGGGGGCAGCGTCCGTGCCGAATCGAGGTCGTCGACCACCGTAAAATTCTCGTTCAGTTCCGGAAATAATAAAACAGCCAGGTTCAGGCGAGTATTTTCCATTCCCAGCATCGCCTCCTGGAGACCTTGTCGTTGCTGCTCGTACTGGACTTGGGCTTTCACGACGTCGCTGTGCGCGACTTGCCCGGCGTTCTCTTGCTGCTGAGTGATTTCCAGAAAACGCTGTGCTTGCTGAAACGACTGCTGGGCGGTCGCATACTTCCGCTGGGATGTGACCAGCGCGTAATAATTTCTCGTCACTGTCACGGCCAATCCGCGCTGCGCAATTTCGACCTTGGCAGCCGCTAACGCCTCAGCAGCCTGCGCCCGCCGGTAGCTACTCTTATAAAAGGTGTTTGGATTGATGTCCTGATGCACGATTCCCCAGGAACGGTAGACATGCACTCCGTCGTTTGTCACAAAGCGGCCGCTTGGCGCGCGGCCGTTTCCCTGCGTGCCCAGATATTGGGTCGTGTGACTGGCAGTTGGCAGCAGAGCGGATTTCGCCTGAACCCGATCTTCGCGAGCGACCGCCGCGTCGGCAATCGCTAAGTGATATGGAGCATCGACTTGCTTTGCGCGCTCCAGCGCGTCCTGCAGTGTAATGACCGGCGGCGGCGCGGCCGGTCCTTGCGGCCGCGCAAATTGAAGCGAAGGAGGCTCGGAAACTTGTGCGAATGCGGAAGAAACAGCACCGATAAGAATTGCGAACAGGTACAAGCAGAATTCCCCTCCTCGCAGAGGAGGGGTGGCGCGAAGCGCGAGCCCGATAGGGCGAAGCCTCAAGAGAAGTTCGGCAAAAACGTTTGGGCCGGTCTGACCACCCCGTCTGCGCCTTCGCTGCGCTCGGCGCATCCACCCCTCCTCTGCGAGGAGGGGAATAATTGAACTTAATCTCATCATCATTTCCCCACTACAATAACTTTAAAAGAATCCGGCAGGAATGTGCCTCGCCGTTGTCCGGCGGTTGGAGGCGGTCCGGGAACGGCCGTCGGCAAATAAACGTTATGTGTTTTACTGTCTAACGCGATCGTGCGGGCGCCGCGCGCTGTTGCCACATTCTCCAGAACCTCCCATTTGCCGGCGTTCTCTTTGACGATGGTCATTGTCCCGTCACCACCGTTGGAGCTCATCACGTAGCCATTGCTCGCATCGAAAACCACTCCATCGGGTCCTGCACCGATCGCCGGGGTGGCGATGACTTTCCCCGCGTCCGGGTCGGATATGGCCATCAGGCGGTTGCCGCAGACGGAAAACAGACGGCGGTTCTTTATATCCATCGCCAATCCCGAAGGTCCATCGCAGGGTTTTATCGAATAGCGTTTTGCGACTGCGGGTTTTGCCGCATCGATATCGACAACCTCACTCGTGTCTTCGATGTTCACAAAGACATGACCTCTATCGTCGGCCTGCGAGAATTCAGGCTTTCCACCCATCGGAATCGTCCCCACAACCATGCCTGTCTTGGCGTCAATCGCTGTGGAGTTGTTGGACCTGCCGTTGAATGTGAAGATCCGGCCGGTCTTGGGTTCATAGCGGATCGAGTCGGGGTTCTCGCCGGTCGGTACCTGGCTGATCGTTTTCATCGTTTTCAAGTCGAATATCGTGACGTTGTTCCCACGGCCATTACTGATGAATCCGCGATTCAACGAAGGCACAGTCTGGATGCCATGCACGCCTGGAGTATCCGGAATGTCGGCGACAACTTTTCCGGCATCGGGATCGACAACGACAACGTGTGTCGCGTGCGATAAGTACAGCCGGCGCGCGGCGCTATCCATTTCCGGATAGTCCCAGCCTCCTTCGCCGCCAATCTTGATCTCCTTCACAACGTGATAACCGGTAGATGCCGCGAAGGCCGCAAAAGCGGCTGCGGCGACCAACAAGCTTAGAGTAGCGATTTTCCGCATGGGACCTCCTGTTTAGGTCTGGGTCATGGCAACGTTATCGCAAGACGGCAAAAATGAATATTAAAACCGGATTAATTATTGTTTAGTTTATCGCGCACCGATCGTCCAGCTACCCTATAATTGGCCGATGCGAATCCTCGTCGTCGAAGATGAGCGCCGGGTCGCCAGTTTCGTCAGCCGGGCGCTACGGGAAAATTCATATACCGTTGACCTGGCGGAAAGTGGGGAGAAAGCCATCGAAATGGCGACTGCCACGCCATACGACAGTATCCTGCTCGATATCCGTTTGCCCGGCTTGAGCGGAATCCAAGTTTGCCGCGAGCTTAGAGACGCAAAGATTGATACGCCTATTCTGATGCTCACCGCGCGCGGCCTTGTGGAACAACGAGTGGAAGGACTCGACGCCGGCGCGGATGATTATCTGACCAAACCGTTTGCCGTAGCCGAGTTGCTCGCTCGAGTCCGTGCGCTGACGCGGCGGCGCGCGGGATCAGGCCGCATGCTGCGCTACGCCGATCTCGAACTCGACCGGCACGACCGCCGCCTGACCCGCGCGGGCCGCACGATTGCGCTGACGGCGAAAGAATTCGCTCTTCTGGAATTCCTGCTAAGCCGGGCTCCTGAAGTCGTTGCCCGCACCGAGATTATCGAGCACGTTTGGGATACCCACTTTGATCCTGGAACGAATCTCGTTGAGGTCTACGTCAACCGATTGCGTCAGAAGATTCCAGGCGACGGAAATTCGAAGCTGATCCAAACCGTTCATGGCGTCGGATATCGCTTGAGAGCGGCATGACTGCGCAACGTTCCATCCGCTGGCGAATGCTAACCCTGTTCTGCGTTGCCGCCGGTCTCTTGCTGGCAGTGTGCTACGCGGGCTTTTATTTCCTATTTCAGCGTGTCGTGCGCGAGCAACTGGATCGGCGGCTCGGCGAGGTCGCCGCGCCGATCATTGCGGATTTGGTGGGTGATCCCGAAGAGAAGGACGTCGATTTGCTCGATATTCCCGACGAATACTTCGAGGTCCTGGATACATCCGGCGCCGTGCTTCAGCGTTCGAAGAATCTGCACGTGAATTTGCCGCTTGCGGCACAGCCGGGATTGCAGACTGTATATCTAAAGGGTGAGGGCGAAATCCGCGTTGCGGTCATTCCATTTCAAGTCGGCGAAGAAACGTGGTTATTCGTTTCGGGCGAATCGACGCGAGACGCCGATCTGGCATTGGCAACGCTCCGCCACTTCGCATTAGCAGTGCTGCCGGCAAGTCTTCTAGCAACAGCCCTCGTTTTCGGCCTTTGTTCCAATCAACTGCTGGCGCGTCTCGATGCCGTCGTCCGCCAACTTCGCCAGTTCGTTTCCGATGCGTCACACGAACTCCGCACCCCGCTCGCAGTTCTTCAGGGTGAAACCGAACTGCTCCTCACCAAACCCAGAACTACGGCAGAATACGAAACGGCCACACGAGTCATGGATTCTGAACTAAAGAAATTGAGCCGAATCGTTGAAGGTCTTTTCACCCTCTCGATGGCCGACGCTGGACAATTGCGTATCGCTCCTGAGCCGCTGTACCTCGAAGAAGTGCTCGAAGAATCATGCGCTTTAGCGGCGCCGCTGGCGACTCAGAAGCAGATTTCGATCGAGCGTAGTCTGGACCGCGATGTTCTGTTTCAGGGTGACGCGGCATTCTTGCGTCAACTGTTTCTGATCTTTCTCGATAACGCCATTAAATACTCACCGTCGGGCACGAGAGTACGCGTCACGCTCGCCAAAGACGATGATGTGCGGATTCGTTTCGAGGACCAAGGAATCGGGATCTCCAAAGCGGATCTGCCGCGCATCTTCGAACGATTCTTCCGCGCCGCTCCGTCCGGCGAAAGCCACAGCGGCGGCCTGGGTCTCTCGATCGCTCAAGCTATCGTTCAAGCCCACCACGGCGCGATCGAATGCGAAAGTACGCCTGGTGCCGGATCTATTTTTTCGATCCAACTTCCACTCAGCGCGTGACCTCGAATTTGAAGTGCAGAGCCGGAATCTTGTTTCCCGGATGATCGTCGGCGTACGTGAGCTGCGGTATCCGGTAGAGGAGTTGCGTTTCTTTTGGAGGTCCTTGGTAGATGCCGGGAAAAAGATCGATCAGATGCTCGCCGACGTCGCCTGCCGCTCTGAAATTGATGACCACGTCTCCCTGCGTGTTAAAGCCGCAGGCATAGCCCATGTAGGCATTATCGTATGTCGCAGCATAAATATTGTCGTACTCGGTCCAGCCAACGCCTTTCAGGTGAATCGTGACGGGAGTTCCCGCGGGTCCGGCAGTCGGAGTCATACTGACAATACTGGTTTCTATAGCGAAGTAAGCCCGCGCGAGCGGCTTGTTAGTGTCGCGGAGCTCGAGCGCGTGCTGCCCACCGAGATCCTCTGGAACGGTGACGGGAAATTCGATTCTTCCATCACTGCCCACCTTGATTTTTCCGATGACATTTTCCTGCGGGGCATAACCATTGCCGCTCACGCGACTGCCCACAAACGTTTGCCAGTAGAGATTGATCGTTGAATTCCGAGGAAACCCTTCACCAACCAGGATTGCGCGAGTACCAACGGGCCCCTGCGAAGGCTTGAGGCTGAGCTTGGCATTCGCTACATGGATTTCGGGTCCCGGCAAGGCGTACGGCTGGTAGGACTCCGCATAAGCAGCCGGCGTGGATGCGCGGCCGGACGTGGTGTGAAACATGAAATCGGGCCGGGGCAGATATGCGTTCGGTGCTTGCTGGAAATTCAAATAGCTCTGTCCCTGCCACCCCGTGTAAATCTTCACGGGATGATCTCCGACAGGACCTGCAGCGCGAAAACGCGCAACTGCAGAGCCGTGCGTGCTGACAGCCGTCACGAATCCTATTGCCCGATTATCCCAATTCACGACCCAGGTATTCTCCATCGTTCGCCACCCGAGCCCTTTGACGCGCAGCTCGATCGGTGTCCCAGTTGGACCCGACAGTGGAGTCATTTCGAAGCTCTGGGTAACTTCGATGCCGTTTTGGGCAACCGCTTTATCATCGACCATGGCGATGACGTCATGAACACCGCCGTAGTCTTCAGGAATCGCAAAGCTCGCATCGAGATGGCCACCCGAACCAACCGGAAACTTGCCGAGCGATAACGTGGTTTCGGAATATTTCTTTCCACGAAAATAGTAGTTGTCTTCGATCACCCAGCCGCCGGTGACGGTGCTCCATTTAAGATCGACCGTCTTTCCTGCAGGTAAGCCGGACGCTGCCGCCCTGACTTTGGCTCCAACAACGGGCTTCTCGTATGTCAGTTCCAGCTTCTGGATTGCAACGTCGGGTTTCGAGGCGGCCTCGAGAGTGTCTGCAGAGCGTGCAGACGAAATCGGACGCGAACAGGAACACACTGCAAAAATAAGGGTCACAACGACCACGAAACGAAGCACGAATTCCCCTCCTCGCAGAGGAGGGCGCGAAGCGCGAGCCCGATAGGGCGAAGCCTCAAGTGTGGTCAGTTCGGCGAAGTGCGCGGCGTGCCGGTCTGACCACCCCGTCTGCGCTGTTTCGGTGGCTTCGCGACATCTTTTTATGGCGCAGCCACCCCTCCTCTGCGAGGAGGGGAATGCATCTTGATCCATAGAGAATTCCTCGTTTTTTGGCGTCGGGCCCACCGTTTTATTGATGGCTGCGCCCTGTGGGCTTGCGTTAGCAGCCGCTCACGCCGGATCGCTTCGGTACACCGCTTCTTTTTATGCTACGCCCTATCGGGCTTGCGCTTCGCGGCGACCTCTTTACTGCCGGCCCGTCCCCCCACACCCATTACTGAACAATCGTTACCCATGAGGGTTCGCCTCCTTGTGGTGTCCATTCCGTTGTCCGGCCGAAACGATCACGCGCTGTGGCCGAATAATGGACGGTCCCTGTTGGAGCATCATTGGGAACTTTCCACTTTGCCGTCCACTGATTTGCCCGCACTGGCATGGTCCCTCCCCCGTCGGGATTTTTCTGGGGTATCCCGCGGTACAACGCGGGTATATCGTATGTCTTTCCGCCGTGTTGAATGTGCACGACAACTTGAGCCGAAGGCTCCGGTTGATTGGTCCCGCCGTCAAGCGCGTATAACCGGAACCCAACCGGTTCGCCCCTTTTGAATCGATTCTTTACTGTGCAGTTTTCAGGATGTGGCGGGGGCTGGAAGACCGCAATGTCACCCCAAAGAATCAGCTTCCCTACAGGCTGCTTTGCTTGCCCGGCCACTTGTGATGTCGCAAGCATTCCTAGCGAGATCCCGGCCACAATCAATGTGACTATGGAGTAAGTTTTTTTCATAGCGCAACCTTAGTGCATCCCTCGGAGTCTTGTCTAGATTTTTGCTTGCCGAAAGCTGGACGAAATCCTTCGGTTGGGGTAATCTTCAAAGCCTATGAAACGACCTTCTCGAATTTTGGCGCTTTCGCTCTCAATTGTACTTCTGGGAGTCTTTGCGATCTTGGTGGCCGTGCCGCTGGCGGGTCAATCGAAGGCCAGTTCCGAAAGGTTAATCCTGTCGGGCGACATCGTGTATTTCTTCGGTCCGGGCAAGCCGCGCAACTGCACCATGACTAATCGGTTCAAACGCGGCGAACCGGTCGGGTTCCGGATGACGGCGATTAATCCGGCAACCGGCAAGAGAGATCGTGCCACTCAGCTTGTGCTTCACCTGAATTACGGTGGCAAGACCTACGATCTTCCGATGCGCGATCGTCAGACCGTGCAGCAGCCGGAGCGGGAATTCTGGGTGCTGAAATGGATCGTCCCCGAGGATGCTCCAACCGGAATGGTGCGCTATAGCGTGACCGCGAAGGATCCGGAAGGCCGGACGGGCGAATGGAAACCATTTGACGTCGAGGCCTCCCAGCTCACGATCGTGGACAATTAACTCGCCGCGCACATTCCCCTCCTCGCAGAGGAGGGGTGGCGCGACAGCCAGCGGGCTGGCGCGCCGGGGTGGTCAGTTCGGCAGCCCTTCAAGGGTAGTCTCGGTCTGACCACCCCGTCTGCGCCTTTCATTGAGGCTTCGCCCTGTCGGGCTTGCGCTTCGCGGGCGCAGACACCCTTCCTCTGCGAGGAGGGGAATAGCAAAACCATACCTTACTCGTTCGACTTCGGCGGATAGATCGGCAACAGGACACGGTTGCCAAAAGCCGCCTTGAGGCCTTCGATCGCGCAATTTTCGTCGCCACCACCGCCGGCGCCGCCGCCCACGCCGATAGCACCAATCATCTCGCCGTCAACGACAATGGGAAGTCCTCCTGAATTTGTAAAGAAACCGAACTGAACGAGCTGCCGGGGATTTCCGCTTGGATCGTTGCGCAATTGAGCATTCGGGATGGAGGTCGGCCGCCGCGTCTGGAGCGCCGTTTGTGCCTTCAGCATGGCTGTGTGGATGTTGGTATAAATCTGGCCGTCGCCGCGTTCCTGATGAACGAAGGTGCCATGCGTATCGAGGATGTAGATCGAGGCGGTACCGCCCTTTGCCGCTGCCCAATCACGGCAGGTGCGCGCAATTTTCTTTGCGGCTTCACTGGAGATCTGATTGCCATCGAAGATGTTCGCTGCGGCCTTTCCCGTTACAACGAATTCCGGCGGCAAGGTCGACTTCGGCGCGA
The DNA here is from genome assembly GCA_003223875.1 of Acidobacteriota bacterium. Lineage (GTDB taxonomy): Bacteria > Acidobacteriota > Terriglobia > 20CM-2-55-15 > 20CM-2-55-15 > 20CM-2-55-15. Next base: position 5,489 of record QHWY01000034.1, on the reverse strand, counting down.
CGCCCTGCGGCAATTCGAAACGCGGAACCGGCGCATTGCCGCGATTGGCTTGCGCCCGCGGGGGCAGATCTTCCAGCAGCGGCGGCTGCGGCCCGAGCACTTCGGTCAGCGCCTTATGAGCGCAAATTTCGTCGCTCCAGCCCTGAGCGACACGCGGCGCCGAACCCCCAACGCCAACTGCGCCGATCAGTTGATCGTTGACCATAATCGGGAGCCCGCCCGAATTCGCAAACAATCCGATTTGAATCTGCTGCAATTCCGTGTCTGGATTCCGGAGCACTTGATTCATCCGAGCCTTGCTTGGCGCTCGGGTCAACAGCGCCGTACGCGCCTTCATTTCTGCGGTGACGATGTTCAGATAACCCTGCCCGTCCATGCGATGCATGTAGACGTGGTTGCCATCGTTATCCAGAATGTAAATGCTGATCGCAACCCCTTCCTTGCGCGCCAAGTCCTCGCATTTCTCCGCAATCCGCTCAGCGGTTGCCAGATTGATCGTGCTGAAGTCGTGCATCTTCTTCGCCGTCTCGCCGCCAACGACAAATTGCGACGTCGAATTCTGCGCGGACGCAGTAACCGCAAACGCCAAAACGACGAAAACTAATCCCGCAACATGCAAACGTTTCATCATTCCCTCCTATCGGAAGCCCGTTCCGTTTCGTGGATTTTGCCTCGAAATGCGCTGCAGCACAACCTCGGAATGCTCTGGCACTGAACCGCGACGCCACAAAATATGAACGGAATTTAATACTGTTTTAACCGTTTGAAGACCCCGCGTCATATATACTCCGCGCCAAAATCGAGCGCGAGAACGTGCCGGTATAAGTCTCGTTTCAATGAGTAAACCAAGTGGGAGGTGCCTGTGAGTTCAGTCCGAATTTGCGCAGTTTCCTATAGGCGCAGGCTGAATCCTTTTCCAATTCTCACTGCATGTTTGTCCGTATTCCTGATTTCTTCTTCTGTGTTCTCGCAGGGCAGCGCCGGCCGGATTTTGGGCAGCATTACAGATCCAACGGGGGCGGTTATTCCCGGCGTGACCGTAACCATTCGCGACGTGGACAGAGGCGCCACACGGACGCTCCTCACGGATGAAGCCGGATTGTATAACGCGCCGAATCTGCTTCCCGGAACGTATACGATTCGGGTCGAGCTCTCCGGTTTTGCCAGTGCCGAGCGCCCGAACATTAAACTCGAAGTCGGCCAAGACATTCGGGTCGATATCGGGCTCCAACCGGGTCAACAGAGCGAACTCGTCACCGTCCAGGCCGAGAGTCCTCTAATTGAAACAAACAATGCCGAGCTTGGCGGAACGATCGCGAATGCTGCGATCAATGATCTGCCTTTGAACGGACGTAATTTCGAGAATCTGCTCGACCTGCGGCCAGGTGTTTCCAAATATCCAGGCAATTCCGGCTGGACCAACAGCACCAATGGCGGGCGTCCGCATGACAACTACTTCATGGTCGATGGCATTAATAGCAACGATCCCTGGATGGCGCAAAGCATGATGAGCGCCGTCATGGCGGCCGGTGACGGCGGAACCATGTTGCCGATCGATGCGATCGATGAATTCAAAACCCAACAGAATCCCAGTGCGGAATACGGCTGGAAACCCGGCGCGATCGTTAATGTCGGAGTGAAGTCGGGTACGAACGCGATGCACGGCACGGCGTACGCATACGGACGCAACAGCGCCTGGGATGCTCGGAATTTCTTTGAGACAACGGGCACGCCAAAAGTTCCGGTCGAACTCGAACAGTTCGGCGGCAGCCTCGGTGGGACCATTCGGAAAGACCAGCTTTTCTACTTCCTCAATTTCGAACAGCAGCGCTACAGCGTCGGCAACGCGGTTCAGCACAAGGTTCCCATTACCGCTGCGGGTGTCGGCTCGGCAACGCAAAATCTGATTTCAGCTTGTAATGCCGCGAAAGCAGCCGGTCCAATCGCGCCACTGAGCGCGCAGTTGGCGGGGCTCGGCGCAGGCTGTACACCGCTTGCAAACTTTCCGGGACTGTTTCCCGTAAATCCAGGACCAACAGTGGCGCTCAACACGGCATTAGCCAGCGAAAATCAAATCAACGCCGGCCTCGGCAAAGTCGATTACCACCTTAATGCGAAACATTCCTTTAGTGGGATGTACTTCATCAGTCCCGGCAACGGCGTGTTTGTGGACAATCCGACTTTGCAAATTGCACAACCGTGGCTTACGAACCAATACGCCCGTTCGCAAGTGATTTCAGGGAACTGGACGTGGGTCGCAAGCAACAACATAGTGAATTCGCTTCGAGCGGGATATTCGCACTATTACCAGGTGTTTCAAAGCGTCGATCACAGCCAGAATCCGGCGAACTACAACTACAACGGAAACACATACCACATCTACACGGGCCAGACGAATCCAGCATACTTGGGGCTTCCGACGTTCACATTTCAGGGCGGCTTCAGCTTCCAGTTAGGATTGGGCTGGCCGAAAACGGTCGGGCCCGACGGTGTGTATCAATTCAGCGATATGGTTTCCATTCTCCGCGGTAAACATGCTTTCAAAGTGGGCGGCGAGGTTCTCGTCAATCAGAGCACCAACAACGTTACCGCGAACACGAAAGGACCGCTCCGATTCCCGGACCTTCAGAGCTTCTTCAGCGGCAACATGAATCGGGCGCAGATCGCTTCCGGAGATTTCTTGCGGCATCTTCAAAATGAAGGTTACGGGCTATATCTTCAAGACGACTGGCGGGCCACTCCGAAAGTTACAGTCAATCTTGGACTGCGTTATGAGATCAACACTGTAGTCAAAGAGGCCAACAATTTGATCGGTAACTTCGATCCCAACGTTGGACTCGTCCAGGTCGGAAAGCAAATTGGATCTGTCTTTAACGGCAACCACAATAAATTCGCGCCTCGGCTCGGCGTGGCTTGGGATATCTCGGGCAACGGCCGGACCGTGCTTCGAGCCGGCGGCGGCATCTACTTTGAGCAAGGCAGCTTCGACGCCATCATGGCTTTGGGCAATCTGCTCGGACTACGCACGCTCCCGACCGGCGTGGCTTTGTACACACGCGGAAATCCGACGCCCACAACTGCCCGCGGCGATATCAACGTCGGAGCGATCACGTTTACTGGCGGCGCGCTCGGATCGCCGATCGCGGCGCAGTCATCGGCAGGAACCATCAAGTACAACTGGTTAAACAACAGCGCGAACACGCCGATTTATTCCACCTCCGCCGTTTGTGGTGACGGAACGGTCCGGTTACCTTCCGGACTAACTCCGCAGCCCTGCACCATTATGGGAGTTGATCGCAACCTGCGGACCCCGTATGTCAGCAAATGGAATCTCGACTTCCAGCATGCGATCACGCACGACTTATCCATTGACGTCGCCTATGTCGGCAACCACGGCACGAAGTTGGTCGGACTGATGGATTTGAACCAACCTCAGTTGGTCGGCGGCTTCAGTCCAGGCTGGGGAAATCCCGCGATTCCATCGAGTCCTGCCGGCAAGTGTCTGGCCAGCGCACCCACCTTTAATAACTGCAGCGCGGACACTGATGCGGAACAGGCAGCACGGCCCTTTGCGAGCAAATTTCCGTACCTGAGCTATATCAACTGGCTGTCGAACAATAATTGGTCGAACTATCACGGGCTGCAGCTCTCGATGACCGAGCGGACGTCGCATGGCGTGTCATTCGTCCTTGGCTACACGTTCGCTCATGCTCTCGCGACATCTCCCGACAATTGGCGGTTCAGCAACCCGATCAACGCGAATGATCCCCGGTCTCTGTACGGCTCGAGTGAATTCGATGTCCGGCATCGTTTCACATACTCCGTGACGTATGGCATTCCTGGCATGAAAACACCGGGACAAATACTCGAAGGCTGGTCCCTCAACTCCATTCTGTCGATGCAAAGCGGACTGCCGTGGGGCGTGAACGACGTCACCACCGATTTCAGCGGGACGGGCGAAATCAATGCTCAGGCCTCGGTTGGTGAACGCTGGAATTTCTTCGGAAATCCCGATGATTTCAAAACGACCAAAGCGCTGCTCAACACCAACGGAGGAAACGGCGGAATTCCCTACTTCCCCAAAATGACGAATCCGGATTGCCTGGCCAAGGCGCAGGCCGCCGGCCCACTGGCTGCGGCATCGCTGACGAATAAGGGTTGCTACGCCAACGGCAGCTCGATTCTTATTCCGCCAGCGTACGGTACTGCCGGCACGCTCGGGCGGAATGTGTTCAGGAGCATGCCCTATTACAATTGGGATCTTTCGGTAACGAAAGCGACGCAATTCAAAGAGCGCTATACGGCTCAGTTCCGAGCCGAGTTCTTCAACGTTCTCAATCACCCGAATATTTCTAACCCGTTCGGAGGACCGGGCGGCGACAACACCTTTACGGACCCTTCTGGAACGGGTGGTACAAGTTTCGGCTTCCGCCCCCAGACGCCGGATGTCACCAGTTCGAATCCGGTACTCGGATCAGGCGGTCACCGCGCAATGCAGTTGGGGCTGAAGATAATTTTCTGATATGAACAAAACCTAAAACACATGGCACTCGAATTTGAAGGTATGCTGGAGGCTACAATGAGAAAGTTTTCTGGAGTGTTTCGGGCTTGTCTCGCAGTTTGGTTTCTTTTGGCATTCACGTTTTTTCCCAGCGTTCCCGCGAACGCGCAGGTGACCGGAGCAACGCTTTCCGGAACCGTCACGGATACGAGCGGCGCCGTGATACCGGGTGTAATGATCGCTATCAAGAACCGCGACACCGGTGTTGGTCGAAACGTGTCGACAGACGAGGCCGGGTTTTACTTAGCCCCCAATTTGCTGGCGGGCAATTATGACGTCACGGCGGCTGCGGCAGGGTTCAGCACGGTGACGCAGCCGAACATTGGGCTGGCTGTGGGGGCACAGCAGCAGCTCAATATATCGATGAAGGTCGGAGAGACCGCTCAAGTCATCGAGGTGACCGTGTCGGCGCCGATGGTGCAAGTAACGTCATCAACCATCAGTTCCCAAGTCGAAGCGACGACGGTGCGGGAGTTGCCTCTGAATGGCCGCGACTGGGCATCACTGGCGACGCTTTCCCCGGGTGTCAACGCAATCGAAACCCAAATGCCCTTCGAGAACGGCGCGGTACGCGGAAACCGCGGCTTTGGGGCGCAGTTGACGATTTCAGGCGGCCGGCCCACACAAAACAATTATCGGCTCGATGGTCTCAGCATCAACGATTATGGCAACGGCGGACCGGGAAGCGTGATCGGCGTGAGCCTCGGTGTGGATGCGATTCAAGAATTTTCCGTGCTTACGGGCAACTACTCGGCCGAGTATGGCAGGACGTCGGGCGGTGTGGTCAACGCCATCAGCAAATCGGGGACGAACGCATTCCATGGCGACGTCTACGAGTTCCTGCGGAACGATAAGCTCGATGCGAATGACTTCTTCTCCAATGCCAGTAACCAGCCGAAACCGCCTTACAAGCGCAATCAGTTTGGCG
>QHWY01000033.1 GCA_003223875.1 Acidobacteriota bacterium | reverse complement strand
AAGGAATACGCCAGTCGCAGGGAATCGTCGGCTCGGCCGCAGTCGTCCCGTCTGACGCGGCTCGGGCGGGAAACCTCGCGAACGGCCAACGCATCAACGTGGATCCACTCGTACAGAAGTACCTGGCGCTGATTCCGCATGCCAACGGGCCGGTCACCGGCGACAAAGGTGTCTTCACTTTTGCCGGCGTGCGAAAAGTAAGTGAGAATTTCCTGACTTCGCGAGTGGATCACACGATTAGCGATAAGGACAGTCTCTTTGGGACGTACATGTACGACGATGCGCCTTACAATCAACCCGACAGTTTCAATAACTCTTNNNNCTCTTATATCTTGTCTCAAACCACGCGCCATATCGCAGCCATTGAACACAGCCACATTTTCTCCCCCGGTCTCGTCAATACCGCGCGGCTGGGTTTCAATCGGAACGCTGTAATTAACTATCAGCAAGTCCAGGCGCTCAATCCCGCTGTCGCGGACCCATCTCTGGGCATGATGTTAGGACGCAATTCGCCCGACATTCGCATCAGTGGGGGCTTTGCGCGGGTTAACGCAGGCTTCCCTGGCGGTTTTTCCCACCACAATTGGAATTCCTACCAGTTCTATGATGACGCCTTTCTAACCCGCGGCACTCATTCTCTGAAGTTCGGTTTTGCCGGGGAGAACATGCGGTACAATTTCTTTCAGTTTTATAACCCTCAAGGCATCGTGCGCTTCACCGGTAGAGCCACTGGGAATGCGTTGTCGGATTTCCTAACCAACCAGCCCACCTCCCTGGAGGGAGGCCTTCCCGGCAGGATCAATCCGCGCG
>QHWY01000419.1 GCA_003223875.1 Acidobacteriota bacterium | reverse complement strand
GTGATCCATGGGAAATCTGAAACCACATGCATCAACCGTGACCTGATCCATGGGAAAATGCAAAACCCGTGTATCAACCGTTACGTGATCCACGGGAAATCCGAAGTTCCCTGCATCAATTCCGGCCTGATGCATCGGAAACCAGAAATGCCATACATCAGCCGCCACGTGATCGATCGGAAATGCAAAATTCCATACATCCGTCGTCACCTGATGCCTGGGTAATCTGAAATCCCATGCATCGACTGCCACCGGATTCATAGAAAATCCCAAACCCGATGTATCAACTCCGGCCTGATGCATGAAAAACGCGATTTCGACACTACGGTTCGCCGCGATTGCCTTCGGATCCGAATTGCACCTTGTGGTAGATCTCGGCAAGAGAAAGAAAGCCGGGAGCCTACAGCGAAATACTTCAACATCTGAAAAACTCCTTGTAGTGATCAGCGATTCGGAACTAGGTGTCATCTTCCATGCAATCGATCAACGACCATTTTGCACCGTCCTACCTCGCCGCCAAGTTGGTTTAGTAGAATGACATTCGTCTTCGGAGGCAATGTACCATGCAGCACTTCTCTGATGGCGATCAGCGATGGGGTCTGAGTCACGTACAGGAAATCGGGATTATTTAGGACTGCGGGCAAAACGTTAGCGACGCGGCCGACGATGATCAGTTCTGACGCTTGCACCATCTTCTCTAAAGAAGGCGGACTTTCGGTGTCTATCTGAGCATTTACGGACCCACCAGGACATGGATCGAAACTGGCACGACCTGGTCCGCTGAGTTGTTGCGCTGCGCGCCACAAACATTAATGACGCACCCAGAAACACCATCAAACTTGCTCGTATTTTCATGGCTCAAAACCCCACTCGTGGTTTGGATTACCCATTACATGTATTAAACGCTTTGGACAGGCTCTAGCACGACGTGTTTGTATAGGGTCCCGGTAGGCTTTGCACAAAAAATACATCGTGGGCGCTCATAGAGCGCCCCTACAGTTGCACACCCCAAGCTGTAGGGGCGGTCTATGACCGCCCAGGATTTTTTGTGCAAAGCGGTCCCGGTACCACAATTCGTTAGTGCACTCGGATAGACGCTGTTGATAGCTGTGGTGTTGTCTGGAGAGGGTTAGCAACGTTTTGGATCTCCGTACCATTTAATTGTATTAGTCTTGCATGAGGGCCGCTCGTAAAGGTGTCCACGATATGTATCCGGAATGATGGTCCGTTAAGGCAGAATAGAACTTGCCGGTGATCGCCGGCAGTATGAAGCAGTTTGCCGAGGACCGGCCCAAACCCAAACTCAAGGCATCAAACGTCTGGCGGGATCTCCGGGAGTTGATCTGGCCCCGGCGCAACCTATTTGTTCTGGGCCTGTTATTGACCTTTATCAACCGCGCCGCGGGTCTGGTTCTTCCCGGGTCAACGAAATTTCTTATTGATGATGTCATCCAGAAACACCGCCAGGATTTGCTGATTCCGATCGCGGTGACCGTTGCAGCGGCTGTCTTGATTCAGGCTCTCACGTCATACATCCTGATTCGCCTCATGAGCACCTCGGCACAACGCTTGATCGCCGAGATGCGCATCAGAGTGCAGCAGCATATTGGCCGGTTGCCCGTGCGCTATTACGATGCGAATAAAACAGGGGGGCTAGTGTCGCGAATCATGTCGGACGTAGAAGGTGTACGCAATCTCATTGGAACCGGACTCGTCGACTTCGTCGGCGGGTTGTTCACGGCTGTAATTGCGTTTGGACTTCTGGTGAGAATCAACACGGCGCTTACGTTTCTGGCGCTCGGTTTTCTACTCGTCTTCGGCCTGATTCTGCGCAAAGCGTTCAGATCGATTCGCCCGATTTTCCGCGAGCGGGGAAAAATCAATGCGGAGGTTACAGGACGCTTGACGGAGTCCCTTGCCGGCGTGCGGGTGGTTAAAGGCTTTCATGCGGAAGAACGCGAGGCTGCTGTGTTTGAAGCCGGAGCGTTTCGCCTCTTTGAGAATGTCCGGAGGACGCTGTTTGCGACATCAGTCATTGGTCTCGCTTCGACTCTGTTGATGGGAGTCGTGAGCATAACCGTCATGATCGTTGGAGGCCGTATGATCTTGGCCGGCAAGATGACCATCGGCGATTTCTTTGCTTTCACACTCTACTTGGGCTTTATGGTGGCGCCCGTATTCATGATGGTCAGTATTGGGACTCAAATCACTGAGGCGGTTGCAGGGCTGGACCGGATGCATGAAGTGTTCGAAGAGCAACCGGAAGATATCGATCCGCAGCGCGTTCGGCACCTCGATCGTATTCGAGGCAATGTGCGCTTCGAAACTGTGACTTTCGAGTATCAGCCCAATAAGCCGGTACTCCGGGGCGTCACGTTCAAAACGATGCCCGGCACTGTTACAGCGCTGGTCGGTTCTTCGGGTTCGGGGAAAAGCACGCTGATTGCTCTGGTTGCCGCGTTCGCGAAGCCGTCCTCCGGCAATATCTACATCGACGACGTAGATCTTTCGACAGTCAAGCTCGCTTCGTATCGTTCACAGCTCGGAGTCGTTCTGCAGGAGAACTTCCTCTTCGACGGCACGCTTAAGGAAAACATCCTTTTCGGTAAACCGGCCGCTTCGAGTGACGAAGTCTTACAGGCCTCCGCAATCGCACGCGTAGACGAATTCGTCCTCAAGTTGGAGAATGGGTTGGAGACCGTCGTCGGCGAGCGCGGAGTGAAACTGTCTGGAGGGCAGCGCCAGCGCGTTGCAATCGCCCGCGCGATCCTCGCCGATCCTCGTATTCTCATCCTTGACGAAGCTACGTCCAGCCTTGATACCGAAAGCGAAGCGCTGATTCAGGAAGGACTCGCAGCGCTCATGGCGGGCCGAACGACTTTTGTA
>QHWY01000032.1 GCA_003223875.1 Acidobacteriota bacterium | reverse complement strand
TTGCGTCCGCATATCGAAGACACTAAGCAATAATGTCTCTGTGCTACGCTCACAATGTGAAGGTTCGTCACTAACTGAAGATGTAAATAGGAGAGTTTTTTGGGAATGGCAAAAGCGAAATTACAAAAGAGTCCGGCCAGAGAGGAGAAGCAACCAAACAGATCCCCGGTAATTACCGAAGATGTTATTGCGCAGCGTGCATATGCTCTTTACCTGGCTCGGGGAGGTAAAGATGGGCATGATGTGGAGGATTGGCTCCAGGCTGAACGAGAACTTCAAGAGAAAAAGAATGCGCCCTTGAAATTGGTTGTGTCTGGCTAATCCGGTGGCGCTGCCCATCGCATGAAACCATCGTCCAGACAGCACCGACAAAGCTGAAAGACGCGTCGCGTCGGCTTTGCACAAAAAGTGCATGATGTCGGGCTCCCCGCTGTAGCGGCGGTCTATGACCGTCGGCGATCTCGCAAATTGCTGTATTGTCGGCGGTCATAGACCGCCGCTACAGTGGCCATTCTCGACCTTCTGTGCAAAGCCCTTCGCGTCGATGGCGTTATCCGGGCCGATCGATAAATTCAACAGATTTGACCGTCAGCTTTCGGGAAGGTACACAAAAGGCACAAAACACAACGCAAAAACTACGTTTTTAGTGCTTTTTTCTTTTGTTACCCCAAGCCGCCACTCACTTTTTCGACCGGAGCTGCCGATAACGAAGGCTAAGCGCAGTGCAGGATGCTTTGCGCTCAAGCCGGGGGTCTAAATGACGCGAAATCTCCTTTCGAAGTCGCCCCCGGCATTCGCTTTGCTGGACCGGGCGATCAGGAACGATCGGCAAGTGAATCCTTTCCAAAGTACGTATTTGGTGCGTTCATTTCGGTCGAATTGCGCGCACTACCGTGGTGTCCCAAATAAATTTTGACAAGCAGACATGTTTCAGTTTGGGTACATTCCCCTCCTTACAAAGGGGTGGCTGCGGCATCAATCAAAAGTCGCGAAGCCACCGAAGAGCCGCAGACGGGGTGGTCGCTCAGGCGACACGTTTCACAAACGCATTCCGAAGCATCGCTTGTGAGCGACCACCCCGTCCGCGCCTTTTTTCGGAACGGATCCATTTTGCTAATGGCGCGTCCACCCCTCCTTTCGAAGGAGGGGAATGCACCTACCCCAAATCGGTGTCAAACATGAAGTGGGACACCACACTAGCGCAGGTCTTGGTAGCTCAAGATTCCGGCAACGGGTTTCGCCTTCATCACGGCGCGGATGATTGCTTCGGAAACTGCTTCGGCCGCGAGGGCGCCGATGGCGCCGTGGTTGGCCGCGACGGTGGATGTTCCGGTTGAGAGGGCGAACAAAGTGTCGCCGTCTTCCAGGGTATGGGTTGGATTGATCGCTCGGGCCATGCCGTCGTGGCCCATTTCGGCGATCTTTGTCATTTGCGTTTTGTCGAATCGGGCGTTCGTCGCAATGACGCCGATGGTTGTGTTCTGTCCAGGCTGAGGAGTTTGAGCGACGCCCCGGCCGGACCGGTAGGCTTCAATAATATTTAAAAAGGTCTTTCCATCGGGTGTGCGCGCGCCGGCGACAATCTTACCGGTCTTCGGATCAACGACGTCACCGACGCAATTCACTGCAACGATCGCGCCAACGACGATCCCATTCGGCAGCTTGATGCTCGATGTGCCAATGCCGCCTTTCATCCGCTTTCCGCCATTGAGCTTGCCCACCGTCGCGCCCGCACCAGCCCCCACGCTGCCTTCTTCGAAAGCGCCGGACTTCGCGTTCATTGCCGCTTTATAGCCGGCGTCCGCATTAGGACGGATCCGGCCATCACCCACATTGAGGTCAAAAAGGATGGCCGCGGGGACAATCGGGATTTTCCCGCCCGCGAATGCGTATCCGTAACCACGTTCTTCGAGGTAGCGCGTAACACCGGTCGCCGTGTCCAAGCCGAACGCGCTACCGCCGGAAAGTACAATCGCGTTCACCGTGTTGACGCTATTCGTCGGCCTCAGCAGATCAGTTTCATGTGTTCCCGGCGCTGAACCCCGCACATCCACGCCTGCGACAGCGCCTCGCTCGCAGAGGATGACGGTACAGCCTGTCGGTCTTCGTGAATCGGTGAAGTGACCGACCTTGATGCCCTCCACATCGGTGATCAAGCCTTCCTTCTGTTGTAGGGGCGGTCTGCGACCGCCCGGGCGCTCATAGAGCGCCCCTACAGTTAAGGCACCAACAAATGTGCGGCGATTCATGGGGTAATCATTATCACGAAAGCCGCAAGAATTCCTATCACGGTCGAGCCTGTTGCCGCTGTTATACCAACCGAGAAAATGATTGCTACGATCGCGCGCGCCGCCGTTGGACGGCGAGAATACAGTCCCACGATCAGAGGCGCCGACAGCGCGGCCGCCATTAGCGTGTAGAAAATTTGAAGCGCTGAGATGATCGATGGCAGAGCCATTGCCAGCAACACGCCACACGAAGCCCCTGCAACCGCAGCCAGGCGTCCGGCGAAAAGGAGGTCACGATCCGAAGCCGCCGGCCGCAAAAAGGTTTTGTACAGATCGACGCTGAGCGAACTGGATAGCATGAATAAAATCGCGTCGCTTGCACTGATCTCCGCCGAAAAGACAGCGGCCAGCGTCAAGAGTCCCAGCCATGGCGGCATCAACTTGGTCATCACCATCGGTAATGCGAGTTCCCGATTCGACAAGTTCGGATATTGTGATCGAGCGATGATACCGAGAATGGCCGGCGCGAAAGCGAACAGGACCAGCCCTGCAGCATTCCAGTTGATGCCGATGCGGACCGCACGCTCGTCTCGCGCTCCATAGAGCTTTTGAATTAATCCCGGCGAGATAATGAAAGACGGCACGAGAATGGCGACATACGAAAGAATGCCCCGGCCGCCCAGGCCCGGCAGAGCCTGCATTGTTGAACCGAGAGCCTGCCACCCGCCGGCCGCAGCCAGACCGAAAGGCACTGCCAGCAGAAACCCGGCAAATTTGACGCTGAGTTGTATCAGGTTGACCCAGGCGGAACTCAGCAAGCCTCCGGCAGCAAAGTATGCGCTGATGACGATACCGCCGATCAAGCAGCCTTGCCACTTGGGAGTTCCAATGACGATTTCGAGGATTTGCGAAATCGCAATGAGCTGCCCTGCGAGGATCATCAAAGTCCCAATCCAGAGCATTATGGCGATGAGCCCACGAACAGAACGGTTGTATCGATGGTCGAGAAAATCGCCGACGGTTCGCCAACCGTTTCTTGCAGCCAGAGTCCAGATCTTCGGTCCTACCGTGTTTGCCAAAATGAATGATCCGATACCTGCCGACCCGACCCACCACCAGGCACTCCAACCGAAAGCGTAGCCCAGACCCGTAGCTCCGACAGTGGAGCCAGCCCCAATGTTTGCGGCCAGAAACGTCGTTGCCAAAAGCCCCGGACCAAGCCGGCGGCCCGCAACCAGAAAGTCGTCAGCTTTGCGGACCTTCCGCGAAATGAAGAACCCAACTGCAATGAAGACGAGGGAATAAAGGATGAGAGCCGTGAGTTGAAGATTCACTTAACCGTACAATGTTAAACTGAAATCTCGGTGAAAGCACTCATCCACGAGAACGTCGCGCTCGCACTCCTCACGACTTTTGGTATTGGTGGTCCTGCGCGGTATTTCATCGATGCGCCGGACGAGCAAACGGTTCTTGAAGCCATTCACGGGGCCAAAGAAAAAGACCTTCCGATTTTTGTGCTTGGAGGCGGTTCAAACCTGCTGGTTGCGGATGCGGGTTTCCCCGGTCTGGTCGTCCGGATCGGTATTCGCGGCGTCGAATGGGCGAGCGCGAACGGCAAAACCATTGTGGACGCCGGTGCGGGCGAGGAGTGGGACCGGCTGGTCGCCTCATCGGTTGAAAGGAATCTGTCGGGCATCGAGTGTCTGAGCGGCATTCCCGGATCTGTTGGGGGAACACCGGTACAGAATGTCGGTGCGTATGGACAGGAAATTTCTGAAGTACTCGTTAGTGTTCGGGCCTATGACAGAAGCGCCGATCGTATCGTGGAACTCTCGCACGATGAATGCGGCTTCACGTATCGAACAAGCGTCTTCAACACCACCGCGAAAGATCGTTACGCTGTGCTCCACGTAATCTACGCATTGACCAATAACGGGAATCCCGCGATTCGTTATCCCGAGCTTCAGCGGGAATTCGAAGGAAAAACCGCCAACCCTACACTCGCCGAAGTTCGCGACGCTGTGCGCCGCATCCGCGGGCGCAAAGCGATGCTGCTGGTCGAAGGAGATCCGGATTGCCGAAGCGCCGGATCTTTCTTCAAGAATCCGATGGTCACAGAAGAGAAGTTTGCCGACTTGCAATCGATCGCCGGCCCTAACGTGCCCCGCTACCCGGCCTCTGGAGGAAAAGTAAAAACGGCTGCGGCCTGGCTAATCGAACACGCGGGATTCTCTAAGGGATATTCTGTGGGACCAGTTGGCTTGTCCACGAAGCATACCTTAGCGTTGGTGAACAAGGGCGGCGCCACGGCCGCCGATGTTGTGCGGCTTGCAAGACAGATTCGATCTGGCGTCCGGGACCGTTTCGGTATCGAACTCGTGCCGGAGCCGGTATTGCTTGGGTTTGAGAATGGTAGCGGCGGGCTATGAACGCCGGCGGCAACTCCCCTCCTAAGTTAGGAGGGGTGCCTGCGAGGACGCGAAGCGCGAGCCCGCGCGAAGCGCAAGCGCGATAGCGCGCAGCCTCAAGAAATAGGGCGAAGCCTCAAAAGAAGTCCGACCAGGCGGGGTGGTTCCCCTTTGGAACCACCCCGCCCTCGCTTTCGCTCGGGCACCCCTCCTAACTTAGGAGGGGAGGAGGGAGTTTGGAAACAGGAACTGCCGTCACTCATCTGGAATGCAGCCGGACGGGTGAGAGGCTCGAGGCGGGCAAAATCCAGAATCTGAGCGCCGCAGGCTGGCCCCTGCTGGTCCGCTACGATCTCCAAAAACTGGCGCGTCAGTGGGATCGCGACTCGATTGCCGACGGGCCGCCAACCATGTGGAGGTACGCGCCTGTGCTGCCTGTTCGTTATCGAGACAATATCGTCACTTTGCACGAAGGTTTCACGCCTTTGTATCGACTGCAGCGTCTTGGAGAGCAGTTGGAATGCGACGACCTGTGGCTCAAAGACGAAGGCGTGAACCCGACGGCAACGTTCAAGGCTCGTGGTGTTTCCTGCGCCATTTCGATGTGCCGCGAGCTCGGAATCAGGAAAGTCGCCATTCCCACCGCCGGAAATGCCGGTGGGGCACTGGCCGCGTATGCTGCTGCCGCGGGAATCGAGGCGTATGTATTCATGCCTCGAGATGTGCCCGCTGCGAATTTCATCGAGTCCAAAACATTTGGAGCCAACGTAACCCTAGTGGATGGCCTGATCAGCGATTGCGCTAAGCGCGTCGCGGAAGGGAAAACGACCGAAGGCTGGTTTGATCTATCGACGTTGAAAGAACCGTACCGGATCGAAGGCAAGAAAACCATGGGTCTGGAAGCTGCAGAACAGTTCGGATGGAATTTGCCGGATGCCATCTTCTATCCGACTGGCGGTGGAGTCGGCCTCATCGGCATGTGGAAAGCATTCGAAGAGCTTGAACAACTTGGCTGGATCGGCTCCAAGCGTCCGAAGATGATCGCAGTACAGGCGGAGGGATGCCCGCCGATCGTACGGGCTTTCGAGCAGAATGCGGAATTCAGCGAGTTTTTCCAGAATGCCGAAACTATCGCCAGCGGCCTGCGTGTCCCAAAGGCCTTGGGAGACTTTCTCGTGTTGCGAGCTGTTCGGGAGAGTGGTGGTACCGCAATCTCCGTGTCCGATACCGAGATTATGGAAAGCTCGGAACGCCTCGCAGCAAGCGAAGGGCTATTTGTCGCTCCTGAAGGAGGAGCTTGCATCGCGGCCTTGAAAAAGCTGAGGCATTCCGGATTCTTGAGAAAGAACGAGAGGATTCTTATCTACAACACCGGGTCTGGGTACAAGTACATCGACGTTTGGTCGAACTATTACGGTGTCGCGCCTGCTAGAATGAAAGAATAAAGAGGGATAGAGAGGACCGAGGCGATGGCCTTTTGGAACAAAGACGAAAAGAATTCGGCGGTGACGGAGGACCAGATCTTGAGCGCGCTGAAGCAGGTTCAGGATCCGGATTTGCATAAGGATATTGTGGCGCTTGGCTTTATTCGGAATTTGAAGATCGACGGCGGCAAAGTTTCGTTCGATCTGAATCTGACAACGCCGGCCTGTCCGGTGAAAGACCAGATGCGCGACGAGGCCGTTCGACTGGTGAAGGGCCTGCCCGGAGTGGAGAACGTCGAAGTCAAAATGACCAGCGAAGTGAGATCGATGCCACAGCTCGATCGATCGGCTCTGAAGGGCGTGCGCAATATTGTTGCTGTTGGGAGCGGCAAGGGAGGGGTCGGTAAATCCACAATCGCGGTGAATATCGCCGCATCGCTCGCCGCATGTGGCGCGCGAGTCGGCTTGCTGGATGGCGACATCTACGGACCGACAACTCCGATCATGTTGGGTCTGGAGCTTCCACCCAAGTCGGTTGGCAATCGGATGATTCCGCAAGAGGCCAGCGGATTGAAATTCATGTCGATGGGCTTGCTTGTCAAATCCGAGCAGCCTCTCATCTGGCGTGGGCCGATGGCTCATAAAGCGCTCCAGCAATGTCTGTTCGATGTGGAGTGGGGTGAGCTGGACTATTTAATAGTCGACTTGCCGCCGGGAACCGGAGACGTTCACCTGACTTTGGCGCAAGCCGTACCGCTGACGGGAGCCGTCATCGTTTCCACTCCTCAAGATGTTGGGCTGCGGATATCCATGAAGACGCTTCGTATGTTCCAGCAGACGCGAGTGCCGATTCTCGGTATTGTGGAGAACATGAGCTACTACATTTGTCCGCATTGCAGCTCGCAGGACTACATTTTCGGACACGGTGGCGGTCGCCGCGCCGCCGAACAATTAGGCATTCCATTTCTGGGCGAAGTGCCTCTAGATCTGGTGATCCGCACACAATCCGACATTGGCCAGCCCATCGTAGTCGCGCAACCGGATGCGCCGAGCGCGCGCACGCTGCGCGAAATCGCAGAGCGCGTTGCGGCTCAGGTGAGCATCCGGACTTTCGAGGCCCCGGTTCTCGAAGTGGAGTAGCCTGGAAAGTGCCTGTTCCGCAAGCAAGCACCCCGACGAAGATCAAAAAGGTTAGTCCTGGCGAGTTGATGATTACATGGGCCGATGGGCACGTGACGCATCATCTCGCGCCTGTTCTCCGGGGTATGTGTCCGTGCGCCTCGTGCAAGGACGAGATGACCGGAATCCGCATCGTTCTGCCTATCCACATTCCCGACGATCTAGAATTCCGAAAGATCGAATTGGTCGGGCAGTACGCGCTTCAATTCGAATGGAGCGACGGCCATCGCACCGGCATCTACAGTTTCGAGTATTTGAGGGAGTTGGGGGCGCACACCTGAACTCCCGAATTCCAATTCGGGAGTTCAGGTGTGCGCCCCCTTACGCCGACGCCGCGGCCGGCTCCACCACGGCCGCCATCGAGCCCAATGAGCGTGGGAGGCGCCAGTCCGGCCCGTAGCTGTGGATAAGATCACGCTTGTGTTCCGCCTGTTCGAGTTCACAGGTCAGGAGGATGGTCGTTCCCTTCGTGTCCACTTCGACGGCATGTGAAAGCGCCTTCGATTCGGAAAACCCAAAAATCTTCTGCAGCATTTCGATGACGTAGTCGTAAGTGTGGTCGTCATCGTTGAGCAGAATGACGTGGTAGAGCGGCTGAATCTGCTCGGAAGTGTCGTCTTCGACTTCAGGATAGGCTGTCGCCGATCTCGAACTCATGTGTACAGGTTAAACCAAGGTCTTATTTAGGGCGACCTTTGAATCCTTCCGCCGCCATCGCGATCTTGTAGATGGTCATCGCGGTGTTGCGCACGCCTTCCGGGGTTGTCCACTCTTTTCCGTTCGGTCCCACGGCTCCCAGCATCGGAACGTAAAGTGTTTTTTTGTTGGGTCCGGAGAACGCGAGCGATATGGGACGCCGGGGCGTAGGAATCAGGCCGAGGTACTTTCCGTCGGCCGAGAGGATGTGAATCCCTTTATTCGCAGTGACGTACAGACGGCCGACCGCATCGACGGCCATGCCGTCGCCGCCATTATCGCCGTTGAGCATGGCGAAATCACGCCGGTTGGTGGTTGAACCGTCCGAACGGACGTCGAAGGCGACAACAGAGGTATTGTTGGTGACGTAAAGGGTCAGGCCATCGGGACTCAGCATGATTCCATTTGAGCGAATACTGTTAGGATCGGCAACGGTCGTTACAGCTCCGTTAGCGCTCACATGGTAGGCGCCACCTACAGTAAAGTACGCGCCGCCTTTCCCGTCCGCAATGAGATCGTTAAGGCGTCCGAGCGGTTTGCCATCACTGAAACTGTTGGCAAGCAGTTTGCGCTCGGGGGCGAGAATACTGATCATCGGCAACTCTGGGCAGCTTTGGTAGAAGGGACGAGCGCTGTCGGTGCACGTTCGCTGAACGGCATAAATCCGGCCCTGCGCATCCATCGAAACAGAACCGCCACCATGGGTGTCGGTGAGATAGACGAATTCTTTATCGTTGACGTCCAGCTTGCGGATCGTATCGGTTTGCTCCTGCGCGAATATCACACCTCCATCGGGTGTTCCGACGATTCCATCAGCTGTTTTGAAATCCGCCCAAATCAACTGCCACTTTGTTCCAGCGTCGATCACGCCTGGAATGCCGGTGACTACCGCCTCTCTTTCACCGGGTAGCAGTTGTTGTGCGCTGGCTTGGGTGACGAAGAGAAGTGCGACAACGAGACGAACGACACAGGAAAATTTCATGCGGGTTATTTTGCCACAGATTGTCCCGCTAGCACGGGTCGGGTGACGGGCGCTTGTCATCATCCCTATCTTGGCCGCCGCACGGCCAGAATTTATTGCCGATCTGACCGTGCGCAGCGGCTAAAGGCGGCTACGGCTACGTGGATATACGGGTGACCGAGTCGCTCCAGTCGGAGTAACCGGACGCGCCGAAGGAACGGACCTGAAATGCATAGGTCGTCCCCGGCGTTAGACCGGTAACTGACGTGGCGGGACGTGTCTTCGCTATAGGCAGGTACGTCCATGTACCAGGCACGCCTCCCACTCCGACCGGCGCCCACCGTAATTCATAGGTGAGCGCGTCCGGAATGGCGGCAATGGTCACCAGGAGCTGACCACTGGTGGCGCCCGGCTCGATCTTGCGGATGAACTGCGACAACGGCTGGGCGGCAGCCCGTTGAATCACGACGGGCTGGAATCCGCTTTTCAGGAATGTGGGCATGTCATCCTTACATGCCGCTTCAACGTAATGAGCCAGCTGACGCAAGATCTTGATCACGACTTCACCCTGATGGTTACGTTCGGCGATGGCTTTCGAGCCGCCATCCAGGGCTGCCGTGATCGTGGACGAGTAGATGTCGAGGGCCGCCTTCAAGGTAGCCATATCGACGGGTGGGCTGGGATAATCCGCCGTGTTTGCGGACATCCCCGTGTGGACGGCATTGCCACGCGCTAGTAAATCTGTGGGTGCCGTCTTGGTGAAACCGATCACTGGTTTGATCGGTTTTGTTTTTGGTTTTGACATACATTCACACTCTCATTGCGGGCCCAAACATAACCCGCGGTTAAAGGGTTAACGGTTTCCCGGCGCGTGGAATAACAGGGGTCCTTGACTAGCGACTAAAGAAGGGCTACCGGACCTTCTCCCCTCTATTGACTACATCCCGCAGATGCCCCGTTTGTAACAGCCGCCGCAAAAATCTTTTGCGGCGGCCGCGGGTCCTCTAGGGCGAGCCCATACTTTATAAATTCCCAGAGAATGGAAAGTGGACCATCGAAAATCAGGATCCGCCGCTTGAAATCAGGCGATCGCCGAGCGAAATCAACAGTTTCCGGAGGACAATTTTTTCTTCGAAGCAACAGGAGCGTCTGACAAGGGCTGTTGCCTAAGCCGCGAAGCGGCGTGAGAAGGTAGCCCAGCGCGCAAGCGCTGGGTGTTCATGTTCATGTATGTCACAGCCCCGGAGGGGCGGCAGATTTTGAAGCATCTGCCGCCGCTTCGCGGCTTGTGTTGCTTGGAAATCAAACCAGGGCTGACGCCCTGGGCTAGGTTCTGTTGCCGCTTCGCGGCTTTGGGCAGCGCGCTCTCACGCCCTGAGCTACGCTTCTGCCGCCGCTTCGACCCGAGCCCCACACTTGATACAACGCGCGAAGACAGAGAGTGGACAACGGAAAATCAGAGGGCCGCGCAGCATTTCCGGCAAGCAGCTCGCGAGTTTCAGATGCCGCACGGCATTTTCGGGAAGCAGCCCGCGACTTTGAAATCCGGCGCGGCATCTCCCGGAAGCAGCCTTCCTCCTTGAGAAGCCGTGCAGCATTTTGAGGAAGCAGCCCGCGACTTTGAGATGCCACACAGCACCTCCGGAAAGCAGCTCGGAGACTTCACGGTTCACAAGCGTTGTGGGA
>QHWY01000078.1 GCA_003223875.1 Acidobacteriota bacterium | reverse complement strand
AAACCGTCCGACCAGTGTCAACGGTAATCCAAACACGAGAATCCAAACAGTTTTTTCTTTTCGGCGCCTTATCGTTTTATGTATGCTGCGCGTTCCGGCGGAATTTCATTAGCGAAATAGGAGAACACTATGGGGAAGAAGATTACACTCACGGCACCCGATGGCCAGAAGCTTGGCGCCTATCGCGCCGACCCCGCAAACGTAGTCAAAGGCGGTGTGGTTGTGATTCAGGAGATTTTCGGTGTCAACCATCACATCCGTTCGGTGTGCGATCGTCTAGCTGCTGCCGGTTACGCCGCCGTCGCGCCCGCGCTATTCGATCGAATTGAGCCTGGTTTTGAGTCGGGGTATTCACCCGACGAGATATCGGCTGCAATGCGTTTTGTGCAAAACCCGGATTTCGAAGCGTTCCTTCGTGATACCAGCGCCGCCATCGCGGAATTGAAATCCACCGCTCCGGTCTCCATCATGGGATTTTGCCTTGGAGGAACCGTCGCATTCGCGGCGGCCTGTAACCTGGAGGGATTGGCGTCGGCTGTCTGCTACTACGGCGGTTTCATTGCGAAGATGGCCGATCAGAAACCGAAAGTTCCAACACTGATGCATTTCGGCGCTCTGGATGCGCATATTCCGCTTTCCGACGTGGAGCTCATCCGGCAGAAACGTCCCGATTGCGAGATCCACGTCTACCCAGGTGCGGATCACGGATTCCACTGCGATGAGCGCGGCAGCTACAACAAAGATGCTGCAACGCTTGCCTGGCAGCGTAGCCTCAATTGGATTGCGCGAAAGGCCCTGAAGGCGACGAGCTAAATTCACACCACCACTTCGACCATCTCGGTGGCCTACGGGCTTGCGCGGCGGAAGGCGCCACCATACTGACGCAGGCGGCTGCAAAAACGTATTACGAAAAAATATGGGCGCAGCCGCACACGATATTCCCTGACAGGATGGCCAAGGAGCGGAAGAAAGCGGTGATTGAAGCTGTCACAGAGAAACGCGTCCTCACAGACGGCAGCCGTACGTTGGAAGTCTATAAACTTGCAGGCACAAATCACGCGGATACGATGTTGATCGGCTATCTGCCGAAAGAGAAGATCCTGATCGAAGCCGATGTGTACACGCCGGGCGCACCGGACGCCCCACCACCGGCGCAGCCTTTAGCAGAGAACGTGAATCTTTACGACCAACTCCAGCGGTTGAAGCTGGATGTGCAGCAGATCACTCCACTACATGGGCGTTCAGTTTCGATCGAAGACCTCCGCAAAGCGATTGGAAAGTCTTCAGCGAATTAGAACCGACCGGCTATATTAGAAGACAATTTTCAGCGCGAGCTGAATCTGCCTGGATCGCGTACGAGTGCGCAGAATCTGGCCTGCACTGGCCAAAGGCGCCTCAACCGCACCACCAGCAGCGGCTCCGGTACCCACAAAGACCTGCGTATTGGGCTGAGCAAAGTTCGGGTGGTTGAAAAGGTTAAAGACCTCGGCTCGGAATTGCAGAGCCCCTTGCTCACCCAACGCGGCGAAGCGCGTGTCTTTGTTCAACGAAAAGTCCACGTTCTGAAGGCCAGGGCCGTCCAGGAAGTTGCGGGGCGCAGTACCGAAGTAACCTTGACGCGGACTCATGAACATCATCGGATTGAACCACTGCTTGGGATTCCTGGTAATGACCTTCGTCGGGTCAAAAGGCACAAACGTTAATCCTGTGGCAGTGCCGGTGCCGGGCGTGGTCGCAATGACGAGGTCTGGACGGTCCACTGACGTGGAGGACGCCCCCACGGCCGCACCATACGTCGAGCGGTTACCACCAATCGTCGGAGTGAATGGGGAGCCACTCTGCAGAGCGACCAAGGTGCCCATCCACCAGCCATTGGTGAGTTTCCCTAACATACCCGAAGACTTCAGGTTTGGTATGTGGTACAGGGCGTTGAATCGATAGATGTGACGCGCATCATATAAGGTGCGGCCTTTCATGCTGTAGAAAGGCAATCCCTCGTCGAGGTGATTGAAGTCCGTCGCGTCCCCAGTCGCCCCCTGCGACAGATCCAAGCCCTTTGAAAGCGTGTAAGAGCTTTGGACCTGCAGTCCCTTTGCCAACCGCTTGTCCAAACCAACCTGCAACGAGTCGTACCAGATTTTGGAACGGTTCGTCTGCATGAGCAGAGTTCCCCAAGCCGAGTTCGGCCTGCAGGACGGTATAGCGTTGGCGCAGGTGGCCACGATCGGCGCCAGGCACGGGGCACCGTCGGGAACGTTTGCGGGCGCGACTCCGCCGTCACAGCCGATGCGGTTTTTTACAGTGTCTTGAACGGGTGCCTGCGGGAAGTTCTCGTCCCACTTGGTCGGGATGTCATAGCCGCGGGATCCAGTGTACGCAAGCGTCACGACCATCTCTGCCGGCAACTGTCGCTGCACAGACAGGTTGTATTGCGTCATCCGCGGCTGTTTGGAATCCCATTCCGTAAAGATCGCATTCCTGGAGAGGACCCCGCCTTGGGTGTTCCATGGCACTGTAAACGACGGCGGGTTGGAAATGACGAACTGATACACAAACGGCGGCACGCCCGTGACAGTGTTCGCCAGGGGAAGACCAAACTGCGCCAAGTCGTAGACGATCGCAAACCCGCCGCGGACGGATGTCTTACCATTACCTTGAACGTCCCAGGCAAACCCGACACGCGGACTCACATTGCGATACGATGGGTTCTGGGTCGGAATGCCAATGGTGGCGTCCTTATCCGTCAGCATATTACGAAGCGCGGCACTACCTTGGTTGTGCCTTGCAATCGGATCCGTTCTGAACTCATATCTCAAACCAAGGTTCAGCGTCAGTCGTGACGACGCTCGATAGTCATCCTGCACGTAGAACCCGAAGGTCTTAAAGGTAAAGAAGCCTGCCTGCACTGAATCCCCGGTCCGCCCGGTCAAGGATATAGGTGCCCCCCGCAAAAAATTAGCGACATTCGAGAACGCCGCAATCCCCTTATTTCCACAATCCAGCAGGAAGTGCATCTGATAATAGTTGATCAATGTGCCGAACTTGAGTGAATGCCTCCCGCGTGACTGATTAACGTCGTCGCTGGCGGTCATGATGTTTTGAGGCTCTTTCGAGGGGCTGCAGGTATCGCCAATGATGTTGGTCAACCCGGACACTGTAATTTGCCCGGGGAGCCGCCCGGGAATGAACACAAAATTCGAATTGTTGATCGACGGGGCCGGCGTAGCAGTGGTAGTCAGCGCCTGACGGCTTGCGGAGAGGCGGACAGTGTTCAGGAGGGTTGGAGAAAAGACCCGGCTCTCTGAGAGCGTCAATGATTGATTGCGTGTGCCCCAGTTGTCGTCTTTCCAGAGATCAAATGGCCGGGGGCCCGTGCGTGATGCATCGTCAAAGGTGTACCGGCCGAAAAACGTATTCGCGTTGGAAAAGTTGTGGTCGACTCGTCCCTGAAAGTAGTCTTCCGCGGCGGGCGCGGTAAACGTAAATTTGTGGATAGGATTCAGTGGGTTGCTGGAGTCTGTGGGGAGTGGATAGGCATTAATCAAAGGCACAACTGCAGGCGAAACCGAGCCAAGGACAACTGAGGAAGTGGCGCCGAGTTGGGGACACGCCGTATTGGTAATGACGACGCCGAGCGAACCATGACACCCCGCTCCCAAATCGTTGCTGACTGTAGTTATGCTATTGCGCTGTCTCAATCCTTCGTACGTAGCCCAGAAAAACGTCTTGTCCGTCTTAATGGGTCCGCCAAAGGCGCCGCCGAAGTTATTCCGCTTGAAAGGCGGAAGACGCTTTCCTCCGATTGCCGAGGGCGCCGGATCGAAATAGTTCCGCGCGTCCATGGCACTATTACGAAGGTATTCAAACAGTTCTCCATGGAATTGATTGGCGCCGCCTTTGCTGACGAGAACCACCTGGCTGCCCATGGTCAGGCCATATTCTGCCGAAAAAGTATTCGTGATGACTTTGAATTCCCGGATGCCTGCCAGCCCTAGGGTCGTTCCTACGATGGAGGTGGGCGACTGACCGAAGATGTTGCTGATCTGCGCTCCGTCCAGCATGTAATTGTTGGAAGAAATCGGCGCACCATTGCTGCTGAATTTAGTGCCGCCCGTGCCCGCGGGCGGAGTGCCCGATGATTCCGGCTGCCATGCCACTCCCGTTTGCAACAGAGTAAGGTCGATGAAATTTCGTCCATTCAGGGGCAATTCCGAGACTTTGTTTTCGTTCACCACGCCGCCGAGCGAGCTGGTCGTGGTCTCCACCTGCGCCGCATTGGCGACGACCTCCACCGCTTGCGCAGCGGCGCCGACCTGAAGCGTGAAGTTCACAACGGCCTCCTGAGCCACTTCCAGCCTTACGCCTCTGCTGACAGACGTGCTAAACCCGGACAGCTCTGCTGTGATGTCGTAAGTGCCCACAAGCAATGCCGGCACCAGGTATACCCCGTCCTCCGCCGTACTCGCAGTTCTGGCAGCGCCTGTAGCTGTATTGCGCACGGTCACTGTTACGCCCGGGATCACTGCACCGCTGTTATCCTTTACGACTCCCAGAATCGTGCCGGTTGGCAATTGCGCAAACAAAGTGACGGTGGAGAGCACTAATATCGTCACCAACGCTGTCGTGAAGAAGCCGCGTGGGTAAGCGTTGGAACATGTCCGGATTGTCATCGTGATTTCCTCCCCCGATTTCTTTTTGTTTGTTCGAGAGCCCGTTTCTACCCTGCGCATTTTGCCTTTGTCAAGGTTAAATGGCAATGGTCTGGCCAAAAAGCGCGTGATCGCTTTCCGAAAATGTACACAGTCCGTTAGACATTCAAAGGTTTTTGGAGAGTTGCAGGATTGAACGGGCACAAACCCTGATTTTCCATTGGGTCTCAGCGGTTTTTCACTTATTCTGGATGACTGATGCCCAGAACCCATCAACGCAGGTTACGCTGGTTAGCTCCAGCGGCACCCCACCGCGGAGAAAGCTCGACCGGAAAGGTGGAATCCGCGTATCGGATTTCCGACGGCATTGCTGAACGCATCGAAGACGCGATCTCAGATGGGATTCTTGCGCCGGGATCGCGTCTGCTTTCCGAACGAGAATTGGCTCAACGTCTTAATGCCAGCCGTGAATCGGTACGAGAAGCATACCGTAGCCTGGAAGTTGTGGGACTGCTCGTCATTCGCCGTGGCAAGGACGGTGGCGCCTTCGTCAGAGATATCGATCACGGTGCGGTTACGCGTTCGCTTTCTCTCATGTTGCGCCTGGGAAAAACTTCGCACCGGGAGTTGACCGAAGCACGTTTACTCATCGAGCCCCCGATTGCCCGGCTGGCCGCCCAGCGCGCAACGCAGTCGGATATCGAAGCGATGGAGGCGCAGATCGAGGGTCAGATGAACGCCATCCGAGGAAACGCAGATTCCCGCAAATATGATCTGCAATTTCATCGCATCATGGGTGAATGCGCAAAGAACCTACCGTTGAACATTCTTATGAACTCGCTGACGGACCTGATGGTTGAGGCCCTTTCCAGTATTACAATCTCGAAAGAGATGCGCTCCCACGGCGTCGAGTTTCACCGGCTCGTGCTCGACGCAATCCGCCGAAAAGACCAGGATAAAGCCTTCAAGCTTATGCAGCAGCACATCCTTGAAAGCCAAAAATGGGTAAATAAGAATCGCTCCAAGCTGCGTTCCAGAAAGTAGCCTCTCACGGGGAGCTTGATTACTTTTTGGATCGCGCTCTCGCGTGGTTGGTACGTTTCCGATGAAACCACGGCTTTTTTAGGCGTTTCTGAACGTCCCCAATGTGCTGCTGCATTAGATCGAATGCCCGCTCTTCATCTTTTTTGTGAATGGCGTCGAATACGACGCGATGAAACTCTACAGTCCGGGACCGCGTCTCCAACGGTATGTCCACATCCGACAGGGCTTCCACCATCAGGTCAGCCAGCGAGTTCATGAGGATCGTCAACGGCAGGTTCTTTGCGCATTCCGCCATGGCGCGGTGAAACTGGAGATCGTATTTTCTGGGGTCGTCACCCCCGCGGATTGCCGCCGCGTGGCGGTCGATCAAGTCACCCATCGCCTCGATGTCCGATTGGGTGGCGCGACGTGCGGCAAGCCGTGCAATCGGAGGTTCGATCAGTAAACGGGCTTCCGTCAATTCGCGATGTGTCGTTTTACCAAGACGAAGCAACATGGATAGTGACCGGGTTATAGGCTCATGATCGACCTCGCGGACGAACGCGCCTCCCTCCTTGCCGCGGCGGATTACTAAAAGCCCCGCGACTTCCAGACTTCGATAAGCTTCTCGGACGGATTCACGGCTGGCATTTAACCGCTGAGCCAATTCTCGTTCCGATAGCAGCCGGGAACCCGGCGCCAGAATGCCATCCGAAACGGCCGTCCGGATCCGTTCTGCTATGAGATCCGAGATGCGTCCTCCAGATTCCGCAAGTTCATGCGACCACTGTCCGTTGCCGGACGATTTCCGCTCCAGCCATGGTAGATTGCTCTGGCGAGATCTTGGCGTCATGCGCGATAAGAATAAATAAGAACACGAAAAACCCAAAATGAAAATTTTGACAATCCCTCGGCCGGTCTGTTATGGTCTGACCTTTAAAAATCGAATGATTGGTTCGACGGTTGTCCAATGCATAAACCAATCTTCCATCGAGTTCGCGTCTCCAGGACCTCAAAAGCAGTCGTCCGGCAGCTTCAGGATGCGTTTTTTTCGGGCCGTTTCCGTGCCGGTGACCGGCTGCCACCCGAGCGGGGCCTTGCCGAGCAATTCGGCGTGAGCCGAATTTCCGTCCGCGATGCTTTACGCTCGCTGGAATCGTCTGGGCTTGTGGAAATCAGAGTCGGATCGAATGGTGGAGCGTTTGTGCGGGAACAAGACTTCGATCCGCTTCGCGGCAGATTTCGTCGATGATTCGCACCAAAAATGCAAACATCCTGGAACTCGTGGAAGCAGGAAAGATTATCGAAACGGCCGTTGTGCAACTGGCAGCCCAACGCGCTACACAAGAGGACTTGAGAGCTTTTGCGGACGGCGGCCGAGTGCACTGATAAGGGAAATAGTATGGCGATATCAACGATCAATGGTGTGGAAACAAAAGCGGAGCATATTCGTTCATTGCGGGGAATGCTCGATTGGTTGCGCGCAACCGGCGATCTGCTGGAGACGGATGTACCTGTAAATCCGGACTTGGAGATCACTGGGGTGCAAAAGCACCTGGACGGAAGTTTTCCGATCCTCTTCAAGAACGTGAAAGGTTATCCGCATCTGGAATGCGTTACCAATCTATTTGCCAAGATGGACATCATCGAACGGTTATTCGGATGGAGCGGCCCACAAGATCGTACTCGAAAGCTTGCGCACGCTCTGACGCATCCCATACCTCCCGTCGAAGTGCCGTCCGCCGCCGCACCTTGCCAGGAGACGGTCATTACGGATGCTTTGAACGTGAACAAATGGGTGATGGCCATTCGGCACACCGCTCTCGAATCGGAGCTGACGATCGGCAGCGGCAACAGCGTTGTGGTCGGCGAATACTTTCACGGCGGAAGCCATATCGGTTACAACCGGATGAATGCGCGCTGGGGCAACGTCTGTACCTTTCAATCGGCCCCAGGCTCGCACATGTGGCAAATCATCACCGAACATTACAAAGACGAGAAGCCGATACCGCTCACCATGTGTTTCGGATTGCCTCCCGCAGCAACCTTGATCGCCGGCGGCGGTTTCGATTATGTCGTGCTCCCTCGGGGTGGCGACGAGCTTGGCGTTGCCGGAGCCGTTCAGGGTTTCCCCATTCGTGTCGTCAAAGCAAAAACCGTGGACGCTTGGGCAGTGGCGGATTGTGATCTGGTGCTGGAAGGCGTTTTATATCCGCGTGACAAACGCTATGAGACTCGAGAGGCCGAAGAAGCCGACACGCAGGGCCGTTTTCCATTTCATCCGGAATGGGCCGGGTATATGGGCAAGGCATATAAGGCGCCGACATTCCACGTTACCGGCATTACCATGAGGCGTTCTCGAAAGCCCATCATTTATGCGCTTGGCGTTCACATGCTCGATTGCAACAACATCGACACGACGGTGCGTGAATCGGCAATCTTCGAACTATGTGAGCGCTTGCAGCCCGGTATCATCCAAGACGTCAACATTCCTTACTGCATGACCGATTGGGGCGGATGCATCATCCAAGTGAAAAAACGCAACAAGATCGAGGAAGGCTGGCAACGCAATTTCCTGGCTGCTATTCTTGCGTGCAATCAAGGTATGAGGCTCGCCATTGCAGTGGACACCGACGTGGACATCTACTCTATGGACGACGTGATGTGGACCCTCACCACGCGCGTCAACCCGCATACCGACATCCTCAATCCTATTCCGGGAGGGATAGGTCAGACTTTTCAGCCGCAAGAGCGGCTCACCGCAGGTGACAAGGAATGGACGGCTTCCAACACCCGCTTTGAAGGCGGCATGGGCATTGACGCAACCCTACCTTTCGGTTACGAGAAGGACTTCCAGCGGCCGGTCTATCCCATTGAAAAGATCGATCTTGGGAAGTGGTTTGCCTCGAAGGATATCGAACGTGCAAAGGCCCAGATGCGCGGGTGGGTTGAAAGCCTAGCGCGCACCGGAAGGTGAAGGTCAGCGCATGGAAAACGGTTCGGTCCTGGCGCCCTATCGTGTGCTGGACCTCAGCGACGAATCAGGATTTTCGTGCGGCAAGATCCTCGCCGATCTGGGCGCCGATGTTATCAAGGTTGAACCGCCTGGTGGGGATGCCGCCCGGTTGATCGGACCATTCCCCGGCGATCGGCCGGATCCCGAAAAAAGTATCTATTTCATCAGTTACAACGCCGGCAAGCGCGGCATCACTCTTAACGTGCAATCGCCTGCGGGTCGCGACCTGTTAAGAAAACTTGTCGCGCGAGCTGACTTTCTGATCGAAACATTTCCTCCTGGAACACTCCAGCAATGGGGAGTCAGTTTTGAGACGCTACGGCGGTTGAATCCGAGGCTGATCGTCGTCTCGATTACGCCATTCGGCCAGACGGGTCCTTATCGCGATTACAAGGGCAGCGATCTCGTTGTTATGGCGATGAGCGGCTTGATGTCGCTCATCGGCGAGCGCGACAAAATGCCGCTGCGTGTTTCCTTGCCGCAGTCACCGATGTGGGCCGGCATGTACGCGGCAGCCGGAGCTCTCACCGCTCATTACTTTCGTCAGATGACCGGTACCGGCCAACATGTCGACGTGTCCTTGCAGTCGTCTCTGCTTTGGGCCTTGGCGAACGCGCCGGCGTTTTGGGCTACCAATCGTACGAATCCTGTGCGAGACGGCAGCCGCATCACGGGCCGCAGCATTACTGGCGCAAACATGCGCGCTATCTACCGCTGCAAAGATGGCTATATCAATTTCATCATTTATGGCGGTAAAGCGGGACGTCGATCAAATCAAGCGCTCGTGGGTTGGATGGCGGAACGAGGGTTGGCGACGGTGGCTCTGTTGGAAAAAGATTGGAGCCGTTTCAGCATTGAACAGAGCACGCAGGAAGAGATCGACGAAATCGAGCGCCCGATTGCGGAGTTGTTCCTCCGTTACACAAAGTCGGAGTTTTTGGAGGAGGCATTCAAGCGAGAAATCATCGGGTATCCTGTCGCTAATGCGTGCGATATTCTTAATGATCCCCATTTAAAAGACCGCGAGTTTTGGCGCACTGCCGAGCTTTTGGGACAAGGCGTGCGATTTCCTGGAATCTTTGCGCGATTTTCTGACAGCGTTCCGCCGGTATTCAGACCTGCACCGCGTTTGGGACAGGACAACGGCACTATATATCAAGGCGAGTTGGGTCTTAACGAAGACGACATCGCGCGATTGCACACGGAAAAGGTGTTGTGACGATGAATTCAAATGACGCGACCTGGCTCCACCTTTTTTGTTGTCGGAAACGCCCGCGGAGCTTCGCCGCTCGAGTCCATGTCTTGGAGAACACAATGCATACGTTTTCGGTCAGATCGTCGGATTGCCGCCCGATGAGATCGAGCGTCTCCAGAATGAGGGCGTCATCGCCTGAATCGTCAAGAGGACAATGATTCTGAAAATGGTGTTCCCATTCCCAACCCCCATCAGTGATCGTAGGGATGCCCGTTTCTTCGTTGAGTTGCTCATTGCATGCGTGCTATCAGGATGCGCGCAAGAAGCTCGTTATCCCCAAGGTCCAATCCACATTGTGGTTCCTCACGATCCCGGAGGAGTCGTCGACACAAGCGCGCGGCTGATCCAACCGTACTTACAAAAGTATGTCGGAGTCCCGGTCGTCATCGACAACATGCCGGGGGCGGGAGGAAACATTGGCCGCGCCTACGTTTTTCGGCAGCCTCCGGATGGACACACGTTGCTGGTGAATTTGCAGCCATCGATGTCGGCAGGTCAGATCGTGACTGGAGCCAAGTTCGATAGCCTCAAATTTACCCACATTTATAACATTACCGGGCATAACTATGACGCGATCGCGGTCCCTACGGCCTCTCCGTTAAAAACGATTGAAGACATCCGAAAAGCGTCGCAGGCTCACCCGCTGACCACAGCCGGAGGCGGAGTTGGCACCACCAATTACATTTTGGCGATGCTGTTGAAGGAGAAGGCG
>QHWY01000077.1 GCA_003223875.1 Acidobacteriota bacterium | reverse complement strand
CAAGGAAGTAATCTCTATTCAAGCACATGGTGAACCGGCATTGCTCTGAGCAAGGTCGGCATATTAGTGAACCGCAGCCGGTTTTCAGAGCGATACTGTTTCGTTCGTGAGACTCCAATTTGTCGAAGTGGATCTGGCGCGCCGTCAGTATGAGGCCGTGGATCCGGCCAATCGCGGGGTGACGCGCGAACTGTAACGGCGCTTTGAGAACGCTCTTCAGGGACTGGAAGAAATCGAGTTGAAAACCCAGGCGCGGATGCAAAAGACGGTTCGGCCGCTGACCGAAGAGCACAACATACCTTGAAGACGTATGCCGAGCAGCTGCCATGGCTGTGGTATGCGTCCACAACATCACCTCAAGGGCGAAAGCGGATCGTTCACTGTTTAATCGAGAGGGGGTCGTAACCGCGCCGAAGGATGTGCCACACATCAAACGCTTCCGCTGATCGATCTGTCACCAACGAACAACTCAGCTCCGGTCATGTTTTTCGGTGTGGGAGGATTGGGAGCCGTCCTGTTGCCGCAGTTTGTGACGGGCAGTGGCTGGACGACTGAGATTGAAATTATGAATACAACTGCTAACACCCTGACTGTTCGTCTGGACGTGTTTTCAGCGGATGGCACGCTCCTGACCGTTAAGCTGAACGGCGTCACTGCCAGCAGTTTCACCAACCTGATCGTTCCTGCGAACGGTTTATTAAAAATCGAGCCGTAGCCGAACTACGGTTAAGACGACGAGCGAACTTCTCTTCTTTATTTGATTCTGCTGTCGAAGTCCCAGGATCAAATTGGGCGAGCACGAAATAGGAAATTCGGGGTCAGACGGGTGAATTCCCTATTTTCGAAATCCAGAACCGCTGAACGGAAATAGGGAATTCACCCGTCTGACCCCGAATTTCCCCCTTCTGCTATACTTCCCCGTTGCCGTCTATGAACTTTAAGGAACTGAAAGAGATCATCGATCTCGTCACTTCTAAAGAAGAAATCGAAGAGTTGGAATTAGAAAAATCGGGCGTCCGTTTACGGATTAAGCGGTCTTCCAACCACGCCGGTAGCCGTGCTCCAGGATCTGTTGCAACGGGGACGACAGCAACTCTAGCCTTAGATCCACCTTCTCCGCCACCGCCCGTGGCCTTGCAAACCGAAGAAGACCTCTTCTACATCAAATCGCCGATCGTGGGCACATTTTATCAGGCGCTTTCGCCCACTTCGGAGCCGTTCGTGTCGGTGGGCGATTTCGTGGAGAAGGGGACTGTGGTCTGCATTATCGAGGCGATGAAATTGATGAATGAGATTGAGTCGGACGTGACCGGGGAAGTCATCCGTATTCTCGTGGAAGACGGCCAGCCGGTTGAATACGGCGAGAAACTTTTCGCGATTCGCCAGCGATAGACATGTTCAAGAAAATACTTGTCGCAAATCGCGGAGAAATCGCCCTTAGGATCATCCTCTCGTGTAAAGAGTTGGGTATCAAGACCGTTGCTGTTTTTTCCGAGGCCGACCGGCATGCGCTTCACGTGCGGTTCGCTGATGAGGCCATATGTATTGGTCCGGCCAAGAGTGCGGACAGCTACCTGAACATTCCTAGCGTCATCAGCGCGGCCGAACTCTCGAACGCCGATGCGATCCATCCCGGATACGGATTTCTATCCGAAAGCGCATATTTCGCAGAAGTGTGCGAATCCAGCCGCGTCAAGTTCATCGGACCGTCATCGGAAGCGATTCGGCTCATGGGTGATAAGGCTCGCGCGCGTCGCGAAATGAACCGGCTTGGATTGCCAGTCCTCGCCGGTAGCTCGGATGCTATTCACACAGACAAAGAAGCCGTCGAGACGGCAGAGACGATCGGCTATCCCGTGATTATCAAAGCCGTGGCGGGAGGTGGCGGCCGCGGCATGCGAGTGGTGCATAATCGCGGAGAATTACTCACCGCGCTGAAAACAGCTCAGGCCGAGGCTGCAAGCGCCTTTGGCGTTCCCCACTGCTACATTGAAAAATTCATCGAGCGGGCGCGTCACATCGAATTTCAAATCATGGCAGACGAATACGGCAATGCCATTCATTTGGGTGAGCGAGAATGCTCGATTCAACGGCGACATCAGAAACTCGTCGAAGAAGCTCCGTCGGTCATCATGACTTCTGAACTTCGGGAAGATCTGGGCAGCCGTGTTGTGCGAGCGATGCAGGATGTCGGGTACTCCAACGTGGGTACGCTCGAGTTCCTGGTGGACGATAGAAAGAACTTTTACTTTATGGAAATGAATACCCGCATTCAGGTTGAACATCCAGTGACCGAACTGATTACCGGTATCGATCTCGTGCGGGACCAAATCCTTATTGCAGCGGGTGAGAGGTTGCCGCACCGGCAGAATGATATCCATTTCCGTGGGCACGCACTCGAATGCCGCATCAATGCCGAGGATCCCGTCACGTACAAGCCTTCGCCCGGTAAGATCACAAGCTGGCACGCTCCTGGCGGACCGGGGGTTCGCGTCGACACTGCCGCTTATGCCGAGTACGTCATTCCGCCGTATTACGATTCCTTGATTGCCAAGCTGATTGTGCATGGATCTAGTCGCGATGAAGCCATAAGGCGGATGGATCGAGCGCTGGACATGTTTGTGCTGGAAGGTGTAAAGACCACCATCCCCCTGCATCGGCAGATCCTCCGTAATACCGAATTTCGTAGGGGCGAAATACATACAAAGCTTCTCGACCATCTCCAAGACAATCGCGCTCGCGCCGTCGAAATTGCATGAAGGCCCTTCCGCGCCTCTATGCGATTGCGGACGCGTTCTTTGGTGATCCTGTTCGGCTTGTGACATCCCTAATTGCCGGTGGCGCGCGCTTGATCCAGCTTCGGGACAAGAACGCCAGTCCGCGTGAGTTGCTCGATAAAGTCGATCAGGTTATCGGGTTGGCCCGTACTGATGTCCGCCTTATTGTCAACGATCGTGTTGACATCGCGCGCATAGCTGGCGCGGCGGGCGCGCATGTGGGTCAAACGGATCTGCCCCCAACTGCTGTTCGATCGGTATTAGGTCCGGGCGCGATCGTCGGGTTTTCCACACATAACGTGGAGCAAGCGGTGGAAGCAGACAAATTGCCCATCGACTATATAGCCGTTGGCCCGATTTTTCCGACTTCGACGAAAGAGAATCCCGATCCTGTCCTGGGCCTGGAAGGTCTGCTGAAGATTTCCAAAGTCGTCCACAAGCCGGTTGTCGCCATTGGGGGAATCCGGCTGGAAAACGCAGCGGAGGTTCTGAAGGCGGGGGCCCACTCGATTGCGGTCATTCGCGACTTGTTGGATTCGGCGGATGTCCAGGGGCGCACGCGTCAATGGATTGAAGTGCTTAACGTGTTTATGCCGCGAAGCGGCATTTGAGATTAGCCCAGGGCGACAGCCCTGGATGTTTAATGTAACCGGCAAAACAAGCCGCGGAGCGGCGACCGAAGCTCCAATCTGCCCCCTCCGGGGCTGTAGTGTGGCGAACATAGAAACCCAGCGCTTACGCGCTGGGCTATCTTCTCACGCCGCTTCGCGGCTTTGCGCGGTTTATAATCGTTCAAGCCTGACATTTTTCGAGAGAGGATGGAATAAAACGTTGTTCGAGCTTAAAGGCATCATCCCACCAATGGTGACACCCTTCGACGAGACTGGCACGGTCCGCTATGACGCTTTCGAACGCAACATCGAACGCTATCTGAAGGCCGGAATCGAAGGGTACCTTGTCCTCGGCTCCAATGGCGAGTCGGTTTTCTTGGAACACTCCGAGAAGTTGAAGCTTATTGAAGCTACTCGTAAACGCGTTCCGCCGTCGATGACGTTACTGGCGGGCACAGGCGTGGAGTCAACGCGTGCGACGATTGAACTAACGAAGCAGGCGGCGGATCGTGGAGTCGATGCTATCCTCGTGAAAAATCCGTTTTATTTCAAAAGTCAGATGACCTTCGATGTTTATCTGAGCCATTACACAGCCGTTGCCGAGGCTTCCCCCGTTCCGGTAGTTATCTATAATGTCCCGGTTTTTACGGGGGTTCCGTTGCAATCGCGATTAGTGATCGAGCTTGCTAAACATCCCAATATTCGTGGGCTGAAGGACAGTTCAGGTGATGTGAAGTTGATTTCGGAGGTTGTTTGGAATACAGACAAATTTCCGGTACTGGCCGGAGCCGCTCCAACTCTTTTTCCTGCTATGGCTGCTGGAGCACGTGGAGGAATTGTGGCCATTGCCTGTGCGGCACCCAAGGCGGCGTTGTTGTTGTATCGTGCGTTTGCGGACGGCGATTACAAAAGAGCTGGATTCATTCAGCGCATCATCGCTCCCTCCGCAGCGGCCGTAACAGAACGGTATGGCATTGCGGGTCTCAAGGCGGCAATGGCATTGGAAGGATTCGAGGCGGGCGTGCCACGACGGCCGCTTCTTCCCTTGAAGCCCCCCGAACGCGAAGACCTGGAGCAAATCTTCCGAAGGATGAATAGCGAGTTAGCCGAACTTTCATGATGCGGATTCCCTTCGGAAGCCTGCCCCCGATGTCGGCTCTCTTCCTTGATTACATCAATAGTTGGAGCCGTGTCCGAGAATTCTATCCGCAAGAGTATTCGTTGGAATCCATCGTATCCTTTGCGCGTGAGCGTCCGAATCTCGACCGAGCGCACCGTGAAAGACTGTGTACTGCCCTGGATGCACAACAAAGACAATGGGGTGGAAACCGGTCCTCGGTGGGGAAGTTCGAGGCTGGCGCTGTCGCCGTTATTTGCGGCCAGCAGCCGGGGCTTTTCACTGGCCCCAATTACACGATCCTCAAGACGATTACGGCCATCAAGCTGGCTCGTGCTCTTAGCGATCGCGGCGCAACCGCCGTTCCAGTCTTCTGGATTGCCGCAGAAGACCACGACTATCAGGAAATCGAGTGGGCTGCCGTACTCGACAGAGATTCCGCCGTGCAACAGGTACGCGTGGACCTCTCCAATCCTGAATCCCGCCCTTCAGCCTGGCTCGAATTGCGCGATGACGTCCTGGACGTGATTTCCACTTGCTTGACAAGGTTGCCCGAGTCGGAATTTCAGTCCGAAATACGAGATCTGTTGATTTCGTCATACAAACCGGGGATGTCGCCGGTCGATGCTTTTGCCCGGATGATGACCAAGCTATTCGACGGCTCCGATCTGATTCTCGTCAATCCGCTTGATGCTGGGCTTGGCAAACTCGCAATGGGAACCCTCCATCAAGTGGTCCAGCAAAACTCAGAGATTCGATCTGCGCTTCTCGCCAGAAATGTTGCGTTGTCGAAAGCGGGCTACCATGAGCAGGTGAAAATTGACGATGATTTCAGTGGTTTTTTCGCCTATCGCGGCAAGTCTCGACAGCCAGTCCGTCCTGAGCAGCTCAGTACGGATCTCGCGCTGAGTCCGAATGTCCTGGTTCGGCCAGCCGTTCAGGATGCGATATTTCCAACCGCGGCCTACGTCGGAGGTCCAGCCGAAATCGCCTACTTCGGGCAGGCTGCGGCTGTCTATGAGGTGTTGGGCCGGCCGGTGCCACCCGTTGTTCCGCGCATCAGTGCAACGCTTCTGGAAGCGCGGGTGGCACGTGCCTTGAAGAAGTACGATATGGAATTTACGGACGTATTTCGTGGCCGCGACTTCATGCGCAGGCAAGCGGTGGCCAAGGTTCAAGCCGTGGACATCTTTGATCGCGCGCGAGACCACATCGCGTCCGAACTGGACTCCCTTCGCCCAGCGCTGAGTGGTGTTGATTCCACCTTAGAAGGTGCACTGGACACGTCCCGGCAGAAGATACTGCACCAGGTGGAGGCGCTTCGAACGAAATTCGTCAATGCCGAAGCGCGCCGGAACGAGACGCTCGAAAGGCATTTGGAAACCATCGGCAATTCACTATTTCCTGAGAAGAAACTCCAGGAGCGGGTGCTCAACATCACGTCGTTTTTGGTTCGCTATGGTATTGGTTTACTTCCACGTCTGGAAGAGGCCTTGAGTTTGGATTCCAGGGCGCACCAGGTCGTCGAGATATGAAGATCGGAATTACCTGCTATCCGACTTACGGCGGAAGCGGTGTGGTGGCTACCGAGTTGGGTAAGGAACTCGCCAACCGCGGCCACGACGTACATTTCATCAGTTACGCCCTTCCGATTCGCCTCACGATGAAAGACAGGGTTTATTTTCATGAAGTCGAAGTCCTCACTTACCCATTATTCGAATATCCGCCATACGATCTGGTTCTAGCGACGAAAATGGCCGAAGTGATGACCCGTTTTGATCTAGATATCCTCCATGTTCACTACGCCATTCCCCATTCGATCAGCGCTTATTTGGCGAAAATGATGTTACGCGATCGCGTCGTGCCGTTTGTGACGACGTTGCACGGTACCGACATCACACTGGTCGGCAACGACCGCTCATATCTTCCTATCACCCGCTTTGGCATTGAACAGAGCGATGCCGTCACCGCGGTCTCAGAGTACCTCAAACAGCGCACGATCCAAGAATTTCAAGTCCAGCGGCACATCCATGTTGTACCGAACTTTGTCGACTGCAATGTGTATCGCCGCTCGTCCGACTGGAGTCTTCGCAGAAGATTTGCGCAAGACGATGAAGGGATTCTGACCCACATTTCAAATTTTCGTCCAGTGAAACGCGTCGAGGACGTTGTCGGAATTTTCGCGCTCGTCCGCAAGCGTCGAAGGGCGCGCCTGCTGATGGTCGGCGACGGGCCCGACCGGCCGAAAGCAGAGTGGCTCGCCAATACTCATGGGGTTGCCCAGGATGTCCTGTTCTTGGGCAAGCGAAACGATATGAGTGAGCTGTTGGCGATTTCCGACGTCCTTTTGTTGCCAAGCGAATTGGAATCGTTTGGGCTCGTCGCCCTCGAGGCGATGGCATGCGAGGTCCCTGTCATTGCCACACGGGTCGGTGGAGTTCCGGAAGTGGTTCGAAACGGGGTCGATGGCTACTTATACGAGGTCGGCGACGTCCAAGCCATGGCCGATGGTTGTCTCTCGATTCTAAATGACCCAAAAGTCCGCGACAACTTAGGAAAAGCTGCGCGAGAGCACGCGACACGCAATTTCTGCGCAAGCAAGATTGTGTTGGAGTACGAAGATCTTTACACTCGGACCATCGAGGAAGTCCGGCCCAGCCGCTAAAGCGCCCAAGTCCAATTGCCGATAAGACCTTATGAGAACGGCAATTCCACCGAAAGGAAGGAACTGACGTCAAAAGATATGGAGACAGAATGACGATTGGCAGACGATTTGCACACTAACCAGTGGAAGCTGATTCCGATGGCTGTCCTGGCAGCGCCCGGGTGAGACGGGCACGAGGTACAAAGCAATGGTTAAACCATATATTTCCGAAGAAGTACTCCTCGATCCCGAAATGAGAAGTGCTGAAGTCCTCGACTTTGAACGCCGCCTGTTGGGCAAAATCGTTGGGCAAGACCGCGCCGTACGCCGAATCGTCAACATGTACCAAATTTATCTGGCGGGAATGGCCATGCCGAACCGTCCGATTGGCAATCTCCTGTTTCTAGGCCCGACTGGCTCCGGTAAGACCCGAATTGTAGAAGCCTCCGCTGAAATCCTGTTTGGCAGTGCTCGTGCATTTATCAAGGTCGACTGTGCGGAATTTCAACACAGCCACGAGATTGCGAAGCTGATTGGTTCCCCCCCGGGTTATCTCGGACACCGCGAAACACCTCCTCTGTTAACCCAGGAAGCTATTGATCAGTATCAGACCGAGCGTGCTCGCTTTAGCTTTATCCTCTTTGACGAAATCGAGAAAGCAAACGACGCGTTATGGCAGCTTTTGTTGGGAATCCTAGATAAAGCGACACTTACGCTTGGCGACAACCGCAAAGTGGACTTATCCCGCTGTGTCATTTTTATGACGTCTAATCTGGGTGCGGTCGAGATGTGCGAAATGCTGAGCGGCGGTATCGGCTTCACCTCAGGCGTACGGCCAGACGAGGCAAATCTTGCGGAAATCGACCGGAAGCTGTACCACACGGCCCTCGACGTCGCAAAAAAGAAGTTTTCTCCTGAGTTCATGAACAGGATCGATAAGGTCGTGGTGTTCCGGACCCTCAGTCAAACCAATCTCCGACAAGTGCTGGACATCGAACTAAACGACGTCCAGAACAGGATTATGGCATCGCAGTCCGACAGGCAATTCATCTTCCGATGCACTTCGGAAGCAAAGGAATTTTTGCTTCACGAAGGTACGGACCTGAAATACGGTGCGCGTCACCTGAAACGCGCCATTGAACGGCATCTTGTTTATCCGATCTCGAATTTGATCGCAACCGGCCAAATCGGTCTGGGCGAGGTCATCAAGATCGATCTCGCTCCATGTGGCACTAAACTCACCTTCTCGAAGGAACGCGCCACACCCGGATTCCCAATACCGGAGTCCGTGGGTGTGGCGGAATTTCCAACCCGACGAGCATCGCACGCTGGCGCACGAGTGCAGCTGCTTGAGACTGAAGCGGCAAGCTGCGAACGGCGCTAGTAGTTGATCTTCAAGCCGAACTGAATCTGGCGGTTCTCCAGCAGCGTGCTGGTAATCGTTCCAAACGACGTGGCGTCGAAGTACTTGTTTGGTTGGTTGAACGACGGATGATTGAACGCATTGAAGAATTCCGTCCTGAACTGGACATTCAATCCTTCCTTTCGAAAATTTTTGGCCAACATTAAATCCCAACTGTTCGTTCCAGGGCCGTCGAAATAATTCCGCGGCACATTTCCAAATGTGCCCCTCGGCGGCATGGCAAATGCCGCCGGATTCAGGTAGACGGTCTTGTCCCTTCGGTTGTGGATCATTGGGTCAGCCGTCGTGTGCACGATATTAAAGTCAACGATGTAGGCAATATTCGGGCGATCACGAGTTGACCCTGTATTGCTGTTCTGATCCGACGGGCTCAGTTGAATAAAAATCGGCCGGCCGGATTGAAAAGTAGTGATACCGGAAAGCTCCCAGCCGCCGAGAACCTGGTTGAGCGTGGGTCCCCAGTTTGTGCCGAACGCTTTGCCCCGGCCGAACGGGAGTTCGTAAATATAGCTGAAAACAAATCGCTGCCGGGCGTCGAAATCCGAACTGCCTCGGTCCATTTGCAAGCGTCGAGCGTCTTGGGCAACATTGCCGCCGGTGGAGTCGTCGATAGCGTGTCCATACGTGTACGCGGCCAAGAAGGACAATCCGGCGCCAAACCGCTGTTCGAATCGTCCGAGCAGGCCGTGATAGATCGAGTTTCCCGAACCTTGCAGAACCGGGACAGCGCCGAACCCAGGTAACGGACGCCGGGGCTGGACTTCAGGTTGGATGAATCCTGGTACCGGATACGCTTGATTGATATCTACAGTTCGGACCAGGCTCGTACCTTTATTGCCGACGTAGCTCACCTCGAACAGCATGTTCATTGGAAGCTGGCGCTGATAACCCAAATTCCAATGCTGCGTATACGCATCGCGAAAATTCGGATCGATGGAAGGAGCGTCAAATATCGGCGAAGCCGCCAATCGAACCGAAGGGAACGGGTCGGAGAGCGTCAGGTTTCCTGGAGCAGTGCCTGCCTCGAAAGTTTGCGGCCGTTGAAATGGAGGACCGGCGCGGGCGAAGAATAAATTGCTCCCGATGATCGCAAGGTCATAAAAAATCCCGTATCCGCCGCGGACCACCGCATTACCGGTGGCAGCAGGTCTGAATGCGAAACCAATCCTTGGACCAAAGTTGTTCTTGTCCGGTCCGTATAAAGCGCTGGATGCTCCATTTTGTCCTGCGATTTCGTACTTCATCGTTTCGATATTGAGTTGCGCGAAACGATTTTGCTTTTCGACGTCGGGTGAGTTGTATTCGTACCGCAAGCCAAAGTTCAGCGTCAGCCTGGCGGAGACGGAATAGTTGTCCTGCACAAACCAGTTGTAAGAGTCCACGAGGTGATAGCGAAAACTGTCCGTTGGATCCCGTGTCGTTCGGCTGGGAAGACCAAGCAAAAAGTCGGCGAAGGCGTTACCGGTCCAAATACCACTGAAATTGATAGTTTCGCGAGCGTTCGAGCCGGCGAAAAACAGAATTCTGCGTAGATCTACGCCAGCGCGTAGGGAATGGCCGACCGGCGTGTAGTTCAGGCTGCCTGCAATCTGTTCCGTTGTACCGGCCCGATTTTGATACCCACGGTCACCAATGGTCGCCAGACCTGTGATTGCGATCATTGGGTGGCCGAAGTCTTTGGGATCATGTGAGGCAGGAATACCTAATTCAGAGGAGATATCACTTTTGCCGGATGTCAATGCGATCCGCGACTGCAGCTGACGATTGAATCCCGCCCGTATCTCCATGACCAGTTTCGGCGAAAAGATGTGCGTATCGGTCAAAGAAAGGGAATGAGCGCGGGTAATGTCGTTGTGCGCGAAACCAGGCACGCACGAAGTCTGACCCGCGCTTGCGCAGGGTACCAGCAAGGCGTCCTGTGAGTACGCGTAACGTCCGAACAAGCTGTTGGTTCCACTGAAGCGGTGGTCGAGGCGCACGCTGTATTGGTTGACATCCTCGGGCAGCGAATTCACTGGGGAAAAATTATTAGGCGGTGCCAGTCCCGCGCTTGGCGGCGGAAAAGAACCGCGATCAAGTATCTTCCGCGCGATCGGATCTATGCGGCTTGGCAGAATGATATTGCCTGGAAAAGCCGCTTGTCCACGCTCGGGATCTCGCACCGGCACGGTTGCTGCCGTGAAGTCGGTTATTACCGGCCAATCCTTTGAATCACACCTATAAAGGTCGTAGCCGAGAAGCTCTATTCTCTTCCAGTTG
>QHWY01000076.1 GCA_003223875.1 Acidobacteriota bacterium | reverse complement strand
TTTAACCTTTTCAATCGGCCCAATTTTGCGGACCCTGCGACCCAGGTCCTCAACGCCAACAATAACGCCCTGATCAGCACGGCGGGGCAAATCACCAAGACCGTCACATCATCGCGACAGGTTCAGTTCGGTTTGAAGCTACTTTTCTGATATTTCATGGCCGCCGCTTAAAAGGTGTGGACGAATAGACGCAAACAACTCCCCTCCTAAGTTAGGAGGGGTGCCCGAGCGAAAGCGAGGGCGGGGTGGTTCCCTCAACTGCCAGTAACGGTAGGGGAACCGCCCCGCCTGCTCGGACTTTCTTTGAGGCTTCGCCCTATCGGGCTCGCGCTTCGTGTGTCCTCGCAGGCACCCCTCCTACTTACGCAACCTCGCCAGTGGCAAATGAACGGAATTTAATCTTGGTTTAATCCGAGGCGCCGCTAAGCTCTCAGCCAGCAGTTGTTGATCTCTGGAGCACGCTCAGTGAGTTCAACGCGAAAGGAACGCCGAATACGCTGTTCGGCCAGCCCACTTCAACGCAGATTGACATCGGTGATTCAGGTCGCGTTGAAGTGCTTCTCATTTCCTGCGCTCGGCACGTTGGGCAATCTCGGGCGCAACACGTTGCGTGCTCCCGGTCTGGAAGGCTTCGATTTTTCGCTCTTCAAAAACCACAATCTGCTGGGCGAGCAAATGAAGGTTCAGTTCCGAGCTGAGGCTTTCAATCTGTTGAACCGGGCTAACTTTGGTGCCCGCGTGGCATCCCTCATCAACGGTAGGGGAGCATACGTTCCAGGCAATGCTGCGCTGAAGGCGCCTACCGTCACAACTTCGCGCCAGATTCAGTTCGGGACGAAGCTGATTTGGTAATAGGCCGGGCCGGCTTTGCACTTCGGTCAACCAAGCGCGGTTCCCGTTGACAAACAGGATTACGACCAAATGCGGGGCGCGGACCATTGCCGCCGCGAAGAGGCCGCCGCAGCCGTATGAGCAACTTGCTTTTTCTTGGTGTGCTATATTGCGATCAAGAAGACGATTCATGAAAAAAGAAGAAATCACAACGGCTCCCCGGTTCACTTCTGCAGACCTGGAGTCTTTTCCGGATGATGGAAAGCGTTATGAAATCATCGATGGGGAACTCTACGTCTCGAAACAGCCACACTTCTATCATCAGCGCGTCTGCTCGCGGATATTGTTAAAGCTCGAACAATGGTCCCAGCAATCCGGAGATGGGGAAGCCGTGATCGCACCCGGGCTCGTCCTCGCCGACGATGACGACGTCGCTCCGGATGTGGTGTGGGTGAGTTCGCGCCGCATGGCGACGACACTCGGCGATGACGGGAAATTTCATGCTGCTCCGGAATTGATTGTCGAAGTACTGTCGCCAGGTGCGGCAAATGAAAAACGCGACCGAGATGCGAAACTGAAGCTTTATTCACGCCGCGGAGTCGATGAATATTGGATCATGGATTGGCGCCGGCGCAGCGTGGAAGTATTCCGGAGAAAAAATGCGCGCCTCATCTTGACTACAACCTTAAGAGACTCCGATATTCTAACCACTCCTCTCCTATCACGCTTTGCCTGCCCCGTGTCCGAACTCTTCGAAGGGATTCCATCGAAAACGTAGATTGGTCGAACGCATTCGAAGTCGGCCTGTTTGGCCCCGACGGATCAACTGCGAAAAGGCCAATCTTACTCTTGCCCATCTGTTATCGTCTACCTCACAGGAGCAATGTTGTGAAGGAAACCTTCCGCCTCGAGTTGAACCAATCGTGGGAGGCCATCGACATCAAAACAGGTCACCCGGTCCTCATCCCCAAAGGTTCTCACCAGGCCATCCGGATGCTTCTTAACGACCCGCGCGATCAGACAGAAGAAAACTACTTGGTGGTCACGGTCCAACACGAAAGCAACCCGGTATTGGCAGGTCTGCGCGAAGCCTACTGGCGCCAATGGGAAGGCCACCACATTCCGGAACTCCGCGTGACGATCGAGGAATGGAAGGAGAACGCACCGCCTTCCCCCCGAAAGACACAGCCATGACAAACCGCGTGATGGTTCGAATGGGCGTCGGCCGCTACTGTCTCGCGTGCCCCAATATGCCCGTCGTGGGTTCGGCCTGAGCCTCGGCTCTCTCCGATGAGAGCGTGAGAACCTCGACGCGCTGGCCTTCTTCCAAATCCTGCAGGCGAACCTTCACGCCGTTTTTGAATTCCACGGCATCCCGGTAGGTGTGGGCATCCGCCGAAAGCTGCCGGAAGGTGACCGCTTCAGCCGAGTTCAAACCATGCGCTTGTTGAAATGTTGGCGAAATGCCATAGATCATGAGCTTCGCCCCGTCAGGAATGCAGACGGCACATACCCGCGGCTGGGCGGGAAACGCCAAAAACTGGGTGAGCGTCGACAGCAGACCCTTCTTTGATTGCTCGGGTGGTTTCAGGTACTCCGGCGACGTGAGACCTTTCGACCCCGTATAGAACCGATGGACCACCAAGACCTCGTCTTTTTCGGCAAGGCGATTCGGTATGCCATGAAGCGAATAATCGCACATACGCGATCCTCCTTTTTGAATTTCAAAGAAACGT
The DNA here is from genome assembly GCA_003223875.1 of Acidobacteriota bacterium. Lineage (GTDB taxonomy): Bacteria > Acidobacteriota > Terriglobia > 20CM-2-55-15 > 20CM-2-55-15 > 20CM-2-55-15. Next base: position 8,363 of record QHWY01000076.1, on the reverse strand, counting down.
TTAGCTATAACTAGGTTGTACTCCTCATCGCGCGGAAGAGTCAATGCCCCGCGCGCGACATGCTCCGCCCCCCACGCTTCGCTCGCGAGGAGCGCGGGTCTGCGGCGCGCTGAAGCAGCAGTCCTTGCGAGTGGGCTTTGCACAAAAAATACATCGCGGGCGCTCATAGAGCGCCCCTACAGTTGCGCACCCCAAGCTGTAGGGGCGGTCTATGACCGCCCAGGATTTTTTGTGCAAAGCCTTGCGAGTGGGTGAATGGCCTCTCGTTTCATCCTCTAAGATTTGGAGAACGGTGTCGGCTTTTCCTCCTCTCCAGCGGTCAGTAACGGGACTCTTCGTGCTTAGTCCTTACCCTTCCGCCGGACCTGGCCGCGAATCTCGCCCCCAGGGAACTTCATGGTGTGCATGTTCGCGTAGGCGTTACCATCGCCCACGGCCTCCAGGGCTGAGGTGAGGTCACCGGCGTTAATGCCTTGGGCCACCGGTCCGGTGACGTTGGCCTCCGAGATCGTCCCGGTAATGGTTCCCGAAGTGGCGGCCGGACAGACTGGCTGGTTGCCGCCGCCGCACAAGAATATCATGACGCCACCCGCGACTTTAGTCGGTGCAAAGTGCAGGTGGGCCACCGCTAGAGGCGTTGACAGCCCGGAAAATGTTAGTGAGAACGTGATGCTGTTTGCCACCTCCATATGGAACGCGGCTTTGCCATCAGTATTGATCGGAGGAACCTCGTTGTCCCCGAGGAGGGTGGCAGAAAAAACCTGTGTATCGGCGGGCAGCGCTGATGCGGTCAGGAGACCTGCAGCGAGTGCGGCCCCTACCCAAATGGCGGTTATCTTGATCTTCATGGTGTGCTCCTGCTTACTCGTTATGAACCAGGATTTCCATTTTTGCCTTGGTGGTCGCCGCGATTATACATATGGAGAGCACCTCAAAGCTGCCAAATCTTTGCCGGATCGTGATCGCCATGAACGTTGTCCGGCAGCGTTGCCGAATTCGAGGGACGCACCCTGAAATCACCGCGATTTCTTGCGTTTCTGGCGCGTTGAAACAGGAGGCGGCGGGAGGAAGGCGAATGTGTATGCGGGCAGATCGGGCGCTTGTGCGGCGTATGCGGCTAGTGAAGTTGCGATCGAAGAAAACCGATCTGGAGGATAACTGAACGGAACGATCAAGACCCGGAAATGTGGGCGAAGCTCGTGGAAGAATCGAACGGTCAAGCTCATAAAATCATCGCGGTTGCGAGAGACCAGGCAACGTCCGCTTTCCGCGGCGCGCATCAGGTGTTGCTCATCAGACAGGGAAGCGGTGTCTTCCTCGTGGGAGCTAATCGCGACGATTCCTTTTTTTCGTAAAATTTCTGCGATTATTGGACTGAGATCGGCGTCGAGATAATACTTCATTGGCCGTTCGCATGAACGGATACCTTTCGTAGACTGTTTCAGGAACTATCGCTTCATTAGCTTGAATCCGGCTCTCGATCTCATCGGGATAGCAGAGATAGTAGTTGAGTGCCGCCCTCAGTTGGTCTGAAGTCAGCCAGTGATATGTCCTGCTCAGACGATTCCAGTCTTCATTCATGGACTTGTAGCTAGCGATGATCAACCAGACGTCGTTTCCTGTTCCGGCAATCCGTGCAGTCCGCGTTCCGCTCGAGCTATTCACAAAGACAACACCTGGACATCTCCGCATCTTTACGCCTTCGATCAACAGCTCGTTCGCGACAGAGGAAAAGTCTCTGTTCCGGAACTCCTGCTCTATTTCCCTGAGCGTCTCGCGAGGGATTCTCAAACTTTTTGTCATCGTCTCGGGCATTCGTATTCTTCCGTATTACAATGCATACATTATTATACCCATCTTTTGCAATTTGGAGATGTGATGGGTGTCCGGCATTTGTGACAGCACTGCCGAAATACTTCGACAAAAAACGGGACACAGTGTTGCAAATCTCTGTGCTTGGAGGTAGACTCCGCCAAAATTAGCGCAGATTGTATGTAAACTCGCGTCCCCTGTTTTGCTGTCGTCCATCACAGTCATGGTGCACCGGGGGATCATTCCATCGCCTAACGCCGGAGGTTACTATGAGAGGTTTCCCCGAACTGTTTCGTGCTCTTCTCGCAGTTTGTTTTGTTTTGGCCTTCACTCTTTTCCCCAGCTTGGCGGCGCATGCCCAGGTGACTGGAGCCACGCTTTCCGGAACCGTCACGGACGCCACCGGCGCGGTGATACCGGGCGTCACGATTTCAATCAAAAACAGGGCCACAGGCGTCGTCCGGAGTGTCATGGCAGATGAGGCGGGCCTTTACTCCGCCCCGAATCTGCAGGCCGGCGGCTATGACGTCACGGCGACGCAGCCGGGATTCAGTACTGTCGCGCAGTCGAACATCACGCTGACGGTAGGGGCGCAGCAACAGCTCAATATCACCATGAAGGTCGGAGAGACGGCTCAAGTCATCGAGGTGACGGAGGCTGCGCCAATGGTGCAAGTGACCTCGTCTCTCATTAGCGGGGTGGTCGAATCCACAACGGTGCGCGAGTTGCCCCTGAACGGCCGCGACTGGGCGTCGCTGGCCACCCTTTCCCCCGGCGTCACCGGCCTCAATGGAGAAGTCCAATTGCCCTTCGAGAGCGGCGCGCTCCGCGGGAACCGCGGCTTTGGGTCACAACTGAGCATCTCCGGGGGCCGGCCCACACAGAACAACTACCGGCTCGACGGGCTCAGCATCGCCGATTACACCAACGGCTCGGGCAGCGTCGCCGGGGTCACGCTGGGCGTGGATGCGATTCAGGAATTCTCCGTGATCACCGGCAACTACTCGGCCGAGTATGGGAGGACCTCCGGCGGGGTAATCAACGCCATCAGCAAGTCGGGGACTAACGAATTCCATGGCGACGTCTACGAATTCCTGCGCAACGACAAGCTGGACGCGAACGACTTCTTCTCGAATCGCGCTCACCAGCCGAGACCGACGTTAAGACGCAATCAGTTCGGCGCCGCGGCCGGCGGCCCTATTCGCAAGAACCGGACTTTCGTCTTCGGCGATTACGAAGGGATACGCTTTGCGGAGGGAACCGCCAGCGGGAATTCAGGCGTTCTGTCTGAGAATGCGCGGCTGGGAATCCTCGCCGGACAACCCGTCCTCACGGGCCCATGCAAAAATCCCGCTACACAGACGAACCTGGCCCCCGGACGAGCAACGACTTGCGTGGATAACATGATTGCGGCGAAGTACCTGGCGCTCTATCAACACCCCAACGGCCCGGTCACGAGCGACCCGAATGTAGCCAATTTCGTCTTCGCACCGACACGAGTGGTAAACGAGAATTTCGTCACCACGCGGCTGGATCATAAGATCAGCGATACCAATAGCCTGTTCGGGACCTATAACTATGACAACTCGCCCTTCACGACGCCAGACGGCTTTAATACCACGTCGGTCCGGAGCGGGGTCAAGCGCAACATTGTCGCCGTGGAATGGAACCACGTTTTCTCCCCGGCCTTCGTCAATACCGCGCGGCTTGGTTACAACCGGAACTTCACGACGAACAACCTGAACACGGGAGCCATTCAGAGCGCCTACGGGGACCCTTCCTTTGGCATGATGCCAGGATATGATACGCCCGGCATGATCATGGGGTCTGGCGTCGCGCGGACCTCTGGGGGTTTGCCCGGCGGATTTACCTTTTTCCGTTGGAATTCCTACCAGTTCTACGATGACGCATTTCTGACTCGTGGAACCCATTCTCTGAAATTCGGCTTTGCCGGCGAGAATATGCGTTACAATCCCTGGACTCTGTATCTCCCCAACGGACTGTTGCGTTTCTCCGCCTTGCCGAATTCGTACGACCCTTGTGCACCGGCCATCCAATGCTTCCTCCTCAATCACCCCAGGTCCTTCGAGGCAGGGCTTCCGCCAACTTTCCCACGGGGCTACCGGTCGACTCTCGCCGGGGGATATATCCAGGATGACTGGCACGTCCGCCACAACCTCACTCTGAACGTGGGGCTGCGCTATGAAATGAACACCGTGATCAGCGAGCGGAGTGGCAAGCTCACCAGCCTGCGCAACATCACCGACCCGTTACCCACCTGCGGGACGTCGGCTGCCTCCGCGACTGACGTCGTCCTCGGAAAGCCGGGTTGCGCCGGCGTTGCCCCTATCTTCTCGAATCCTACCCTCCGTAATTTTGAGCCGCGGTTCGGTTTTGCTTGGGATCCGCGCGGCAATGGGAAGACGGCCGTTCGCGGGGGCTTCGCCATCTTTGACGTGCTGCCGCTGCCGGGATACTTTTTCAGTCAGGCCTGGGCGCCGTTTTTCCTCACGGGTACGATTGCCGACTCGGCGGCTACGCCGCTCCTGGGGACGATGGGCATTCCGCCCACCAATGCAAATGGAACTCCCAATCCAAAGAGCGCATATTCGAACTTCTTCGGACAACAAAGTCAAGCGGGATGCCCGTCGCCCCTGGGGACTTGCAAGCTCACCGTCTCGTTTACCGAATCTCATCCCAAGCGAAATTACGTCGAGCAGTGGAATATCAACGTGCAACGCGAGATCGCGCCCAACTTGACGGTGACGGTGGGTTATGTGGGCTCCCATGGCCTCCACCAGCTTATACGAGGCGATGATTTCAATCAGGTCCTCCCCACGCTGACCTCCGCGGGATGGCTGTGGCCTTATAACCCCACCGGCAAAGATATGAGGATCAACCCGAACTTCGGGACTATGCGCGGGCTCAGTTGGGGAACCAGCTCCAGTTATGAGGCGCTTCAGCTTAATGTCCAGAAGAGGATGAGCCGCGGCATCCAATTTGGCGGCTCTTACACCTACGGCAAATCGAAGGACAACGACTCTGCGACCATCTTGGGCGACGCCTTCTCGAATTCCATCACGACCTGGTTCTGGTCCGCGCCGTCAATCAGTTGGGGCCCCTCGGACTACAACATTACCCATACGGCGTCGATCAACGGCATCTGGGAGGTACCCAGGCTTCAGTCTCTTCACGGGCCTGCTGGCGCGCTCGTGAACGGCTGGGAGATGGCCGGCATCCTTAAGCTGAATAGCGGAGTTCCGACGACTCCAATCATCGATGGGGATCCTATGGGAGTACAAAATAACGGCTCCGACGTCTTCGGCATCCCGGATCGCGTTCCGGGATCCGATCCCATCAATCACAATTGGAAGAGCTCGCCGGGCCTGCAGTACATCAACACCAATGCCTTCAGGGTTCCCATGGCCACCTCGGCAATCGCATCGCAGTGCATGCCTTTCTCTAAGGTTGCGGGCAGTTGCGCGAATCTCCTGGGCAATGCCGGCCGGAATAGCATTGTCGGTCCGGGACTCTTCAATCTTGACCTCTCGGCATACAAGAACTTCGCGGTGCCGAAGATTTCGGAGAGCTTCAAAGTGCAGTTCCGGGCGGAGTTTTTCAACGTCTTGAATCACCCCAGCTTCGGGCCGCCCTTGGCCTTTCAGGGCGGTAAAAGCGCTGTGTTATTCAGTGCGGACGGGTTGCCGAGCGGCGCCGGGTTTTTGGCGAACCCGCTGGTGACGAAACCCAGGGAGGGTCAGTTTGCCCTGAAGGTAATCTGGTAAACGATTCCACCTCCTCGAAGAGGAGCGGGTGGATGCATCAAGAAAAATCTCCCCGTTCCGATCTCTTGCGGACGGGGTGGTCAGTTCGGCGAAAGCGCAGGCGCGCCGGTCTGACCGCCCCGTCTGCACCACTTCGGTGGGCTTCGCCAACATTTTATTAATGCCGGCGCAACGGAAAAGCCGTCGCCGTTTTAATTGCCCCCGTTGATGATGATGTTGTTGAGAGCCTCGTCGTTGCGCGATCGCCGCGTCTCCAAAAACTGCTCAATAAGTCGCGGGCAAGCATCAAGGCAGGCCGTGGACTACCCTCTAAGGAATTTTGGACCGCCGTTTCAAGAGGAAGAGGCCGTACGACTGCGGCTCGTCATCTCTAGTAAGGTAAGAAGAATTAGCCAGGCGAAGGGTCGAGCATTGAAACGCGGTAGCAGACCTTGCGGACTTCGACCAGTTCGCCTTTGATCTTTCCAACATCGTGACGAAGTTGGCCTAGCGTTCTGTGGATCTCGTTAAACATGTCAAGCACACTCATCTCGTTTCCCTCCTTTTAAAAATCCGGCGCCCCGACGCAGAAGGAGGAAGGCCTCGCGGCGCCGGTATAGCGGGCTAGGGGGCTAGGTGACCATTCGGTTGACCGCGTCGCTGTAGTTCGTGTAGCCGAGGCGGCCCAACGCGCGAATCTGGAAGCTATATGTGGTTCCCGGCGTCAGGTTGCCGATGATCGTGGGCTTTGTCGTGCGCTATCGATACTGACGAAAGAAAAAATGCAGTCCTGGTTTCTTTCCTTTTGGACAGACATCAAGGGCGCATCGACTCGTTCCGGACACCCCGCTCCCTTTCCGGTCGAACTCGCGGAGCGCTTGATCCAAATGTTTTCATTCGCCGGCGACACGGTGCTCGATCCATTCGTCGGTACAGGATCGACCAGCGTTGCGGCTGTGAACTGCGGGCGTTTCACACTGGGAACCGCCTGAATGTATGCCTAGAATTCTATTATCGTATGCATGTTATTATCGAGAGGATGAGGACAAATGGCTAAAGAAACGACGCTGACTCGGAAATCGTTCTACATCAATCAAGACACTCTGCGGCGAGCGAAGCGCGTTCTCCGGGTTCGCACGGATGCGGAGGCGATCAGGTTGTCGTTAGAGCGGGTGGCTGAAATGGAGAAGTTCTGGCAGTTCATGACAAAAGCCGTGGAGTTCTCAAGCGCGACAGCTTCGACGTAACCTGACGTGCCTTTCGCGATCATTGACACGAGTGTCTATATAAATCATTGGGAAGGCGTTCTCGACGATCCGATTCTTGCTTGGGTGCGTGCACGATTCGTCGTGCGCCAATCTTAAGTGGGATCGGCGCAAGCGGCAAGAATTCCAAAACGATGCGTTGATAGCTTTTTCTGCCCGCCGGCATGGTGCGACGATCATAACCGCGAATCGAACCGATTTCGAACTCCTCGCCAAAGAACTTCGAGTCCGGATTTTGTTGGTGTAGCGCCCTCCGCATCCAGCCCGGGACCAAGTCACTCTTTCGGATGCCAATTCAGGATCAGCGTAATGGGCGAGGCCGCGCCTTCGTCCGTGGTGAGATTGACCAGGAATCGCTGGCCATCGGAAGACACGGCGTATTGCTGCTGCGCATGGACTCTTTCGAAACTCGATTGGACCTTCTGGAAATTCGCCTTGAGAAGCGCTTCGATGCCGGGCTTTCGAAGCCATCGTCAAGGTCATGGTCGCCCATTCCAGCTACCAGCAAATGAGTTTGAAGTTCATCATTTCACCAATCGCCGTAAAATCAGCGCGGTTGGACGATATGACGACAGCGCCAATGCGCCGCGCCGCTAACGCGATTAGCACATCGAAGTGTATCTCTCGAGTCTTGTGAACGTCGAAACGTTTAGCCGTTGCGATCCGGTTCACCATCGGTCCGGACACGGCCCACTCTCTTTCATTGGGTACAATGACGAGGAGGTTATTCGCCAAATCCTCGACGAATTTTTTCATCTCTCGAGACTGGGCGCCTCTGGATAATTCCGCGAGGACGACGGCGCTGCAACGAATCACATATGGGAGAGCCAAGATCTCGTCTTTAAAGCGCCCTGACCGCAGGTTGTCGATGTAGACCGATGTATCGAGTATCGCAAGGTTAGCTGCGCTCAAAATCGGCCGGCCTCGCCTTACCGCTATACCGTTGGATCAGTCTACGATGTTTGTGGATCTCGACCACTGCCTCCAGCGACATCTCGATCGTCTGCGTCCTACTCTTCGCCTTCAGGACCTTCTGGGCGCTCCTTACAAGCCGCTCGTCGAGCCTCAGCGATATTAATGGTTTTGCCATATTCAACACCTCTTTCTCTCGCGTATATACGATCTATAGCCTATTGTAATACAGCGCCGCGCCTAACACTTATTCACTGTAATCTGTGGCCGGAATCGCGAAACGGGAGCGGATGCCGCGAGCAATATCAGGCGATCGGGCGGTGAGGCAGCATTTATTAAAGCGGACGTATCGAACGTGTGCAACGACTCCTTGGAGCGCACGATAGTGTAGCGCACCATAGAAGAGAAGGGAGCGCGGCAGTGTTTTTAAGAATTGGAAGTGCATGGATATTGCTGGGCCTCATCATAGCGCCGTCATCATATGGGATGCAGAACTCAGCAACGACTGGAACGCTGGCAGGTACGATCCGGGACGTTTCGGGTGCTGTCGTTCCCGGTGTGATGGTGACAGCGCGGAGCGTGACGACGAACCAAACACGCCGCGCCTCAT
>QHWY01000411.1 GCA_003223875.1 Acidobacteriota bacterium | reverse complement strand
GGCCGGGAAGCGTGATCGGTGTGAGCCTCGGTGTGGATGCGATTCAAGAATTTTCCGTGCTTACGGGCAACTACTCGGCCGAGTATGGCAGGACGTCCGGGGGAGTGGTCAACGCCATCAGCAAATCGGGGACGAACGCATTCCATGGCGACGTCTACGAGTTCCTGCGGAACGATAAGCTCGATGCCAATGACTTCTTCTCCAATGCCAGTAACCAGCCGAAACCGCCTTACAAGCGCAATCAATTCGGCGCCGCGGCCGGCGGCCCTATCCGCAAGGACAGAACGTTCATCTTCGGAGACTACGAAGGAATACGCCAGTCGCAGGGGATCGTCGGCTCGGCCGCAGTCGTCCCGTCTGACGCGGCTCGGGCAGGGAACCTCACGGCCGGCCGCGTCAACGTGGATCCACTCGTACAGAAATACCTGACGCTGATTCCTCATGCCAACGGGCCGATCACCGGGGACAAAGGTGTCTTCACTTTTGCCGGCGTGCGAAAAGTAACGGAGAATTTCGTGACCTCGCGAGTGGATCACAAGATTAGCGATACGGACAGCCTCTTTGGGACGTACATGTACGACGATGCGCCCTACAATCAACCCGACAGTTTCAATAACTCCTATATCTTGTCTCAAACCACGCGCCATATCGCAGCCATTGAAGAGAACCACATTTTCTCTCCGGGCCTGGTCAATAGCGCGCGGCTGGGTTTCAATCGGAACGCCGTAATTAACTATCAGCAAGTCCAGGCGATCAATCCCGCTGTCGCAGACCCTTCTCTGGGCATCATGCTGGGACGCAATTCACCCGACATCCGCATCAGCGGGGGCTTTGCGCGGCTCAACGCAGGCTTCCCTGGCGGTTTTTCCCACCACAATTGGAATTCCTACCAGTTATATGATGACGCCTTTCTAACCCGCGGTACTCATTCTCTGAAGTTCGGTTTTGCCGGGGAGAACATGCGTTACAACTTCTTTCAGTTTTATAACCCCCAAGGCATCGTGCGCTTCAACTCACTGGCAAATTTCCTTACCAATCAACCCCAGTCTCTAGAGGGAGGACTTCCTGGCAGAATTAACCCGCGCGGGTTGCGGCAGACCCTTTTGGGAGGATATGTTCAAGATGACTGGCACGCCAGCCACAACCTCACTCTGAACCTGGGGCTGCGTTATGAAATGACCACCGTGCTCAGCGAGGTGCAAGGCAAGCTCACCAACCTCCCCACTATGTCGGCCCCCTTACCATACTGCGGAACGACGAAACCCGAACTCACGGACGTATTCGGAAAGCCGGGCTGCACGGGTGCCGCTCCGTATTACTCGAATCCCACAATTCGCAATTTTGAGCCGCGATTCGGTTTTGCCTGGGATCCGCGCGGTAATGGGAAGATGGCCGTTCGTGGTGGCTTCGCCATCTTCGATATTCTGCCGCTGCCCGGATACTATTACACGCAGCAGGGCATCGAGACACCATTCACTCTCGTCGGTGTCGTTACCAATTCGCCGACCACCTCTCTGGCCGGAACGCTCGGCATTCCTCCTACCGATCCACGCAGCGCATACGCGAAACTGGGCGCGGGTTCGCTCACGGGCGGGTACATGGAACCTAATCCAAAGCGCAACTACGTCGAGCAATGGAATCTCAATGTCCAGCGCGAGATCGCCCCGAACCTGACGGCGACAGTCGGTTATATCGGTTCCCATGGCGTTCACATGCTTCTACGCGGTGATGACGGGAATATGGTTCTGCCGACGAAGACTTCGGCCGGATATCTTTGGCCTTTTAACCCGACGGGCAGAGATTTGAGGATCAATCCGAACTTCGGCGGTATCCGGTTCTTGAGTTTCGGAGGCAGCTCCTCTTACGAAGGTCTTCAAACGAATATCCAAAAAAGGATGAGCCACGGCTTCCAGTTCGGAGGTTCCTACACCTATAGCAAAGCCATGGATGACAGTTCCGCGACCATCGCCGGCGATGCGTTTTCCAATTCCGTCACAAGCTGGTT
>QHWY01000075.1 GCA_003223875.1 Acidobacteriota bacterium | reverse complement strand
AGGGTTATTTGCTGAGCGCTAGCCGTTGTAACCGACAGCGAAATCAAATAGAACGGAAACAGCCACAGAATTTGTTTTGCCCTTTTCATGATCGCGTCCTCCTTCATCACTGTGTCTCGCCTTGCTGTGCTTCGCTAACGCAGCCCGCGTGCCATTTCCCGCTCGGCTCAGTCATTCGGTCGCTCCGATTCGTTAAGTGTTCAAAGTAATGGGTGAGGCAGTCATACCGACTCTGTCGTACTTGACGTGCTTCGCGTCGACTGGTGAGTTTTGCTATCAGTTCTGATAGACCAGCTATCAGAACTGATAGTGCTTAATGTTCACAGTGCTGGCGGATTTTATATGTCTGGCGCAGGCAACTGAAGGTTGGCCGAGGTACGGCCCGAGCAGGTCCTTCAGATCCGCTAAAATCCCTCAGCGCCGTCGAGAACGCCTTCTTCGATCCCACTCGTGAACAACAGAACGTTCTCCTCATCGAGTCTGCGACATTTCGAAAGGTCGAGAAGCTGATCGAATCCTGCCAGCACTGTAATGCCATCAGCGCGGAGATTCCCTTTGACTGGGTTCTTGATCGCATCACCGGCTCTGATTCAGCTGCCGTCCCCCCAGAAAATCGCCCCCCAGAAAGTTTACAGAAGACCCGTTGTACGACGTCCCGCAACCCTCTGAACCGCGCCCCTATGCGTGCGCAGATCCTTTTTCAGCGCAATCCTATTTACTTCTGCGATTATTACCTATCGAAAGCAGGAGTTATGGGAAGATTGGACGCGAAAATTCGGCGTTCCAGCCTACCAGGCAATGTGTTCTGCTGTGAAGATTGTGACTCCAAGCATTGCGATGAGCAACATGGTGCGCAAGAGTTATCCTGCACTGGCAGCGGAGAAGTTTGTAGTCATTCGCCACGGCTTTGATGCGGCCTCCTTTACGGCGTAGACTTTTCGATGCCAAAACCGTGTCTGGGCTTGTCTCGCAGCATCGTCAAGGGCAAGAAGATTCAAGTCATCAAATATGGGCGCTGTTAACTCTGGAACTTTGGCTAAGGACGTTGGAGTCTCAGACTGGGACTCCCCTCCTCAACTCCTAAGGAGGTCGAAAATCGATCAATGGATTCAATAACTTCCAACATCCGATTTTTCGACCTCCTACGCATGTTGAAACATCTTACCCAATATGGCAAAGAAATCCGTCTTTGCTTCAGAATGGGGGTGACGAAAAAAGAGGGCTTTCGATTGGCCTCGAATACGTTGCGTTTCCATTTTGGCAACGTATTCAGATGGCACTATGCTGTTCCGTCCCATGCCGTTCTGTACCACGTACGTCTGTCGAATCAGAGTATTCCCATCTGGCTAAGGACCCACTCGGGGGATTTCTTCGTTTTTTTTGAAATATTCTTGTCACAGTGTTACAGAATTCCGGTTGAGTGGTGCAGCAAGGTTCGCACGGTGGTTGACCTTGGAGCGAACGTGGGGTTGGTGTCACTCTACTACCATCGTCTTTTCCGTGAAGCGCGGTTTGTCTGTGTCGAACCAAACACATCCAATATTTCACTGCTCCAACGGAATCTCGGATTCTTGGGTCCGCGATTCACGTTATTAGAAGGAGCAGTAAGCGACGATTCAGCGACTGCGCATTTCGACATGAGCGGACACAGCTGGGAAGGACACCTGCTGTCGCCAGAAGAAGGAGAGATCATTGGTACGCCGGTACAGTGTTTTACTGTTGCCGATATTATGGGGATCGCAGGGCTGGATCAAATTGATTTGCTCAAGATAGATATTGAGGGAGCAGAGAGGAGAGTTTTTCGGGCCGCAAAAAAGGAATGGTTAAAGAAGGTGGGTATCATCATCATCGAGCTGCACCCGGGATACTCATTTGCCGATTTCGAAGCAGATGTTATCCCATTTGGATTCAGAGTTTGTCCAGCAGGATCAGTGAAAAATCTGATGACCTTGGCGGTGAATCTAGAATACCTAAAGCTCTGACTGGCCTTTGCATTCGAGCGACGCGGTGGATTGTTCCAGCGCCTTTCCTTGTATTCTTTAGGGTCCCGGTTTTGGCAAGGTGGATGGGAGCAGCGGCGACCGCCCGTACGTGGTCGATCCTTCCGTCCTGGGACGAACCATCGGGAATCCGGATACCTCGGTCCGATTGCTGCCGCGCTCGGCGTTTCGCTTCATCCGGGCGCCCATGGAAATGGCGGGCAACCTGGGCCGCAACACTTTTCGAAAGGGCAAGATCGCGAACTTGAACGCCTCATTAGGCCGCACCTGGACCCTGCCGCGGGATTGGAACATGACCATCCGGGCAGAGGCGATCAATCTCTCCAACACCCCCCAATTCGCCGAACCGGGCCTCAACCTGACCGCTCCGAATTTCGGACAGATTACGAATACGCTGAACGACGGGCGCACGTTCCGCTTCCTGTTGCGGCTGGGATTCTGATCCGCTTAGCATTTAGCAATCGCATTTCCCCCCGCATCACGAACATCTCTATGTTCTGTCGTCCTCCCTCAGTTATCCACTTGACAGAATCCATCAGCGCGCTACGATGTGTCCGTCCGGTCAGGTATTCCCGCTATCTTCTCTTAAAATGGAGGCACCCCTTATGTTTTCAGAGCGTGATCTGCGAAATCTGATCGCGGCAGCCGCGATAATTTTGGCAATGGCAGCCACCGTGCGTGCGGCTGATCCATTCACCTTGACGTCGACGACCTTCAAAGACGGCCAGATGATGCCACGGAAAATTGCCAACAATTTGTCGAACAATCCGAACTGTGTCGGCCAAAATGTGTCGCCGCAGTTATCGTGGACCGGCGTGCCGGATGGCACGAAGAGCTTCGCCATCCTGATGGAGGATCCTGAAGGCCGGGGCGGTGCGGGTGTGCATCACTGGGTCGCATATGGCATTCCCGCTTCAGTGACCAGTTTTGCCGAAGGCGAGGTCAGCAAACCATCCGACAAATACGTGGGTGGCAAGAGCACACAGGGAGTCGGGTATTTTTCAGGTCCCTGCACGCCGCCGGGCACGCCTCACCACTATACGTTCGTCGTGATAGCGACCGACCTCGATCCGAAGGAATTGCCGGCCGGCCTGACCCGAGAGGAGTTCTTGGCAAAGCTCGCCCCACCGGCCCCGACGCCGTCTCACGCCAAGGGCGCGGCTGGGCTGGTTGGTTTATTTGTGAAGCCTCAGTAGCGGGCATCCTAATCCGTACTTGGGCGCCCGCCCGTGAGCACGCGAAGGCGAGCAATTTCAAGATTCCGGCCGTTCGGGTGTGATGGAACGCGGGAAGGCTCGGGCACAGCCGATGGGGCCGTTGTGAGACGGATTGACCGGCATCAATAGTCGGTTCGCCTGACGAGGCCAGCGATTACAGAAACCAATTTCGAAAGTTCAACGGGTTTGCTGAGGTGTGCCTGAAATCCGGAACGGAGGGCATGTTCTTTTTCGGCTGCCGTCGCGTAGGCTGTGATCGCTACGGCGGGAGGGGGTTCCGGAGCCTGTGCCCGAATCATTGCCAGAAGCTGGTAGCCGTCCGCGTCAGGCATCGCGATATCGCTGACAAGAATGTCGGGTGTGGTAGATACGAATTCGCGAAATGCTTCGGCAGCGGAAGAAGCCTGAGCTACCGACGCGCCGAACTCCTGCAACGCGTGGGCGATCATTTCTCGTGTATCGGGTTCATCTTCAACCAGGAGCACTCGAACATCTTGGAGCGGTGAAGTGTCGCTGCTCTTCGTTGTGAATGTGTTCGGCTTCGGGGAACTCGTGGAAATTGGCGGTAGCGGGAAGCTGACCGTAAATGTGCTCCCCTTGCCGACGCCTGGACTTGCTACGCGGACTGTTCCTCCGTGCAATTCGATCAATTGCCTGACCAGAGCTAAGCCCAATCCTAAGCCGCTATGCCGGCGTGTTTTCGACGCGTCCGCTTGGCTGAATCGATTGAAAACCTGGGGTAGGAATTCGGGTGAAATACCTTCGCCTGTATCGCTCACGGCGATCTCTAATTCGCTACCCGACTGTCGCACGTTTACAATAACGCTTCCGCCTTTCGGAGTGAATTTCACAGAGTTGGATAGCAGATTCCAAACAATCTGTTGGAGACGCGCGGGATCGGCCGAGAGCGCCGGTAACGGTCGATCGCTTTCGAGCTTTAGGGTGATCTGTTTTGCATCGGCGGACGGTCGTATTGTCTCAATTGTTGCCATGACAATCTGGACGGCGTCGATTGTGTCGCGCTGGATTTGCAACTTACCGGTAATGATTTGCGAAACATTCAAGAGATCCTCGATCAGCTTGGCTTGAACTCGGAGGTTGCGATCGATCACGTTGAGTGCTTTCGCAGTTATCTCTGGATCAGTAGCGCGGTTCTGCAGCATTTGTACCCAGCCGAACACGGAGGTTAGCGGCGTCCTCAATTCATGGGAAAGTATGGCGAGGAATTCATCTTTCATCCGATTGGCTGCTTCTGCCTCGCGGCGAGCCTCCTTCTCACTCGCGACGAGATGCCGCAATTGCGTTTCGCTCTTTGCTAAGGCCTCCTCGGCGTTCCTATGTTCCATGTACTGGCCCATCTGATGGCCGATCGTCATGAAGGTGTCAAGGAGTTCTTGATCGGGAGGCTGAATATCCGTACTGAAAAACTCCATCACAGCGATCACTTCATGGTCAGCGATGACGGGAAAAGCCGCACCGGAAATTAGTTCGAATTGGCTGGCGAGATCCCTGCGAGGGAAGTTCGGATCGTCGCGGAGTCGTAAAATCCACGCGGCTTGATTTGTTGTCCACACGCGGCCGGGCAACCCAACACCTTTGCTAAAGGTGAAATCCGCGCTGTGACGCACAAATTCCGTTAATTCGTCGCGTTCGCACCAACTCGCGGTTTGGCGGAGGACATTCGCCACGCTGTCCGCATTCCAAAGAATGCCGACTTTCCACTCCAGTGCACCGCAGATGGCGCTCAAAGTTTCTGCCAAAACCGATTCCGATGATGGGTGTTCAGCAAGGACGCGAACGGCAGCGATATAGGCCGACCTCAGGCGTTGCCGGTGTTTTCTCTGGGTGATATCCCGGGCAATGCCGGTGAACAGACGCCGGCCATTCAGTTTGAACTCGCCAAAAGAAATCTCCAGAGCGACAGTTCTTCCGTCCTTTCGGAGTCCGGGCAGCTCCATGCCCTGCCAGCTAATGTGCCGTTGCCCAGTTTCGATGTACCGACGCAATCCCACTTCATGGACAAACCGCAAATATTCGGGCATGAGCATCATCATCGGCTGGCCCAGCATTTCAGAAATGGAATAGCCGAAAATCCGTCCTGCCGCGGCGTTTACAAAGAGGATCGTGCTCCGCTCGTCGATCGTGATGATGGCATCGGAAGCAGTCTCAGCGATGATGGGGAAAGGCGCTTCGAAATCCGGCGGGATGTGCTCCATCGTGTTTAGAAGTTACTTGGCGGTCCTGGAATTGTAAACTGTGCGGTGCGAAATTCATTTGGTGTAAATTATGAAAACTATGAAGCCGCCCATTTTTGTATGGTTGGCGCTTACGTTGACCGTGGGGCTGGCAGCGCAGACGCCGAAGAGTCCACAAACAACGGTCCGGTCGAAGATCGATCTTTCTAAGTTAGGACCTCAGGTTGGGGAGCACGTGCCCGATTTTAGTCTCAAGGATCAGCACGGAAAAACCTGGACACTTCAGTCGATCATGGGTCCGAACGGGGCGATGCTTGTCTTCTACCGGTCGGCTGATTGGTGACCGTACTGCAAAACGCAGCTCGTGGAGCTCGAAGGCCGCGTGAATGAACTTCGGAAGAAGGGGTTGGGTCTGGCGGCGATCAGCTACGATCCTCCGGAAATTATCGCAGCATTCGCAAAACAACGCGGGATTACATTTCCATTGCTTTCGGATGGTGGTTCCGCAACCATCAAGCGATACGGCATTCTGAATCCCGTTCCCGAATGGGCGATGGGACCGGATAAAGATGACCCGGCCGTGAAGGCGGAAATCGAGAGATATGTCTCGGTTCGGAATCCGAATCCGTCGCAGGTGGGAATCGCTTTTCCGGGCACGTTCATCCTCGATTGGCAGGGCCGCATCGTATCGCGATATTTTGAAGACTTCTATATTGAGCGCAATACCGTGTCGAGCATCATGATGAGGCTCAACGCCCGAGTCGCACCCGTCGCCGGCACGAAGGTGTCCACCGCACATCTGGAGATCACGACCTATCCCAGCGATTCCGCGGTTGCGCCGGGGAACCGCTTTTCCATCGCCCTGGATATTCAACCGCACGACGGAATCCATGTCTACGCGCCGGGAGCGAAGAATTACCGCGTCATCGGCCTGAACATCGCTGCTCAGCCGTTTGTACGTACTATTCCGGTGAAATATCCGGCATCGGAGATTTATTTTTTCAAGCCACTAAACGAACGGGTTCCGGTGTTTCAGAAACCGTTCACGCTGATTCAAGAAGTCATTCTCGAAGGAACACCGCAAGCTCAGGCTGCATTGCGTGACAAGAATGCGGTAACGATAGCAGGAACACTCGAGTACCAGGCGTGCGACGACAAGATCTGCTACAACCCGGCATCGGTGCCGCTTACGTGGACGCTCGACTTGCGCCCCATTATTACGGAACGGCCCGTCCCGGCGAAGTAACATTGGTCCGAGTGCGTGTCTTGATTTGGATTCTCGGATTAGCGTTGCTCTCGCAGTCCGGCTTTGCGCAGCCTGGCGGAGAATCTTCTGCGTCAACGTCGCCTCGAATCGTTCGCGTTGCGGGTTGGACCGTTAACGGCAGCCTGAGGCTTCGATTCGAGGATTGGGATTTCTTCAAAGCGCAGCAAGCTGATAATAGCTACGGATATGGTGCCTCCCTGCTTCGTGTCTCCGCCGGCCGGCAATTCCGTTCCCACGATTGGCTGTTTGAGCTGGCAGTGCCCTGGTTGATCGGCCTGCCGGCGCATGCCATTGCACCCGCTCCTCAAGGACAACTCGGCTTCGGAGCGACATACTACGCGGCCAATCCGGATCGCACGGTCGGCATCTTCCTGAAACAAGCTTTTGTCCGTATCAAGGACCTTGCTGGAGATCAGGCGAGTACATTGCGCCTTGGCCGATTCGAATTCGGGGACGGACTTGAATTGATCGCCGAAGGACCGCTCGGCGAGGTCGTTCGAGATCGAGTCGCCAATCGCCTGATCGGCAACTTCGGATTTACTCACGTTGAGCGCAGTCTGGATGGGATCCATTTCTCACGCGGCGGAGCCAACTCCAACCTGACCTTCTTGGCTGCCCGCCCAACGGAAGGTGTTTTTCAGGTCAAAGGAATGAGGGACCTGAACGTTGAAATGGTGTATGGGGCATGGTCGAAGATCCATCGATCGGTTGGAGAAGGCGAAGGGCGAGTCTTCGCGACGTACTATCGCGATGGCCGGAATGTGCTCAAGACTGATGCGCGGCCGCTCGCTATACGCGCACAGGACCACGAGGCGATCCACATCGCGACGATTGGTGGGAACTACGTCAATGTTTTTACGTTGGGGAGCGGCAAAACCGATGTCCTATTCTGGGCGGCGATCCAAACCGGAACGTGGGGGATGCTGGCTCATCGCGCAAACGCGCTTGCGGCCGAATCCGGCTACCAGTGGAATAATGTGCAACTGAAACCATGGTTGCGCGGCGGCTACTTTCGCGGAAGCGGAGACAACGATCCGTCGGGCCGGACGCATGGCACGTTCTTTCAAGAACTGCCGACTCCACGCCCGTTTGCCCGTTTTCCTCTCTATAACCTGATGAACAATGAAGACGGTTTCGCTCAGTTGACCGTTACACCTCATCGAAAGCTGATTCTTCGAACCGAAGCTCATTTAGTCAATCTGGTGAGCGCCAGAGATCTTTGGTACATCGGAGGCGGAGCTTTTCAGAAACAGACATTTGGATATACCGGGCGTCCTTCCGGCGGCCAGAAACGATTCGCGGATGTATTCGATCTGAGCGCAGATTACCAGTTCGATGCGCAGACGACGTTCACATTTTATGTTGCCCACGCTTCGGGCAAGGCCGTGATTCGAAGCATCTATCCCGGCGGTCCAAAGGCGAATTTCGCTTACGTCGAACTGAACCGCCGGTTTTAATACACTGCGGAATTTCCGGTCCGGAATACGCTTGACATGCGGGGAAGAGACGCATAAACAGGAACACGAGAACGGATTTCACTTCCACAGATTGGAGCATCTCATGTTTGTTTCAGGTTACACGAGATTCTGGTTGCCCGTAGTGAGCGTCGTTGTTTGCCTGGCGCTGCGCGGAAGCACTCTGCAGGCGCAGGCGCGGGGTGGAACGCCACAGACCGATAAAGTTCAATCCGTGAATAACGGCGCGAATCCGTATCGTGTCATCCGCGATTGGGCACACATCGAAGGAAGAGCGTGGGGCGGTTCCAACGGGGTCGCCGTTGATCGCGACGGCAAGACGGTGTGGGCAACGGATCGGTGTTCGCCCGGCCCGGTGCCGGGGTGTCTCGGCACGAAGGCAAACCCGGTCCACCACTTCGACGAATCAGGCAAGGAGATCGGCAGCTTTGGCGGCGGCATGTTCGTGTGGCCACATGGCATCCATGTCGATCGAGACGGCAATGTATGGGTGACCGATGCGCGAGCTCCGGGCACGGATGACCTCAAGAAGTTCCCCGGCGAACAAAATAAAGGAAGCGTTGTCGTCAAGTTCAGCCCTGAGGGCAAGGTTCTCATGACGCTGGGAAAACCCGGCATGCGGGGTAACCCTCCGGAAGCCCTGACGGAGCCCACCGACGTGCTAACCGATCCCGGCAATGGTGACGTGTATGTCGCGGAAAGCCATACGGACGTTACCGATCCCAATCTCGTGGGACGAATCTCCGTCTTCAACAAGAACGGAAAGTTCCTCCGAACCATCGGCAAAACAGGAACGGGCCCAGGCGAGTTCCGCACGCCGCACGCGCTCGAATTCGACTCGAAAGGCCAATTGATCGTGGCCGACCGGCACAACCATCGCATCCAGATCCTGACCAAGGACGGCAAATTCATTCGTGAATACGACGACTTCGGCCGCACCAGCGGGCTGGCGATCGACAAGAACGACATTATTTACACGGCCGATTCAGAATCCACCGAACGGGTTCACCCAGGCTGGCTCAGGGGAATCCGCATCGGCAGTCTCAAAGACGGCAAGGTAACGGTCTTCATCCCGGCCCATAAGACGGATGCTCCGGATGGCGCGATGGGAGAAGGCATCGCCATCGACGCTGCCGGTAACATCTATACTGCCGAAGCCACATTGAGGGGCGTGACGAAATACGTTCGGAATTAGCTGGCAACTCGGGCTCCCTCAACTCATCGTGTCCGGTCCGGCGTCGATATATCTACCCCTGCGATGTTAGTCACGGGAAAGACTCTGGGGCAGTGGTTCCTGCTCGCCATCTTCGGCGTCGTTCTCTACCTGTGTTTCCGCATGGTGCAGCCCTTTCTGATGCCGATTTTTCTGGCGCTGATCCTGTCTACTTTGTTGGATCCGATTTATGAAGCACTCGCCCGGCGAATGGGCAACCGCAGAACCCTCGCCTCACTTGGCATTTGTCTCGGGCTTACGGTGGCGATAGTGCTGCCTGTTCTATTTCTTTCCATCTCGCTTGCCGGTGAGGCGAACGACGCCTATCAGAATCTCAGGGATCCGGAGACCGTGAAGAAGATTGCATCATGGCTGGACCCGGGCGCGAATCCGATACTGAGAAAGATTCAACCGTGGCTGCCGACTTCGTTGGGGTTCGAAAACTTCGACATCGGCACGAAGCTAGGATCGCAGGCACAGCAGATAGGAGTAGCTGCTCTTGCCGTGGCCGCGACGTTTGCGACGGGTGCGTTCAATTTCCTGATGGACTATTTCATCATGCTCGTTGTGCTGTTCTTCCTGCTCCGCGATTCGGCGTACTTTGCTGAAGGCGCTCGTTGGATCAGTCCGCTGTCGAATAGGCAGGAGAACCTGTTTGTCGAGCGATTCCGCGTGGTGACAAAGGCGACCGTCCTCGGGACTCTGGTAACAGCGCTGGTCCAGGGAATCCTCAGCGGGGTGATTTTTCTCGCGCTTGGCCTGCGTAATCCGATTCTGTGGGGCGCATTGACCGCCCTGCTCTCCCTCGTACCCGTGATCGGTTCAGCCTCGATATGGGTGCCCTGGACGCTTTACCTGCTTGTCGTCGGTTCGTACGGTCGTGCACTGATGTTCTTTGGGAGTCAGGTCGTTGTTGTGGGGGGAATCGATAACTTTCTACGCCCAAAGTTGATCGAAGGCCGAGTTGGCATGCACACGCTGGTGGTGTTCTTCAGTATTTTGGGCGGAATCGGCTACTTTGGCATTTTAGGAATGTTCATCGGGCCACTCGTATTTGCAATGGTTATTGCCTTTCTGGAGTTTTACATCGAGTCGACCCCAGGCAGTAACGGCCTTTAGCGTTGAAGCCGTAGCGGAAGAATCATTGTCTTTCAGGTCCACCACCTCTGCACACCTTCAATCGAATCGATAGCGGCTGGCAAGCCTAGATGCGTCGGCAAGTGGGGCGGTTATCAAATAGACTGGTGTGTGACATAATCCGGCATCGTCCGCTGCCGCAACGGCCGTGGATAGCTCGGGTAGTGACAAGGGAGGATTCTATGTCGATTCGATTGGGCCTGGTGACTGGTTTGGCGGCACTCGTTGCAGCATCCTCGTCGGCAGGAGCACAAGTGCTCTCCGAGAAAAACATTTCGATCAAGATGGCCTTGGTGATCGCGGAAACCGCGCTGACTGAATGCACGCCGCGAGTATCGGTGGCGGTTCTCGATCGCGCCGGCCGGCTGCGCGTATTTCTCCAGGGCGATGGAGCGTCTCCCCACAATCTCGAACTCGCCCGCCGCAAGGCCTATACGGCACTGACGTTCCGGCGAACTTCCGCCGACTGGGCGAAACGCACCGCCGAAGGCGACGTAACCGGTCAGCGCAGTCTCGCGGATGTCATTCCGCTCGGCGGCGGTGTTCCGATCATGATCGGTGAAGAGGCAATCGGCTCTGTCGGCTTGAGCGGGGCGCCGGGTGGCCAGCCCATGGAGGAAGCCTGCGCGAAGGCCGGCATCGCCAAGGTGCGGGATCAGTTGAAGTAATTTTCTAAGCGGCGCATGAATCACGAGCATCCTGCATGAGCCGTGGCGGTGGCGAGGCGAGAGTTATGCCGCCGTAGTTCATACGTACCTGGGTCAACCCATCGTTCTCTCCCTCAAAGGACGCAACGGCGCTGTCGCGGCACTCGCAAATATACCGCCCAATCTACTGAAGACCGGGACTACGATTTACTTTTTAGCCGCTTTACGCAACTCGGCGTACCTTCGTTTCATGGCTTCGGAGATCTTCCGTTTCGCTTCAGCGCTCATCGTTCGTCTCTTCTTGCGTGAGGGCCTAGCCCGATTTCCTCCTTCCTCTTCTTTGGTGGCTGAGGATGGGTGGCCAAGCTGAGTTCGGATTTGAGCAATTTCGGCATCAATTTTCGCTCGTTCCGCTGCGAGTCCTTTTAAGGCGAGTTCGAGCAGTCGTTGTCGTTCGGGCATTATGCCTCCTTCCTTTCACATGATCTTACGTGAATCGCTTTCAAGAGGTCTTGACAATGCTACGACACCAACCGAAAAAGGTGGTTTGAATATGTCTTTTTCAAAGCTTCAGACTTTCGTCGGTCTTGCGGCAGGCATTTTGTCGATCGCCGGCGCTCTTGCCGCTTTCTTCCGGCCCGCTCCCCAAAAAGCTGAACTCGTCGCGATTGTGCAGGATGCGAAGACGGGCAAGACTGTGCCGGATGCGACAATCGAAATCCTGACTTCTCGGGATGCTATCGTTACGACCCTAAAGCCTAACGGGTCCGGGAAGGCAAGGTATCCGTTAGATGAGGGCCATTATCGCGTGCGTGTGAGCCATCCCCGATACAGCCCCGAGGTCCGCGACGTGCAGTTGATGTCGAGTCAGAGCACCGAGATTCACGTACAACTGCGCGCCCCCGCAATCCGCGCTCCCGCAATCGCTCCCGCAATCAGTGATAGCGTCCGCAGGCTGTTCCACCGCTAGTGTGGTGTCTTTTGATCTGTTAAAATACCATTCGCGCTTCAGCGGCAAGAGAACCTGTGCTATAAGATTGCGCATTACGGATCAGACCGGAAAATTGACCAGCGGCTTCAGCACTCCGGCGGTTTGAGCCGCTCGCCATAACAATGATCCAGAGAGAGGCCGATTATGGATCTGATCAGACGCAAAATACTGGCAACGGGCGCCGTCGCGACAGCGATGGCTGCAGTGCGGCGCGTGTTTGCTCAACAACCTAGTGTTGCGTTTGAAAATTGCGTTGACGAATTCCCCTCCTCGCAGAGGAGGGGTGGCGCGAAGCCGGGGTGGTCAGTTCGGCGAAATCCAGGACGTGCCGGTCTGACCACCCCGTCTGCGCCGCTTTCGGTGGCTTCGCGCCATCTTATTGGTGGCGCATCCTCCCCTCCTCTGCGAGGAGGGGAATGCGGCTCTGCCGAACCATAAGTAACCGTAATTATGAAACGCAACTTAGGCAAGGAGGAACTACCATGTCCTTTTACGAAAAGGGCCCCGTTCGCATCCATTATGAGGAGACCGGTTCCGGCTTCCCGTTGTTGCTCATTGCCGGTGGGGGATTGAACTCCACGATATCCGGCTTGGCCCGCGGCCCCTTCGACCCGATCAAGGAGTTCAAGGGAGAGTACCGTTCGATCGCCTCCGACCTGCGCAACGCCAATGACGGCCAGTCCTCCGGTCCGCTCGAGATCGACCGGCCGTGGGATTCATACACCGATGACCACATCGGCCTGATGGATCACCTGCGCATCGATAAGTTCATGGTGATGGGCTTCTGCATTGGCGGCCCCTTCGTCTGGAATCTCTTGAAGCGGGCGCCTGATCGTGTTGTGGGGGCCGTGCTGGCGCAGCCGAGCGGTTGGCGGCCGGAGATGCCCACCCTGAACTACGACACCAATATGACGGGTTGGGGGCCGGAATTGGTCAAGCGCCGGCCTGACATCACGATGGAGATGGTCCAGAAATTTCTGACCAAGATGTATCGCACCAACCCAGACTTCGTTTTCACGGTGACGCGCGATTTCGTGCGCAATTGCCAGACGCCCGTACTGATCCTGCCGGACGACATCCCGGCGCATCCGTACGCGGTCGCCATGGAGGCCGCGATGCTCGCCCCGAAGGCCGAAGTGAGCATATACCCGTGGAAGGAGCCCAAGGAGCGGATTCCCCTAGCGGTACGTCAGATACGTTCTTTCCTCCGGGCGCATCGGCCTGCTTCTGCTTAGACAGCGAGGTGTCCGTGCGATAGGGCGGCAGACGCCAGTCGATGGTCCGCCCTGAGGCTGGCTCTAACGTTTACCGGAACCGAATCTCGCGTGGCAAACCGTCACCCCCAACCGTTTGCATGGGCTTTGCACAAAAAATCCTG